>CAKOID010000001.1 GCA_934086355.1 uncultured Bacilli bacterium
AATGACTAAATAAAAATGCATGATTTCCTACATTTTTATTTAGTCGAAAAACAACATTTTTGTATTGACATTAACATGAAAAATTAGAGATTGCTGAAATAGAAGCGAATACCAAAATAAAAGAAGCAGATAAAAAATTAGAATTTGCTAAAATCGAAACTAAAAAGGTAGAAGCAAAACAAAAAGAGTACGAACAAAGTAAACAAGAACTCGAAAAAGAGAAAATTTCATTAGCAAGAACATTAAAGAATGAAGGTTATTCTACGGATAAAATATTAAAAATAACAAAATTATCTAAAAGTATGATTGCTATGTTATAAAAATTGACTTATAATTGTCAATTTTTCTTTGTAAATTAAACAAAATTTGATAAAATAGTCTATAGGATGTGAATGTATGGAAAACGTATTAAATAAAATACATGAATATAGTTTAGAAGAAATAATGGAGGAACGTTTTGCTAGATACTCCAAATATATAATACAAGATAGAGCAATACCAGATGTTAGAGATGGTTTAAAACCTGTACAAAGAAGAATAATATATGCTATGTATAAAGATCACAATACATATGATAAACAATTTAAAAAATGTGCAAATGCGGTAGGTATTGTATTAGGTAAATATCACCCACATGGTGATTCATCAGTTTATGAAGCAATGGTAAGAATGAGCCAAGATTGGAAACAAAACCATATATTAGTAGAAATAGATGGTAATAATGGTTCTATAGATGGTGATGGACCAGCAGCATATCGTTATACAGAAACTCGTCTTGCTAAAATAACAGAAGAATTATTAAGAGATATAGATAAAAATACGGTAATGATGGCTCCTAACTATAGTGATACTTTGATGGAACCAACAGTTTTACCTGCAAAATTTCCAAATCTTTTAGTTAATGGAACAACTGGTATTAGTGCAGGATATGCAACAAATATTCCACCGCATAACTTAGGTGAGATAATAGATGCAACAATATTACGTATAGAAAAACCTAATTCAACATTAGAAGATATAATGAATATTGTTAAAGGACCTGATTTTCCTACAGGAGGAATTGTTGAAGGCTTAGATGGAATAAAAGATGCTTTTTCAAAAGGTCGAGGTAAAGTTGTTGTAAGTAGTAGATGTGAATTTGTAAAAAATAAAGGTAAAGACCAAATTGTTGTATCTGAAATACCATTTGAAGTTAATAAACAACAATTAGTAAATAAAATAGATAATATTAGATTAGATAAAAAAATAGATGGTATCGCTGAAGTAAGAGATGAATCTGATAAAGATTCTAATATTAGAATAGTTATTGACTTAAAAAGTGGAGCAGATAAAAATTTAGTATTAAATTATTTATTAAAAAATACAGACTTACAAGCCAACTATAACTACAACATGGTAACAATAGTTAATAGAAGACCAAAACTTTTAGGTATAATACCAATATTAGATGCATATATCAATCATCAAAGAGAAGTTATTCGTTTAAGAAGTGAATTTGATTTAGCAACTGCAAAAAAAGAAATACATACTTTAGAAGGTTTAGTTAAAGCATTAAGCATACTAGATGAAGTTATTGCATGTATTAGAAAAAGTAAAAATAAAGGCGATGCTAGGGATAATCTAGTTAGTGAATTTGATTTTACAGTAGAACAAGCAACTGCAATATTAGATTTACAACTTTATAGATTAACTAATTTTGATGTAACAGTTCTAGAAGAAAAATTAGCTAAACTAAGACAAGCTATAGAATTATTAAACGAAATTTTAGCAAACCCTAAAAAACTAGATAGTGTAATTAAAAAGGAATTAAATTCTATAAAAAAAGAATATAGTATTCCAAGAAAAACAGAAATTAGTGAAGTAGTAAATGAAATAAAAATTGATGCTAACGATTTAATTATAAAAGAAAATGTAATAGTTGTATTAACTCATGATGGTTATTTAAAGAAAGTAAGTAAAAAATCTTATTCATCAAGCGAAGAATTAACTGGATTAAAACCTGGAGATTATGTAATTGATATGTACGATACTAACACATTAAATAAATTATTAATTATTACTAGTTTAGGAAATTACATATTCTTACCAATACATGAAATTATTAGTACAAAATGGAAAGATTTAGGAAAACATGTAAGTAATTACGTTAGTATTAGTCCCGATGATGAAGTAGTTAAATCTTTTGTCATAACTGAAGGCAATAAAGATTTAGATATTGTATTATATTCAGAACAAGGTATGGTTAAACGTACAAAATTATCTGATTTTATAGTAAGTAGAACAAGTAAAACATATACTGCAATGAAATTAAAAGATAAGGATAAAATTGTTAGTGCTACATTAAGTGAAAATAAAAATATCTTAATAACAAAAACTGGATATTACCTGAATTATAGTATTGATGAAATACCAGTTGCAGGTACAAAAGCAAGCGGTGTTAAAGGAATAAATTTAAAAGATGATAGTTTAGTATGTGGTTTAACATATAAAGATACTGATGAATATTTAACTATATTTACTAATAAAAATACTGCAAAACGTATAAAAATATCAGAGTTAAATAGTTTATCTCGTGCAAAACGTGGAAGTACATTAATTAAAAAAGTAAAATCCACTAATTATGAGATAATAAATGCATTTATAACTAATAAGAATGATAATATATTACTAATAAATGATGAAGTTACTGCAATAAAAAATACTGATATACCTATAATGGATGAAGTAAGTACTGGAAGTAATATATCTAAAGAAAAATATAAAAATGTTGCATTATCAAAAGAATTAGTTATTGTAAGTGAAGAAGTTATAGAAATGCCTAAAAAAATTGAAGATAATGAAATTAAAGAAATGACAATAGATGATTTCATTAACGATTTTAAGTTATAATTCTATAACTTTTTTAAATAGGAGAATATTATGTATAAAAAAATATATATCGAAATAACAAATAATTGTAATTTAGCATGTGATTTTTGTATTAAAAATAAAAGAATAAAAAAATATATGAGTTTTGATGAATTCAAAACAATATTAAATAAAATAAAAAAATATACTAATTACATATATCTACACA
Organism: uncultured Bacilli bacterium; assembly: GCA_934086355.1. Next base: position 3,077 of record CAKOID010000001.1, read on the forward strand.
TTCTAGGTGAACCATTACTACATCCAGAAATTAATAAATTTATTGATTATGCTAGCAAAAATTTCAATGTAAATATTACAACTAACGGTTATCTAATAAATAATATAATTAATAATGATAACATAAGACAAATAAATATATCTTTACAAAGTTATAATGAATTATATGGAATAAGTTTAGAAGATTACATGAATAATATATTTAATGCAGTTGATATTTTAAAAGATAAAACTTATATTTCATATAGGTTTTGGATAAAAAATAAATATAGTAAAAATATACTAGATAAGATTAATAAAAAATATAATACAAATTTAAAAATAGATAATATAAAAAATAATAGTACTATCAAAAAGAATGTTTTTATAAGTATAAATGAAGAGTTTACATGGCCTGATTTAAATAATAATAAAATAAATGAAAATGGTACATGTTATGCATTAAAAGACCATATAGGAATACTAGTAGATGGTACTGTTGTACCCTGTTGTTTAGATAGTAAAGGTGATATTAAATTAGGAAATATTTTTGAAGATGATTTAAAAACAATTATTAATAGTAGTAGATATCAGAATATGTTAAATAATTTTAAAAATAATAAAAAATGTGAAGAATTATGCAAAAGATGTAATTATTTAGACAAAAAGATTTAACGAAAACAATTGTAAAATATTATTATTTATTATATACTTAATTATGTAAAGTAGAGTGATTATATGAATAATAAAGGTTTTATTGCAACAAGTTTAATTTATTCTTTTTTTCTAATATTTATTACTCTTTTTCTAACTATAATTGCAGATTATCTACAAAATAAAGTTTTATTAAACACTATAGAAAAGGGTATAAAAGATGATATAAATAGTACTATAGGTATACAAGATTTTGAAGTAGGAAGTTTTATTGGGACAACTGGATCTTGTGATAGTGTAAATGATGCAGAGCTTTATGTTATAAGTAAAGTCGATTATAATAATAATAAAATAATTTTATATAGTTTGGACAAGACAGCTTCTGAGGCTAATACTATATTAGATGATATTGATACTGGATACATGAATGCAACTTATTTTAATAAAATACTTTATAGTTTTAAGGAGAAGGATACTGGAAATAAATCTTATAAAATAAATGACAACCTTTGTATCAAATCAGGTGTTCCTAGCGGAGATATTGGAGACTCAACTTATACAACTACCGAAGGATATGTAACTAGTAGTTGCAGTGGATTAAAATATAGATTTAGAAAATATTTAGAAATTAATGGTAGGAAAAAGATATGCAAAGTAGAAAATGATGCAACAGGTACCACATATATTGTAGAGTAGGTGAAATAATGAATAAAAAAGGTTTTGTATTAATGGAAACTATAGTTGTTATTGTTGTAGTATCAGTTGCACTTCTTACAATATTTTCTTCATATAATAAGATATTATCTAAACTACGTACTGAAAATAAATATGATACGAGTGAATATATATATATAACTAAATATATAAAAAATTATTTACAAGGTAAAGTATCTGTAACAGATATTTGTAATATTCCTAATGATAAGTGTGAGACATTTACAAATCATGAATTATCGCAACGATTGGATGATAAACAAAAAGGAATATATAATGTGGAAAAAATATATTTACTGACTAATTTAAATAATTTTGATAAAGAAATGACTAATAACGAAAAAAATTCATTACTTTTTGATGCATATATGATAGATTACATAAAAAAATTAAATGTTAAAGATGTAGACAAATTGTTGATTGTTGAATATAAAAGGCCAGCTAAAGATACAAATAATGAAGATATTAGGATGGCTACATGTAGTGATGATATGAAAGAGTATGGAAAATGTCCTATTTTGTATGAAACATACATATCTAGTTTGGAGTGGGATTAATGAAACTAAATAAAAAAGGTATTACATTGGTTGAAATAATTATTTCTATAGCATTAATTTCTATAGTACTCATATTCTTATTTAGTTTATTAGTTGACGTAAAAGATATGAACGATGAAGCAAGTATCAATTCAGATTATTTAATTAATAAAGCTTTAATATTAAAAAATATAGAAGAAGATTTGGATGAGACAACTAGTTTAAAAATAAGTGCCTGTGAAATAAATGATTTTTATACAACATACAACACATATAAAGATAGTTTAGAAGACAAAAAAAAAGCTAATGAATGTATTAAATTTATTTTTAACGGTGATAATAGTAACGTTGCTCACTTAGGCATATATTATTATAAAAATAAAGACTCTTATGTTATTTCGTACATTCATGGTAATACAAAGGCAACTAGATTACTTCCAGAATTTGAAAAATATAACGTTGATGAAAACGGAAAAATAAAGAATGCATTTGAAATAAAGTATAGTAATTCGAATGACATTACCAACGAATTAATTACAGGCGAAAAAGTTTTAAATAAAAATATATTTCACAAAATTGAAATACCAATAATTGGCAGTGATGGAAAAGATTATTCGATATTAATTTCATATTATTAAAGTAGTTAGTAATATGATTGAAATAACAACAGCATATAATCTTGATTTTAAAAATAAAGTATAATTAGTATCTGGTAAGATACTTTTTATTTGTGTATGAATAGATAATCCTCCAAAGGATAAATATATTGTACTTAGTAAAATTTTAATATTAGTATTTATATCTAAATATTCTAAACCTTTTAATCCAGTAGTTATTTCTAAAAATCCATTTAATATATTTTTTAATAACATATTTTTTATTGGTAAAAGATTAATTATAATATTAAAAAATATTAAAGTTCCTAATATCATTAATAAAGTATCAATAGTATCTTTTATAATTTTAGATATATTTATTTTTCTTTTAATATAATTTGTTTTTAAATCAATATAATTCATATTTCTAAATATTAAACCTACTATAATATTAGATATAATTATAATACTTATTATCTTAATAGATATAGACTTACTTAAATATAAAGTAAGTAAACTATATATTAATAAAGTATTATAATTAGAAGTAAACAGTAATAGTTTATCCGATAAAGTATTTGATATTAAATTATTATTTACTAAATCATTTATATATTTAGCATTAGAAGGACTACCAGTAAATAAACTTAAAAAATATATAAATATACCATAATTAGAACATTTAAATATTTTATTAAATAATTTACCAAAAATATTACATATATTAATAATTAAATTAGATTCTATAATTAAACTTGTAATAATAAACATAGGTAGTAAATTTGGGACAATATTTTTAAACCATAAAATAACAGTATTATATATTGTGTAATACATTATATCTTTTTTAATAAATATTAGTATAAAGAAAAATATTATGGTTAGTTTAGTTAATTTATTTTTCATAATAAAATATATTTATTTAATTCTTAAAAAATTCATTATATATGTGATATAATAGATAGGTGATGAGATATGAAAAGAATATTTAATAGTATAAAAAAGTTTTTTAAAGAAAATTATAAGGGAATACTTATATTAGTATTTATATATTTATTGTTTAATTTTCAGTTAGATTTTAGTATATATAGTCCAGGAGGATTAATTAATTTAGATAGCAGAATTGAAAGTAAAAGTGATATTAATAAAAGTAAGGGTAGTATTAATATGACATATGTTAAGTTAGTTAAAGGTACTATACCTACTTATTTGTTAGCAAAAGTTATACCTACCTGGGATATAGTTAGTAATGATGATATTACATATGATGGAGATATTGATGAAACAATTAAGATAGATAAATATTACTTATATGAAAGTATTTCTAACGCTTATATGGTTGCATATAATGAAGCTGGAGTAGATTACACTATAAAGAAAAGCAATAATTATGTTACATATATTTATGAGAATGCAAAAACTGACTTAAAATTATTTGATAACATAGTAAAATATGATAATATAGAATTTACTACATTTACTGAAATGCAAAAATATATAACAAATAAAAAAGTTGGTGATAAAATAACATTTGATGTAGTACGTAATGGTAAAAATATTAAATGTTATGCTGAATTAATAGATATAGATGGAAATGCAAAAGTAGGTTTAACTTCTGCTGTTATAAATGAGTATGATAGTAAACTTAACGTAGATGTAAAAAGCAAACAAAGTGAATCTGGTTCTAGTGGGGGCTTTATGACTGCACTTGCAATATATAATGCTATTACTGAGAATGATATAACAAAAGGAAGAATAATAGCAGGTACTGGAACAATAGATAGCGAAGGTAATGTAGGTGAAATAGGTGGAGTAACTTATAAACTTGCTGGAGCAGTAAATAAAGGTGCAGATATTATGCTAGTTCCTAAAGATAATTATGAAGAAGCTTTAAAATATAAAAAGAAACATAATTTAGATATTGAATTGGTTAGTATTAGTACATTTAAAGAAGGTATAGAATATTTAAATAAATAGGGTGGTTTTAATGAAAAAAAATTTTATTAATTATAAAGATTTAAAAGAAAACAATAAATTAAATTTTGAAATAAATCCTTATAATGAAAGATTAAAAATATTAAAAAGAGAAAAAGATGGTTCAATAAAAATAGAACCAATACTTTATTTTATAAATTATATAGAAAATATAGATTCTTTTGTAGATATGATAGAAAAAAAGAGAAAAAATATTTCCTTTGCATTTGAATTAACAGAAAAAGAAGCAAAAAAATATAATCCATTAGTAATAAAAGAATATGAAAAACATAGTAATGGATACTATTTAAAAAAAGAAAATTCAAAAGAAATTAGTCTTTTAAAATATAATACATTGATTAGTTTAAAAGTGTCTGATATTAATACTGGAAGTATTATTGTACTAAAGTACAATAAAAATAGAGGTGCTTACGAAATAAAGAATACTGAAAATATCATTTCAAAACAAAGTATAAAACAAATTAGACAAGAATTAAAACAAGATAATATAGTAAATGATATATACTTTTATACTGAAAATGAAGAATTATTAGAAAAAAATGAAGAATTTAAAATTAATTTAATAAAAAAAGGACAATACAAATATGAATTAAAAGAATATCATTTTATTGCAATAGATTCTATAAGAAGCGAAACGGTAAATACTCTTAATTCTGATTCATATAGATTATTATATAATTTATGCAGTAATACTATCCCATATTATATTAGCAGTGAAGATAATTATTTATATGAAGTAAGTAATATTAGGAAAAATGGAACTGCTAAAATATATGTTATATTAGATGATGCTTTAAAAACTATAATATCAAATAAAAATATTGATATACTTTTAAAATATATAAACGTTTATTCTTATAAGAATGGTAAGTATACTAAAACCTCTATAGAAGATTATTTAGAAAATAAAAATATATTAAAATATATAAAAAAACCTAGTAATTAAATATATGAAAAAAAGCCTTGAAACAAATTCAAGACTTTTATTTTTTCTAAATGGCGGAGTGAGAGGGATTTGAACCCTCGCAGCAGTTGCCCGCTCTACATCCTTAGCAGGGACGCCTCTTCAGCCTCTTGAGTATCACTCCATGCCTGATAAATAAATTTTACTATACTTATGTATACTTTGTCAATTTATTTTTATAAATTTTGTAAAAAATATTGAATTTTTTTCAATATTACTATAAAATTATTATTATGAAAGTAGGTATAAAGTATGCATGATATAGATAGTGTAAAAAAAAGAATAATTACAAGTATGATTGCAATATTGTTATTAATATTTGCATTATTTGGTATAACATACGCATATTTTACAGCTAAAGTAAAAGGAAATACTAACGATAAAAGCGTTGATGTAAGTGTTGGTAAATTGGAACTTACTTATGGTGATGGAAATGGTTTTATAAAAGTAGATAAAATACAACCAGGAGAAGTAATTAAAAGTAAAACATTTACCGTTAAAAATACAGGAACTGGTGATATTGACAGTTACGAAGTTATTTTAGAAAATATAATAAATGAATTAAAATATTATAATGATTTAACGTATGAGTTAGAGTGTAAAAGTGATATTGGAACATGTGGTGGTTCAGATGATACGTTCCCGATTTATGATAATTCTATAATTACAAATTCTATTAAAGTTGGAGAAACACATACTTATACTTTAACTTTGACTTATCATGAAACAAACTTAGATCAAAGTGATGATATGGATAAAACAGTTGAAGCAAAAGTGAACATACGTGATAGTGAATTTAATTATACTAAATTAAATATGTATGCAATGAGTGAACAATTAGGAACTTTAGTTAATGATAATGCTAATAGATTTAACCAAAAGTATAGAATTGATATTAAAAGTGTTGGGAAAAATTTAATAAATATTAATGACTTAAAGGTGAGTCAGTATGCTGTGGTTGACAATTTACAAATATTTGAAAATAGTTTTTCTTTTGAAAAAAAATATCAAGATTATACTTCTAATGTTTATACTGAAATTTATTTGGAAAAAGGAAAATATAAAATTAGTGGTACTTGGTCAAGTGATAATGGAACAAAAGCTGGTTGGAGTATTAGAATTGCAAAAAATGCAGAAGGTTCACCACTTATTTATAATTATGCTTCTAATGGTTTTGGGCAAAGTTTTACTCTTTTAGAAAGTACTTATTATAAAATAGCATTTTATGATCAATATGGTGCTACGGCTGGAACAACAACAACCTATAGTAATATTCAGCTTGAAAAAGGTTCAACAGCTACTTCTTATGAACCTTACGAAGAAAAAATATATTCGGTATATGTTGATGAGCCATTAAGATGTCTTGATTCAACTTGCGACTATATTGATTTAGTTAATAAAAAAGTTATAAGAAAAATACAAGACGATAATGGAACTCTAAGTATTTTAGACAATTCAATTGAAGAAAAAATACAAAGTGTAGATAGTGATGTGTTAATTAACAGAAATATTATCGTTGATGGTGCAAATGTTGAACAAGAATTAGATAGATAGAAATATTTATCTTTTTTCTTGATAAAAGCTTTTATTTATTATAAAATACAATTTAAGTGGTGATGTTTTATGATACTTTGTATTGTTGGGCCAACAGGTGTTGGTAAAACTAAATTAAGTGTAGAACTTGCAAAAAAATATAATGCAATTGTAGTAAACGGAGATTCCATGCAAGTTTATAAAGAATTAAATATTGGAACTGCAAAAGTTACTGAAGAAGAAAAAGAAGGAATAGAACATAAATTATTTGATATTGTTAATCCGACAGAAATGTATACTGTTTATGATTATCAAAAAGATCTAAGAAATATATTAGATAATAATAAAGATAAAAATATAATTATAGTTGGTGGTACTGGATTATATATTAAAGCTGGTTTATATAATTATATATTTGAAACAGAAAATAATATAAATAACAAATATGATGAATTAACTAACGAAGAATTATATGATTTAGCATTAAAAAAAGATAAAGATTGTAATATTCATATAAATAATAGAAAAAGATTAATTAGATTTTTAAATAAAACGGAAACAATTCAAGATAAAGATAAATTACTATATGAAGTTAAATTTATAGGATTAACTACAGACAGAGAAACATTATATGAAAGAATAAATAAAAGAGTAGATATAATGATAGAAAATGGATTATTAGAAGAAGTTAAATCATTATATGATAGAAATATAAGAAGTAAAGCAATCTTAACTGGTATAGGTTATAAAGAATTATATGAATATTTTGATGGAAAAATTAGTTTAGATAATGCTATAGAATTAATAAAACAAAGAAGTAGACATTATGCAAAAAGACAGTATACATGGTTCAATAATCAAATGGATATTAATTGGTTTAATGTAGATTTTGATAATTTTAATAATACAGTAAATGACGTAATTAAATTTATTGATGGTGAAAAATGAAATTGTTATATGATTGCTTAATACAATTTATTATAAAATACAATAAATTAGATAATAAAGATAAAAAAGAAATTATAAAAGATATTATTGTAATTGAAAGTATATGTAATCAATATTATCCAAAAGATAACTACTATAAGCAAAAGATAATAGAATTATGTAATAATTTTTATCTTAATTTAGACATTTCATGTATAGATTTAAATAGTTTAATTAATAATGATTTTATATATAGTGTAAAAAAAGATGATATTTCTTATCTATACTATATTATTAATAAATTAAATTTAGATGGCAATATAATAAGTAAAGATTTATATTCTATGAAAAATTTATTAAGTTATATAAATTACGATGAAGAATATATTAAATTAATAAACTATATAAAAAATAGAACTATATTTGATAGTAATTTTGCAACTTCTTGCTTAATTGAATTTAATGAAGAATATATGATGATATTATCAGATAATAGTATGATAAGTTATATCCATGAATTGACACACTTATATTCATTAAATGATAATATTTATGCAGAAACTGGAAGTGTCATTATGGAAATGGGTTTAAAATCATATTATAAATTAGGAGATATAAATAATAGAATCAGTTGTTTGAATTTATTAAAAGAAAAAGATGAATATGATATTATTAAAGATGTATTTATGTATTATGATAGTTTAAAATATGTTTATGGAACTTTAATATCTTATGCTGTAATTAGTAAATATGGAAATGATTTTCAAACTTTAAAAGATATAATTAGAACTATTGATTTAAATAGTGATGAATCGTTGTTAAATATGTTGAATATTCTAAATATAAAAGATAATGATATTATTTCATCTTTTAAAAATAAAGAAAAAATATTATGTAAATAATGACAAAATAAAGACAATTAAATGTCTTTTTTCTTGTATAAAAAAAATATATAGTATATAATTTAATTATGGTGAAGATATTATGACTAAGAAGAAAAAAAGAAAAAATACAACTACATCTAAAAATAAAATAAGTATAGAATTTGTAGGTTTAATATTAATTTTAATTGGAGTTATAGGTATAGGGGTTTTTGGACCTGTAGGATCAATAATTAAACAATTTGGTATATTTTTAGTAGGAACTTATGTAAATTTATTAATTTTATTTTTGATTGGTTTAGGACTAATTTTTATAGTAAAAAGAGAAAAGCCTAAATTTTATTCTGCAAGATTTATTGGAATATATATTTTAACTTTTTCTATTTTAGGTTTATCACACATGAAATACGTTGATAAAGGCTTGAAATTTAAAGATTTTATGGAATTATCTATAGAGAAATTAATGAGTATAAAAGGGCCTGATTTTACTAATTTATCTAATGCTGGTGGTGGAATAATTGGCGCCATAAGCGGATGGAGTTTGAAAGCATTATTTGATTCTCGTGGAGCAATGATTATATATTATGTTTTAATATTCTTTGGTGTTATTTTATTATTTGATTTATCAATTGGAGACATACTTGATAAAATAAAAGAAGGTAAAGAAAAAATTAAGAATAGACCTAAGAAAGAAAAAATATCAAATGATGAAGATGATGACGAAGAGGATGATAATGAAGAAGTATTAGACGTTCCAGATAATAAAGTTATTATCACATCTCACGAAGATGCACATAATATAGGAAAAAATGTAGCAGTAGAAACTGTTAGTGTTACAAATACGGTAGAAAATAATTCTAATAGCAATTATAAATTACCTAGTTTAGATATATTAGATCCTATTAAGAAAAAGAAACAAGCAAATACGACTGATTTCTTAAACAAAACAAAAGTTGCTTTAGAAAAAGTTTTAGCTGATTTCCAAATTCATGGAAAAGTTGTAGAAATACATGAAGGACCAACAGTTACTCAATTTGAAGTAGAGATTGCTAGTGGTACGAAGGTTAGTAGAATTACTAGTATAAATAAGGAGATTGCACTTGCTTTGGCCGCTAAAGATGTACGTATTCAAGCACCAATACCTGGTAAAAGTACAGTTGGTGTAGAAATACCAAATAAAATTACAAGTAGTGTTCCTATTCGTGAAGTTTTATCTAATGTTCCTAGTAATATGGCAAATGCCAAAATATTATTTTCATTAGGTAAAGATATTATGGGAAGAAATTGTTGTGCAGATATGACAAAAATGCCACATTTATTAGTTGCTGGTTCTACTGGTAGTGGTAAATCTGTATGTATTAATAGTTTTATTGCAAGTATTTTAATACGCATGAGACCTGATGAATGTAAGCTAGTATTAGTAGATCCTAAAAAGGTTGAATTATCAAACTATAATGGTATACCACACTTGATGTGTCCGGTTGTAAGCGATCCTAAGAAAGCAAGTATAGCATTACAAAAAATAGTTGCCGAAATGGAACATAGATATGATTTATTTAGTGAGAAAAATGTAAAAAATATTAGTGGTTATAACGAATGGGTTGAAAAAACTAATAAACAAGCAAATGCAGAAATTGAAAAGAAAATGCCATTCATTGTTGTTATTATAGACGAACTTGCAGATTTGATGTTAGTAGCAGCAAAAGAAGTAGAAGATTCAATTATGCGTATTACACAAATGGCACGTGCTGCTGGTATACATTTAATAGTTGCTACTCAAAGACCATCTACAGATGTTATAACAGGTGTAGTTAAAGCAAATATTCCTAGTCGTATATCATTTGCAGTTGCAAGTCAAATAGATTCAAGAACAATACTTGATATGGGTGGAGCTGAAAAACTATTAGGAAAAGGTGATATGCTTTACTTACCAATGGGCGAAAATGCACCACTTCGTATACAAGGTAATTTTATAAGTGATGAGGAAACACAACGTTTAATAGATTATGTATCAAAAGAACAAGTTGCACAATATGATAATACATTAACAGAAGCAGCTCCAAATCATATGGCTGCTGGAGATGATTTTGAAAAAGAAGAATATGATGATCCTCTATACAATGATATTGTTGATTTTGCTATTGAAACTGGTAAAATAAGTGCATCACTTGTACAAAGAAGATTTAAAGTAGGTTATAATCGAGCTGCAAGAATAATAGACTTGTTAGAAGAACGCGGCATAATAGGTCCTCAAAATGGTTCTAAACCTAGAGAAGTTTTAGTAAAACTTGGTGATTCCAACGAAGAATAATATAAGAGTAAAATCTTATATTTTTTATTTGTATTTTTACATTGAAAATATTTATATGTATGATATAATAAACAACCATAAGTAAAATACAACATAAAAATTACAAATATTGAAAATTAGGAAGATTTATGGAAACTAAAAATAAAGTTTATGAAGTTCGTGGTGTTAAAGTGATTCTTGATAAAGAACTGGCAAGTACAATAGGTTATGAAACGAAAGTATTAAATCAATTGGTAAAAAGAAACATTAATAAGTTAGAAGTAAAAAAGAACATCTATTTTTTGATGGTCAAATATATGACGCTTATTCATTATTAATTCATATTTAAAGAAATAAACTACTCCGAAGAATAGTTTATAATAACATTTTGTATCTATTAACAAGGCCATTTATTTTTACAAAATTTTCATTTGAAAAATTATTTTTATATTTAGTTAAAGTAAATGAATTAGGATTACTTAAAACTTCTTTATACCTAGTTTTAATAAAATTAAATATAAAATCCAACTCATTTCCATTTAATCTAATATTGTTTTTTAGAGCAAAATTATTAATATCCTCTTTAGATATTTTTTCTATATAAGGCTCAACTAAATTTAACATTTTATCACCAATATATTGTATGACAAAATAAAAAAAATATGTATTTGACAAACTTGATAAAAGCATCTATAATATCTCTTACTAAAAGGAGGGGAATATTTTGAAAGAAATATACAAAGGAAATATATATATGGTTACTAGCGTAGACAAAGAGAAGTTAGACTTTTTTAAAAAATATGATGTTATAGATTTATCAAATATAATTGATGCAACATCTAAAAGTGTAATAGCAAAAGAAAAAGCATATTTTATAAAAATAAATCATAAATTTGTAGATATATCTCATATAAAAACTTTAAAAGATATGAGAAATATATTGGTATTAGCAAAAAGTGATAATGATAATAATATGACGATGCAAAAAGAAGAAGAAATAATAAATCCTTATATTGGACAACTATACGTAAAAAAATTAAAAAGAATTAAATAATTAACTCTATTTATAGAGTATTTTTTTTTAAATAAATCATAATAATATTGGTGAACTCTATGAAGAAAAAATTATTATATCTATTGTTAATCATTATATTTATATTAAGTATTTCGAGAATGAGTTATTTAATGTTTTATAAAAAGAATCATTATCAAAAATTATTAAGTGAAAAAAATAATAAAATAATATATGGATCAAGTGCTCCTAGAGGAAGAATATTGGATACTAACGGTAAAATTATAGTAGATAATGTAGGGGTTAAAACTATTATTTATAATAAATTAAATAATATTAGTGTTAGTGATGAAATAGATATTGCCAAAAAGTTAGCAAACTTGATTAATATAGAATATGGTACTAACGATGAAATGAAATATTTTTATTACATTAATAATAAAAAAGATATAGTTAATAAATTAAGTGATGAAATAAAAACAAAATATCAAGAAAGAAAAATAAGTGATAGTGATTACGAAAAAGAAAAATTAAAATTAATAACTGATGATATGATAAATAATATGACTGAAATAGATAAAAAAGCAAGTAGAATATATAGCATAATGTCTAAAGGATATAATTATCAAGATAAGATTATAAAAAAAGATTGTAGTGATATTGAATATAGTAGAGTTATAGAAGCAAATATAATTGGTATTAAATGTGAAATGAGTTTTAAAAGAATAAATAATTATAATAATTTATTGAGTAATATAATTGGTGAAGTTGGTTTAATTCCAAGTGAAGATAAAGATTATTATTTAAAAAAAGGTTACGCATTAGATGATACAGTTGGAATAAGCTATCTAGAAAAATATTATGAAGATTATTTAAGAGGTACTAAGGCAAAATATAAAATTAATAAAGATAATACAATAAGTCTAATATCTGATTATAAAGAAGGTAATGATTTAGTATTGAATATAGATATTGATATTCAGAAAAAAGTTGAAGATTTATTAGAAAGTGAAATTTTGAAATCTAAAGATTATAAAAGTAGTAGATATTATAATGGTTCTTATATAATTTTAAGTAATCCAACTGATGGTAGTATTATAAGCATGGTGGGTAAAAGCTACAATAACGGCACATTTTATAATAATGAAATAGGTAATATTAACAAAAGTTATACAGTTGGCAGTGTAGTTAAAGCAGCTACTATTTCATTAGGATATAAATATAATATTATTGATATAGGTACAACAGTATATGATTCTTGTGTTAAACTAAAAAATAAAACAAGAAAATGTAGTTGGAAAAGTTTAGGTAGAGTAGATGATTTAAGGGCATTACAAGAATCTAGTAATTATTATCAATTTTTAATAGCAATAGGCTTAACTGGTGAAAAATATAAATATAATATGTCATTAAGTAATTTAGATTATGCATTTAAAACATATAGAGATACTTTAGCAAGTTACGGACTTGGAGCAAAAACTGGTATTGATTTAGATAATGAAAATATTGGAATTATAGGAAATACAATAAGTGATGATTTATTATTAAATTTAAGTATTGGACAATATGATACATATACACCTGTTGAATTAACTCAATATATTAATACAGTAGCTAATAACGGAGATAGAATAAAGTTATCTTTAATGAAACAAATTGTATCACCAAGTGGTAAAATAATTTTAAAAAATGAAGGAAATGTATTAAATAAAGTAGATTTAGAAGATAAATATAAAGAAAGAATAAGAAAAGGGTTAAGGAATGTTTCTTTATATGGAACTGGTAGTTATTACATTGATAAGAAATATAACGCCAGTAGTAAAACAGGTACAAGTGAATCAATATTTGATAGTGATATGGATGGAAAAGCGGATACTTTTGCTACTACAAGGACGTTTGTTTCTTATATGCCTAGTGATGAACCGGTGTATAGTTTAGTAATTGTAAGCCCTAATATTGACTATAAAGAAAACGAATTTACACGTACTTATCCTATAAATATGTACTTATCTAAAGGAATAACTAAAATTTTATTTGATAATTAGATTATTCTTTGCTATAATACATATAGTTTCGTATGTAAGGAGGAGTTTTAAGTGGCTAAAAAATCAGATGCAAGAACTTTAGTAGGATTAAAATGTACTAAATGTAACTATATGATTAGACATACAGAGAAAAATACAAAAAATACTACTGAAAAATTAGAATTAAATAAATATTGTCCTAAATGTCAATCTGTTCAAGTTTTTAAAGAAGCTAAGATTGGTAAATAGTAGAAAGGAATTAAAACTATGAATATAAATATTAATGATATTAAAAATGGTATGACTATCATTATAGATGGTAAATTATGTTTGATTGAAGAATTTCAACATGTTAAACCAGGCAAAGGTTCTGCATTCATGAAAATGAAATTAAGAAATTTAAGAACTGGAGCTTTAGTTGAAGATACTTATAATACAAATATAAAAATTGAAAAAGCTAGAGTTGATAAAGCTAAAATGAATTATTTATATAATGATGGAACTAATTATGTATTCATGAATAATGAAACTTATGAACAATTAGAAATACCAGAAGAAAAATTAAAAGATCAAGTTAAGTTTTTAAAAGAAGGAATGGATATAGATATTTCTTCATATGAAGGTGAAATTATTGGTATTAATTTACCTGAAAAAGTTGAGTATGAAGTAACAGAAACAACTGATGCAACAAAAGGTAATACAACTAATAATGCAACTAAAGATGCTACAATTGAAACTGGATATACATTAAGAGTACCTTTATTTATATCACAAGGAGAACATATTATAGTATCTACTTTAGATGGAAAATACGTATCAAGAGCTTAAAACTCTTTTTTTATCCTAATTTTTATGAAAGGAAGTGAATAAAATGGATAGTATATATTTAGATGATGAGGGTTTAAAATTATATAAAGAATCTATTGATAATTTAATTAAAAATGTTGATATGGTTAATGATGAAATTTCAAGATTAAGAGATGATTTAAAACATGATAATATTGACAAGATAAATGAATTATATGACCTTAGAGATCAAATGATAAGGAAAATTGAAGATAAAAAAAATACTTTAACTTTAGTTAAAATAATAGAAAAAGAAAATAGCGAAAATATATTAAATCTTGGTGATGTAGCAACAATTGAATTGGATTTTGGTGAAGATGATAAAGAAACATGTTTAATTAAATTAGTATCAGTAGAATCATATACTGAAAATGATTTAGAATGTGTATCTATAAATAGTCCTTTAGGAAGAGCGTTATATAGAAAAAACGTTGGAGAAAAAACACATTATATGGTTAAAAATAATAAAATTGAAGTAACAATATTAAAGAAAAATAATAAAGTTCTTAAAAAAACACAATAGAACTATTGTAATAAATAAAAATATATGCTACAATACTATTGCTTTTTATGAAAAAAGCGTAATCCGCTGAATATATTTCAAGATTAGAATAAATATTTTAATTAGAAAGGAAATGTAGTATGAATAATTTGATTGAAAAAATTAATAAAGAACAAATTAGAACTGATATTCCTGAATTTAGAGTTGGAGACACTGTTAGAGTTGGTGTTAAAATCAAAGAAGGAAAAAAAGAAAGAATACAAAATTTCGAAGGTATAGTATTTAATATAACTGGTGGTTCAGTTTCTAAAACATTTACAGTATTTAAGAAAAATGGACCTTATATCGTTGAAAGAGTATTCCCAGTTAACAGTCCTTTAGTAGATAGCATTACTGTTGTTAAAAAAGGTAAAGTTAGACGTTCTAAATTAACTTTCTTAAGAGGATTAAAGAAAGATTATAAAACTAAAGAAAGAAATTAATTATTTAGGAATTGTACTTTGTACAGTTCTTTTTTTGTAAACAAAAACTCATTAAAGCTTATTAATGAGTTTTTATATATTATTCTTTGATTTATATATTCTTTTACCAAATTTAATACAATTATTTTTTTCATCTAATTCTTTTACATTTATTATTAAGTCATTATTGTATTTATCTGTAACTAAATTAATTATATTCTTTATAACAATACTTCCATTAATTTTATTAGTTAATTTACATTCAGTATTAACAAGTTCAGTTTCATTCTCTAATATATTTAATTTTAAAATATAATAATTGTCTTTTTTTAAATAATCAACACTCATATTATATTCATTTTTATTATTTATTATAGAATCTAAAAATAATATATTATCAAAAAAATTAATTGAAGTAGTAAATTTTTTATCTAAAACTAAATTATTCATATATAACACTTCCTTGGTTTTATATTATAAATTAAATATTAATAAAATTCAATTATAAAATTATTACTTTTTATATATAATTTAATGGAGGATATATGATATTAGGTTTTTTAAATATATTTAAAAGTTTATATTTTTTAACTGGTTCTTATTCAATTAATGTGTTTCCAGAACCTTTAAATTCTATTGAAGAAGAAAAAAATATTTTATTAATGGAAAGTGGTGATAAACAAGCTCGTGCTAAACTAATCGAACATAATTTAAGATTAGTTGCACATATAGTAAAAAAATACGATGTTAAAGATAAAGATACAGATGATTTAATTAGTATTGGGACTATTGGATTAATTAAGGGAATAGATAGTTTTAATAGTAAGAAAAATATTAAATTAACAACATATTGTGCTAAATGTATTCAAAATGAAATTTTAATGTATTTTAGAAGCAATAAAAAACATGTAAATGATGTTAGTTTAAATGATTCAATTGGTTATGATAAAGATGGTAATGAAATAAATTTGATTGATGTGATAAAAAGTGATGATGAAGATATTTTAACTATGTTGCATAATAAAGACTCTGTAGAAACTCTTATGAAATACTTAGATGTTCTTAATCCAAGAGAAAGAAAAATTATAATTAATAGATATGGTTTATTTAATACAGATGAGTTAACTCAAAAAGAAATATCTGAAAAATTAAACATTTCTAGAAGTTATGTTTCAAGGATAGAAAAACGTGCATTACTGAAAATTTATAAAAAATTTCTTAAAAATAATAAAGAGTATTGAATAAAATTCTAATTGAAAACACATAATAATTATACCCGTGCTATAAGACCATTCATTATTTGTTAGGTTTTTGAGAAAATATATTTAGAAAAAGGTGATTAAGCGTGAAGTACAGAGCAGACAACTATTATTATGATGTTGCAAGAAGAAATATTAGAAGATATAGAAAGGCTAAAAGAATAACACAACAACAGTTATCTGACATGGCTGACTTATCAGTAGATTATATCTGTGAAATTGAAAGTACAACTAAAAACAAAGGATTTAGTATAGTTACTTTAGGTAGAATTGCTGATGTCTTAGATGTCAATATTAGCGATTTCTTCAAAGAAGATAGATAAACTTACATATTTTGTGAGTTTTTTCGCATTTTATAATTTTTTTAGTTGAATTATCTCCTTTTTTTTGTTAAGATATTAATGGTCTTTAAAGACTAATATACACATTCGTTGATTGTCAAACCTAGTGGCTATTGTTGGAGAGGCAAAGAGAGATGAATGGATGAATAACGAAAGGAATGAGAAAAAATGGCTGAAATTGTTTCTATGAATAATTTATTAGAAGCAGGTGTTCAATTTGGACACCAAACTAAAAGATGGAATCCAAAAATGAAGGAATACATCTTTACATCTAGAGATGATATTTATATAATCAATCTTGAAAAAACTGTAGAATGCATGGAAAAAGCATATGCAGAAATCAAAAAAATTGCTGAAAATGGAGGAAAATTCTTATTTGTTGGTACAAAAAAACAAGCTAGCGAAGTATGTGTAGAAGAAGCTACTCGTAGTGAAAGTTTTTATGTAACTGAAAGATGGTTAGGTGGAACATTAACTAATTTCCGTACTATTAGAAGACGTGTTAAACGTTTAGAAGAAATAGAAAATATGGAAAATGATGGTTCATTTGAATTACTTCCAAAAAAAGAAGTTATAGGACTAAAAAAAGAATACGATAAATTAAACAAAGTATTAAGTGGTATTCGTAATATGGATAGACTTCCAAATGCATTAATAATTGTTGATCCTAAAAAAGAAATTAATGCTATAAGAGAAGCTAGAAAATTAAATATACCTATAATTGGTATAGTTGATACTAACTGTGATCCTGATGATGTAGATTTTGTTATACCAGGAAATGATGATGCAGTTAGAAGTGTAAAAGTTATTTTAGGTGCTTTAACTAACGCTATATGTGAAGTTAGAGGATTAGAAGTTGTAGATTATATAACTGATATTGAACCAAAAAAATCTAGCAAAAAAGATGACTTCAAAGATGAAATAAAAAAAGAAGTTAAAAAAGTTGCAAAAAAGATTGAAGATAAAAAAGAAGAAATAGTAGAAAAAGTTGAAGAAATAAAAGAAGATTTATCTACTATGACTGTTTCTGATTTAAAAAAACTTGCTAAAGAAAAAGGTATAACTGGTTATACTTCAATGAAAAAAGATGAATTATTAAGTATTTTAAAAAAATAAAAGAGGAGAATTTATATGATTAGTGCAAAACAAGTAAGTGAATTAAGAAATTTAACTGGTGCTGGAATGATGGATTGCAAAAAAGCATTATCAGAATGCAACGGTGATATGGATCAAGCTGTTGATTGGTTAAGAGAAAAAGGTATTGCAAAAAGTGCAAAAAAAGCAAGCCGTATTGCAGCTGAAGGTTTAGCAAATATATATATTGAAGGAAATAAAGCTGTTATATTAGAAGTAAATAGTGAAACAGATTTCGTTAGTAAAAATGAAGAATTTACTGGTATGATAGATACTATTGGAAAAACTATCTTAGGAAGTAATGCTAAAACTTTAGAAGAAGTTTTAGAACTTACTACTGATGAAGGAACTATAAATGATTTAATAGTTGCTAAAACTGCTAAAATTGGTGAAAAATTATCACTAAGAAGATTTGAATTAGTAGAAAAATCTGATAATGAAGTATTTGGTTCATATTTACATATGGGTGGTAAAATAGCTGTATTAACTGTTTTAGATGGTGCTAATGAAGATGTTGCAAGAGATGTTGCAATGCAAGCTGCTGCTATGAAACCACAATACTTAAATAGTGATGAAATTCCTACTGACGTACTAGAAAGAGAAAAAGAAGTATTTAAAACTCAAGCTATGGAAGAAGGAAAACCAGCTGAAATAGCAGAAAAAATGGTAACTGGTAGAATTAAAAAATTCTATAAAGAAGTATGTCTATTAAATCAAGCATTCATAAAAGATGGGGACGTTGATGTTGAAACTTACGTTAAGAATAACGGTGGAGTTGTTAAAACTATGATACGTTTCGAAGTTGGTGAAGGAATGCAAAAACGTGAAGAAAACTTTGCAGAAGAAGTTATGAATCAAATTAAATAACCTTTAGGGGTTATTTTTTCTTTTAATAATTTTTATTTAATGATATACTTTAAATAGGAGGTAAAATATGAAAGCAATGTATATTCATTTACCTTTTTGCAAAACAATTTGTACTTATTGTGATTTTTGCAAACAATTATACAATGAAACAAACGTAAAAAAATATTTAAAAGCATTAAAAGAAGAAATACAAGATAGATATAATGATGAAGAATTAGAAACATTATATATTGGTGGAGGTACTCCTAGTTCGTTAAATATGAGTGAACTAAACGAACTATTTGATATATTAAAATTATTAAAGCTTAATAATATAAAAGAATTTACATTTGAATGTAATGTAAATGATATTACAGAAGAAATGATTAAGTTATTAAAACAAAATAAAGTTAATAGAATTAGTATAGGAGTAGAATCATTTGATAAAGAAAAACTTAAATTTATGGAACGTTATGCAGATTTTGATGAAGTATTAAAAAAAATAAATTTAATAAGAGAAATAGGAATAAATAATATTAACGTAGATTTAATGTATGGAATTCCTGGAGAAACATTAAAAACATTAAAAAAAGATATTGATTTAATATTAAAACTAAAACCTACTCATATAAGTACATATAGTTTAATATTAGAAGAATATACAAAATTAAGTCTACAAAATATTAAACCTATAGATGAAGAACTAGAATTAGAAATGTATAATTACATAGTAAAAAAACTAAAAAAGAAAAAATATATACATTATGAAGTAAGTAATTTTTCTTTAGAAGGTTATGAATCAATACATAATCTAAACTACTGGAATAATGAAGAATATTATGGATTTGGTTTAGGTGCTAGTGGTTATATAGATGGTATAAGATATGAAAATACAAAAAATTTTAACAAATACATAGAAAATAAATATGTTATGAAAGAAGAAATAGTTGGAAATACTGAAAAGCAAGAAAATGAACTTATGTTAGGATTTAGAAAAGTAAAAGGTATAAGTTTACAAGAATTTTATGATAAATATAATGTCAATATGCAAGATGTATTTCCAATAAAACCACTTTTAAAAAATAAAGATCTAATATATAAAGATGGATATGTATTTATTAATCCAGAAAAAATGTATATTATGAATGAAATATTATTAAAATTAATATAAATTAGGAGGTAGATATTAATGAAAAATAATGAAAAAATAGTAAAGGAGTACGATATAAGAATTATAGCATCTATTATGGAAAATGCAATGTTATGTGATAATATAGAACAAATTTTTGAATTTGCTCAAGACTTAATAGATAAAGAAGTTGATGTATTAAATTTTAAAAATTTACAAAAAGAAATAATATTTGAAATAAATAAACAATATCCAAATATACAAAGATATACGAATTTTCCTACAGCAGAATATGACGAGTGTTATGTTGCAACTTTAATTGACTTTTATAGAGAAAATTTTGGAAATAATTTAGATTTTGAAGTTTATGCTAGGAAGAAAAAAATATTTAAACCATTTCATTTTAAATACAAGAAGTAAAAAGTCTTGTATTTTTTTCTATATATGATAAAATGTTATTAGAATAAAGGATGTGTTAAAATTGAAAAAAAGTTTTAAATATTTATTTATGGGAATTAGTACAAGTCTTATACTACCTCTAGTAACAAATGCTGCTACTTTATCTCTAGATGGAACAATTGATAAAGAGAGTGCAACATATAATGTTAAATATAATCCAGATAGTTCAGCAGTAGATTCAGTAACTTTTAAAATTGAAAAAACAAATGATGATTTAGAATATGAATTAGATAGTGATTATAGTGGATGTAACAAAAATAAGATGGAGTGTACTATACTAACTACAACATTTACATCAGAAACAACTATAGCAACTGTAAAAATAAAAAATCCATCAACTGAAAAAAAAGAGACAACAATTTCTATTAGTGGAGATTTAGGTGGTGCATCAAAAACATTTACTTTAAATCCTGGTGCAACAACAACTACAACAAAAGTAAAAAGTAATAATGCCAATTTAACAAATTTAGGATTATCAGTTGGTAACTTAGATAAAACATTTGATGGAAATACATTAGAATATACAATTACAGGTATAAAAGATACAATTAATTCAGTTACAATCAATCCAACATGTGATAATTGTGATATTAAAATTACTTGTCCTAATGGTGGATGTTCTGTTTCCAATACAAAGAGAGTAACACTGCAGGCTGGAGCAAATGAAGTAAACATTAATGTTACTAGTGAAGATGGTACTAGCAATAAGACTTATAAATTAAATATTTATAGAGGAGATGTAACTACAAGCTCTGCATATTTACAAAGCTTAAAAATTAAAGATGTAGTTTTAACACCAACATTTAATTCAATGACAAATGATTATTCAGCACTATTAGAAAAAGATTTAAAAGAATTAGATATAACAACAGTTACAGAAGATCCTAGTGCAATAGTTGAAATAAAAGGAAATAAAGATTTAAAAGATGGAGAAAATACTATTACTATTACAGTATCAAGTAGTGATGGAGAAAATAAACAAGTTTATACAATTAAAGTTACTAAAGAAGTAAAAAAAGATACTACAAAAAAAGCTACAACTACAGTAGTAAAGAAGAAAAAAAATAATACTTGGCTTATAATACTATTATCTCTTTTAGGATTAGGTATAATAATATTAGTTTATATTTTACTATTTAGAAAGAAGAAAAATAAAAAAGATAAATCAGATAAAAGTAATAAAAACAACAAAGATGATAATGGAAGCAACGTAAAAAAAGATACAACAAATGATATAACTAATAAAAATGAATTAGATATGTTAGAAGAAAGTAAGTATAATGTATATGGACAAGAAATAAATGAAGATGACTTATTAGACGATATGGAAGAATCAGATATTGAAAAAGAAAATACAGATGCATTAAGAATACTTGAAGAAACTAAACGTCAAATGAGAGAAGAACCCAAACAAGATGTTGATGACGCTTTAGATGATTTAATGAAAACTAAAAAATTAGAACTTGGAGATTTAGACTTTTAATATAATCACCTGAATATAATTATTTAGGTGATTTTTTATGCATTTAATAGCACATAGAGGGCTAACTAATAACAATATACGTGAAAATACTTTAAAAGCGTTTAAAAATGCTTTAAACAACAATTATGACGGTATAGAACTAGATATAAGAAAAACAAAAGATAATATTATAGTAGTATTACATGATAAATATATTAATAGAACTAGTAATGGAGTAGGGAATATAAATAAAATAACATATAAAGAAGTATTAAAATATAACTTCGGTACAAAAACCAATAAAAGTAAAATACCAACTTTAAAAGAAACAATAAAAAATATAAGTAACACTAATATATTTATAGAATTAAAAGAAAGTATTGATAAAGAAGAATTAAATAATATATTAAAATTAAATAAAACTAACAAATATTATATAATGAGTTTTAATAAAAAATATATAGATAATTTAATAGGTATAGAATATAATTTAGGTTTAATAAATTATGTATTTAATAGTGTGATAGATTATAGTAACTATAAATTTATATTAATATTAGAAGATTTATTCAATAAAGATATATATGATTATTTTAATAATATAGATTTGGAGGTTGTTATTTATAATATTGGAAATAATATTAGTTTAAAAAACAAAGAATTATTTAATAATATAAAGTATATTGTTTGATTATAATTAATATTTTTATAAAAAATTGTCAAAAAAAGTTATATAATTGTTGCACCATATTCTTTTTCTTGTTATAATAAGTTAGGAAATTGAAGGGAGGGAAAGTTAAATGACTAAAGTAGAAGTAAAAAATGGTAACGTTGATAATGCATTAAAAAGATTTAAAATTAAAGTTGCTAAAAGCGGAGTCCCTTCTGAACTAAAAAAACATAAAGAATATAAAAAACCTGGAGTTAAAAGACGTGAAGCAAAAAAAGAAATGATTAAAAATTCACGTAAGAGAAACAAAAGAAATAGATAATTTTAAAGTGGTTATATTTTTATAAGCACTTTTTATATAATAGAAAGAGTGATAATATGTTTGATAATATAAAAAAAGATTTAATTAGTGCAATGAAAGAACAAGATAAATTTAAATTATCTGTATTACGTATGTTAAAAAGTGCTCTACAAGCAGAAGAAATAAATAAAAAAAGTGAATTAACTGATGATGAAGTTTTAAATGTTATAAAAAAACAAGTAAAAGTTAGAAATGCATCTTTAGAAGAATATAAAGAATATGGTAGAAATGATTTAGCAGATAATCTAGAAAAAGAAATAGAAATACTTAAAACTTATTTACCAGAAGAATTATCTCATGATGAATTAATTAAAATTATTGATGAACAATTTAATGTAATTAATCCTACAAGTGTAAAAGATATGGGCAAAGTTATTAAAGCTGTTTCTAGTGTAATTGGTACACGTGCTGATATGAGCGAAGTAAGTAAGATTGTAAAAGACAAAATTAATAATTTGTAAAAATAAAAAACTGAGTTAATTGATAATTCAGTTTTATTATCTTATAAAATAAATTAATAAACTAGCTACCATACTACCTACCATAGCAATTAACATAATCCAAACTAATATTTTAGCAGCTATATTCTTATTCTTTTTATTTTTAGCCATCATTTCACCTCAACATACTAATTATACTAAATTATGAATAATAAATAAAGTATTTTAATAATATTTATTAGGTGATGGTATGAAATATATTAAGGTTAGTTACAAAAAATATAGTAAAATTTATAATATAATATTATTAAGTATATCAATAAGTATTACATTAGGATTAATATTATCATTTTGTTTAGATAAAGAATTAGTTAGTAATATATATAACTATTTTTTAAATCATGTTAATAATTATAAAATAAATATTTTTAATAATATAGTATATCCAATAATAATATATACTAGTGTATTTATATTATCGTTAACATTAATAGGTAGTTTTATACCTTTTTTAATGATTATAATAGAAAATATTAGTATTGGATTATTACTAGGTATAATATTAAGAATTAAAGCTATAAAAGGCCTATTATTTGGTATTATATATTTTGCATTGACTAAATTACTATATATTATAATATTAATATATTTAACAATTAATATATATAAATTTATTAGAATATTTTTATTAAATATTAAGAAAAAAGAAAATATTAGTATATATAATTTATATTCAAATATAATAATTAAAACTTTATGTTGTATTATAACAATAACTTTATATAATATTATTATGTTATTTATAGGACCACATATATTTGAAATGTTTAATTTTCTAATATAATTAATTTACAAAAGTAGAAAAATTTAGTACAATATCTTTGGTGATTTAGATGTCAAAAGTAGTAATTGGAATGAGTGGTGGAGTAGATAGTTCAGTAGCTGCTTACCTACTTCAAAAAGAAGGCTATGAAGTTATAGGATTATTTATGCGTAATTGGGACAGTATGATTAATAATGATATAAACGGTAATCCTACTTTGAATAATAATATATGTCCTCAAGAACAAGATTATAATGACGCTTTAGAAGTATGTAATAAATTAGGAATAGAATTACATAGAATAGATTTTATTAAAGAATATTGGGATAATGTTTTTACTTATTTTTTAAATGAATTAAAGCTTGGAAGAACTCCTAACCCAGATTTAATGTGTAATAAGTACATTAAGTTTGATTTATTTGTTAAAGAAGCTAAAAGATTGGGTGCAGATTATATTGCAACAGGTCATTATGCTAAAATTGAAGGAAATAAACTTTTAAGAGCTAAAGATTTAAATAAAGATCAGACATATTTTTTAGCACAAGTAAGTGCTAATCAACTAAAAAACGTTATTTTTCCATTAGGTGAAATAACTAAACCAGAAGTACGTGAAATTGCAGAAAAAATTGGCCTTTCAACCGCTAAAAAGAAAGATTCTACAGGAATATGTTTTATAGGTGAAAGAAATTATCAAAAATTTATACAGAATTATTTAAAACCAAATCCAGGTGATATAATTGATGTCGATACAAAAGAAGTTATTGGAAAACATACAGGACTTATGAATTATACAATTGGTCAAAGAAGAAACGTTGGAATAAGCGGAAATCCCGAAAAACATTTTGTAGTAGGAAAAAACGTTAAAGATAACATCTTATATGTAGCATTTGGAGACGATCCAGAAACTCTTTACAGCGATTCATGTATAATTGATAATATAAATTTCATATCATCAAAACATCCAGCATTTTGTACAGCAAAATTTAGATATAGAGGTCCAGATTTCGAAGTTTCTTTAGAATATTTAGATAATGATGAAATATTAGTTAGATATCCTAGTGGCGTTCCTGCTGTTACTCCAGGTCAAGCATGTGTTTTATATTTAGGTAGAGAATGTTTGGGTAGTGGAATAATAAAAGAAGTAAGAAAAAATGATAAAAAATTATGGTATTTATAAAATATAATTGAAGATAATAATTTTGTCTTCTTTTTCTTTACTTTTACTTGACAATTAAGTGTCTAATGGGCTACAATTAATATGTAAAGAACATAAGAGAGTAGGGATAACATGGAAGAAATAAAAGAATTATTAAATAATTTAGGTATATCAAAAGTTAAATTAGCTAAATACTTAGGTGTATCAAGACAAATGGTATATAATTATCTAGAATTAGATAGTATTGATAAATGGCCAAAAGAAAAAAGAATTTTATTATATAAATTATTAAATATAGAAGATGGTAGCAATGAAACTATAAATAAAATAAAAGTTAATACTGATTATATGGAAGCCGTTGAAGAAAGATTAACTAATACAAATAGATTAAATTTTGATTTAATTGATACAAAAGGATTAAATAAAAAAAGTGCAACACTATTATCAGACTTTACATTTTTATTAAAAGAAAAATTATCAGAAACTTATTCTGAGGAAAATTATTATGTTATAGAATATCTATATCATTTATTACAATCAGTTGACAATATCCCAGAATTTAAATATTTATTAGGATATGTTAGTAAGGCTACTGGATTTACTAAGCCAAATGAATTTGCTTTTAATGAAGATAAACAATTTATGTTTGAAGGTATAATCCACTCCGCTTTCACTCTTTATAATAGTGGGGGAGCTTCAAAAAGTAAGGTAATAGTATCTCGTGATAGATTCGTTCAAGAAATTGAAGCACGTAATGAAGAAAAATTATCTAGAACACAACAACTAAATACAGTTAGAATACAAGCATTAAGAGAACTTGGATATAATGAAATAAACGCATCAAATGCTGCAGAAGTTTTTGAAAAGATTGCTGAAATACAATCAAGAGGTGTATAATTCTCTATCTAAAATAGATTTATCTTGAACTTCATATAATATATATTATGTTAACTTCTATATTTTGGAATAAAACATGATTAGTTGATAATCTAATCTAATATATAAATAATGATCAATAATCTATAAATTATTTATTATTACTCTATTAAATGTATAAGAAAACAATACTCTATCAATCTAAGTATTGTTTTTTCTTTTGAATATTTTTTTTAATAATATTTCATTTAAGTAAATAATAAACTTATTATAAAAAATATTATTCCTATAATAAAACCTATATAAATATATTTATTATTTTTATTTGAATATTTTAATGATTCTTTTAAAATATCATTTATTGCTAAACTAATCATTATACCAGCGACTAATATAAATATTACATTTAATATTGTATTATTAATATATTTATATAAAAATAGATAAGCTAATATTGCTCCTAATGGTTCAGATAAACCACTTATTAGAGTAGTTTTAATTGCCTTCCCTACTTTGCGAGTAGAGTAGTAGATTGGAACTCCAATACATATACCTTCAGGTATATTATGCAACGTTATCGCAATAGCAACTTTTAAACCTAACTTTAAATCATTTGAACTTGTAAGAAATGTTATAATCCCTTCAGGTATGTTATGTAACATTAATACTATTGCACTTATTATTCCTAATTTATAAAGACTACTCCCCTTCTCTTCTAACCTATTAATAATATAATTAGAAAATTTAATTAATAAAATTCCAATAATAAATACTATAATAGACAATATTAAACCATTAAATTTATGTTTTAATAATAAATAGAAAAAAGAATGGGGTATTAAATCAAAAATACTTATAAGCATCATGACCATAGCACTAAAACTTAAACTAATACTTAAAAATCTATTAATATTTTTTACTTTAATAAAGATAAATAAACAACCTAACATGGTTGATAAACCAGCAATAGTACTTATTAAAAAAGCATAATAAAAATTATTCATATATATCACAATTAATTATATGAAATATATTAAGAATTAATTATAAAACTTTACTTAATGTCTTAATATCTCCTACTCTATTAATTTCTTTTTTGTTTATTTCCTCTAAAATATAAATTAATTGTTTTATATTTGTAATTAACATTTTAATACTATTAATATTATTAAAATTAATGTTATATTTTTTTAAATTTAAATAAGTTAGTAATAACATTGTTAGACTTTCAACATTAATATTATATAAGTCATCATAAGTGTATAAGGTACCGTATTCATCAGTATCTATAATATTTATTTCTTTTTTTGAGTTATCAAATAAAATATTTCCATCATGTAAATCTAATATTCTTATATTATTTAGAGATAAAATTTTTAAATCATCTTCTAATTTTAAAAAACTATTTAACAAATCTTCAATTAATGTATTTGAATTTAATTTTTGAAAAACTATTCCATCTTTTTTATACATAGTATATCCTATTAATCTATTTTTTAAATATATATTTTCTATAGGTGTTACAAAATATGAAGTATTTAATTTAGCCATTTTTTCTAATTTTTCTTCAAAAAAAACATCTTTAGGATTACAAAATATTTTTAATAATAATTTATTATTATCAGAATATATAGTAGATGTACCACCTTCATCATTGAATATTTTATAATTTTTATTTAAATATTTTTTGCTTTTTATATTCATAAAATCTCCTTTTAATAGCCAATAATTACCATTATATATAATTAGAGTAGTAACATAATAATAGTGGGAGGTAAATAAATTTATGGCTAAAAATAATGCTAGAAATAGAGCTAGAGAAACTGAAAAATGTTCAAGTTGTAAAAATAACGAAAGAGCTAGAAGCAACGCTAGATGTTCAAAAAGTAGTGCTCGTTAATTAGTCTCTAGTTAATTTCCTAAAGAACTATTGATTTTTAATAGTTCTTTTCTTTTAATTTTGTATTAAATATAATATCATATATTATTAAAATAGCAAGAAAAAAATGATTAGTTTCTTGGAAAATATTCCATATAATCATTTTTCAATTTTTGATTAGTTAAATGCGTATATATTTGTGTAGTACCAATACTTTCATGCCCTAAAAATTCTTGTATTATTCTCAAATCCGCACCGTTTTCTAGCATATGAGTTGCTATACTATGTCTAAGTGTATGGGGTGATACATCTTTTTTTATTCCAGTTTCTAAAGTTCTTTTTTTAATCATTTTAAAAACACCCTGTCTAGTCATTTTTTTTCCATGATTGTTTAAATAAACATAATTATTTTGTTCTGTTTTTACTAATTTATGTCTGTAATCTTTAACATATATTTTTAAATATTTTATAGCTAAGTCATTTATTGGAACTATTCTTTCTTTACTACCCTTCCCCATTATTCTAACTATACAATCGTTTAAATCAATATTTTTAAACTCTAAATTAACTAATTCACTAATTCTAAGTCCTGTAGCATATAAAAGTTCAAGAATAGATTTATTTCTAGCACTAAAAGCATCTTTAATTTCAATATCTAAAAGTTTATCAACTTCTTCCACAGTCAAATAAGTAGGCAGATGTTTAGATAGTTTAGGAGTATCTACTTTATCAATAGGATTAATGCTTATTTGGCCTATTTTAATATAATAATTATAAAATGTCTTGTAAGCACTCAAATAATTAGAAATACTACTAGATTCCATTTCTAACCCCGATATAAAGTTTTCTATATCTTTACTTGTAAGTTTTAAAATATCTTTCTTTATCTCATCATTTAAATGATTTAATGCATTTAAATAAGTATCAATAGTATTTTTAGAATAATTTAAATCCATTTCTAAATATAATAAAAAATTATTTATATATTCATCATTCATAACATCATCCACTTTTCTACTACAATAAAATTATAACAAAACTATATTTTTAAAACAATAATATTTAATTATCATTATTTAATTCATTTAACATTTGTTCTTTTATTTTATCAATGTCAATAAAAATTTTATAAAAAAAAGAAAACCTTATCTTGAAAAAGGTTTTCATACAATGACAACCGAGATCATTTATTGCTCGCACCACCTAGAAGTAAGAAACATTTACTAATACAACATTAATATATACAAAAATTAATTTAACTTTACAATAAAATTTAATAAATGAATGACTTTTAATTATAAAATTGGTAAAATAATATATAGAAAGTGTGATTATATGGAATTACTTGCTAATAAAATTAGACCTAAAAAATTATGTGATGTCATAGGACAAGAACATTTAATTGGTGAAGGAAAAATTATATATAATTTGATAAAAAATAAAAAAATGTTTTCTTGTATATTTTATGGTAAACCAGGTATAGGCAAAACTACACTTGCTAACGTTATAGTAAATGAACTTGGTATGCAATATAGATTTTTAAATGCTACAACAAGTAAAATACAAGACTTTAATATAGTTATTGAAGAAGCTAAAATGAATGGTGAAATGATAGTTATAATTGATGAAATACACCGTATGAATAAAGATAAACAAGATATACTCTTGCCATATTTAGAGACTGGTTTAATAATACTTATTGGTCTTACTACTTCTAATCCATATCATAAAATAAATCCAGCAATTAGAAGTCGTTGTCAAATATTTGAATTGCATGAATTATCAAATAAAGATATTATTAAAGGTTTAAAAAGAGCTTGTGAAAGTTTGGAAAATATAAACATAAAAGATGATGTACTTAATATTATCGCTAATAATTCTGGAGGAGATTTCAGAGCAGCTTTAAATAATTTAGAATTAGCATATTATGGATCAAGTGATAAAATAATAACTATAGATACATTAAAAAATATCAATTCAAAGCCAATTATTTTTGCAGATAAAAATGAAGATGGACATTATGATTTATTAAGTGCATTTCAAAAAAGTATACGAGGTAGTGATCCTGATGCAGCACTTTATTACCTTGGAAGATTAATTGAAATTGGAGATTTAGATAGTATCTATAGACGTATGAGTGTTATTGCTTATGAAGATATAGGATTAGCCAATCCTAGTGTTGGTCCAAAAGTAATGGCAGCAATAAGTGCAAGTGAATTAGTAGGACTTCCCGAAGCGAGAATACCTCTTTCTGTAATTGTTACAGAACTTGCATTATCGCCTAAAAGTAATAGTGCTCATGTAGCATTAGATTTAGCATTAAATGATATTAGAAAAGGAAATACAGGAAATGTACCTAATCATATAAAAACTAATTCACCGGATTATAAATATCCACATGACTATCCTAAATATTGGGTTAAACAACAATATTTACCTGATAATATTAAAGATAAAAAATATTATAAACCTAAAATAAATAATTATGAAAATAATTTAAATAAAATAAATAATGAAATGAGGAATTAAATGAAAAAAATTGCAATGATTGGAACAGGGGCTTATGGATTAGGAGTTAGTATTGCTCTTTTAAAAAAGAATGAAAGTATTACAATGTGGGTTGAAAGCGAAGAAAGAGCAAAATTTCTAAATAATAATAAGAAAAACGCTAATATATTGCCTAATATAGAAATACCAGAAAATATTACATTTACAAATGATTTAAATGAAGTAATTAGTAATACTAATATTGTATTTATAGCAGTTGCTGCTAAATTCATTGATAGTATAGCTAAAGATTTATCTAAATTAAATATTAAAAATAAACATTTCTGTATATTAAGTAAGGGTATAGAACAAAACACCTGTGAATTTGTAATAGATGTATTCAAAAGATATGTAAAAACAAAAAATGTCTCTGTAATATCTGGTCCTTCATTCGCTATAGATATGGCTAAAGGAGAACCTGTAGGTTTAACGATTGCTAGCAAAAACAATAAAACTATGTTAGCAATAAAAAGAGTATTAGCAAGTGATACAGTAAAATTAAGAACATCAAATGATATTATAGGTGTAGAATTATGTGGTAGCATTAAAAATGTTATAGCAATTGCATCTGGTATTTTAGAAGGTTTAGGTTATACCGAATCAACAAGAAGTTTCTTAATTACAGAATCTTTACATGATATTAAATCTTTGATATACGGACTTGGAGGGAAAAAGAAAACAATACTTTCCTATGCAGGAGTTGGTGATTTACTTTTAACGGCAACAAGTAGCAAATCTAGAAATTATACTTACGGTATATTAATAGGAAAAAAGAATTATACTATGGCAGAAGACTACTTAAAAAATAATACAGTAGAAGGATATTATACACTTAAATCTATTTATACTTTAATAAAAAGAAAGAAAATAGATATGCCAATAATTAACTTAATATATCAAATAATAATAAATAAAAAAGAACCTGAAAAATTATCAGAATTCTTAATCAAGAAAGACTAAATTAAGTCTTTTTTATTTTCTTTTTAAAATTGCAATATTATAATTAGAGAAATCTAAATTCATTATTATATTTTTATATTCTTCAAAATTCATTTTTTCAATATCATCTATAGTATCTATACCTTCATAATTAAATGTAACTATATTTTCTATTAATGGATCTATAGTTCTATATAAATCATCACTTCTAGTTATTAAATCAATAATATAATTTCTTTTACATAAATTAAAGAAATCTTCATCAAATACAAATTTTTTATTAATAAAATAATCTATTATAATATCATTAAATAATTTTATATCTTTAGTATAACTTTCTATTCTAATAACATGATATCCTTCAACTAAATTACATGAATAATTAATATTTCCTACTATAATATTATTAATAGCTAGCTTACTATTTAATTCACTTGTAATACCAAAATTATTTTTTAAAAAGTAATATAAGTATGTATCTAGCATAATTTTATCAAATGGTTTCATATCTAATGTATTAATTTTAAAAGATATTATACTTTTTTCTAAATTAACATCTTCTTTAACTATAACTTTCTTTTTATTAACTTCTAATTTATGAGGCGGTATTACTTTTTCTATCTTATCATTAGATAATTCGCCATCACTATATACTTCATTTATTACACTAAGTATTGCTTCTTTATCAAATCTTCCCCCTATTACTAATATTTCATTATCAGGTCTATAAAATGAATCATAAGCTAAATCTAAATCTTTTTTTCCAATACTTTCTATATCTTTTAAGTCCCCTAGTATACTTTTAAATGTTTTTGCATCAATTATACTTTCCAAACTAGCATTATATATACTACTTGTTTCTTTATTATCTAAACTTCTTCGTTTTTCTTCTAAAATAGGACCTTTTATTTTTTCTATAACTTCATCTGTAATTATTGGACAATGTATACCACTTAAAAATAACCCTAAGTTATTTTCTACATTCTCTACACAATCTATATAAAATTGAGTTCTATCTATACTAGTAAAACCGTTGCTACCAACACCATTCATTCCAAAGATTTTCATCAAATCTCCATATTCACTACTTTCAAGTACTAAGTGTTCCAAAAAATGTGCTAAACCACTCTTTAGTTTATGTTTTTTACCATTTACAACAACTTCATTATCTATCCCACCAAATTTAACAATTAGATTAATATATGTTGTATGTTTATTATTATCATTAATTAAATATATTTTAAGTCCATTATTAAGTACAATCTTCTCTAACACTATAATTCACCTTCTAACACATATGTAGCTTTTAAATTAATTCTACTAACAAATTCTTTTAATTCATCATAAGAAATACTTTTTAATATTTCTAATTCTTCACTTGTTGTTAAATCAGTTTCAAAATATTTATTAATTATATCACTAGTTGCTATATAAAAATTATCTAATTCTCTTTCTTTATTTAATTCTAATCTTTTTAATATATTATAAAGATTTTTATCATATTTCTCTATATTATTTAATTCATTCATTAATTCTTTTATAATCATTTTTACATAATCAATATTAGTTTTATTAGTAACTGCTTTAATAAATAATAACCCATTCTTTAACATTACATTACTTCCAGTACTATAAACTAAATTAGATTTTTTACGTAAAGAATTCATTAAAAGTCCACTACTGCTAGAATTTAATAATAAATTAATCATATATAATTTATAAAAATCTTCTTCTTTATAATCCTTAACATTATATACATAATATAATATACTTTGATAAAATTTACTACTATCAGTTTTTTCAATATAACTATTATCATTATAAAATATATTATAATCTTTAATAATTTTATATGGAACTAAATCTAATTTATTAAAATAATTATGTATAATATCATTTAATTTTTTAGTATCTATATTTCCATTTACAAATATTCTAGGTCTTACATTCTTAATATATTTATTATAAAAATCTAATATATCATCTAAACTTAAACAATCTATATTATCTAAATCTCTATATTTTAATTTATTAAATACCGCATCATCATCTAAAATATCTAATAAATTCTTTTCAGCAATAAATTCTATATTTTTATATCCATTTAATAATGTTTCAGTATAAAGCTTCTTTTCTTTTTTAAATAAAGTTTTATCACTTAAATTATTATTATAAATACTATCTAACAAAAACATTATTTGATTTTCTAACATATCTTCATTTATAACATTTTGACTAGGTATAAGTAAAGAAAAGTTTAAAAAATAAACATCATTTATTCCTTGATTCAAACAATTATAATTAATTATATATCTATTTAACTTTTCTTTTTGAAAAGATATTTCATCTTTATAAATATTATTAGTCTTATTAAATAGTTTAGTTATTATACTTAATGCCATGATTTCTTCTTTTTTTAATTTAAATTCATAAATAAAATTTATAAGTGTCGTATGAAAGTTTTTATTGTCAACATACTTAGTGATTTCGTTCATATAGTCCTCCAAAATAAAAATAAACCTATTACTCTTACAAGTTTATTTTATCATGTCAGTGTTTCAATGTAAATGAATTAGAAATTATTTTATTAATATTTTAGTTTTATTTTTAATATATTCTTTAATTTTTTCTATAATTTCAATTCTTGTTTCATTATCAAAATAAGGAATATTATCATATTTTTCTATAAATATTGCCAAATCGCGTATTGTTTTTAAATGATATATTTCTATTTTTTTTAATGTCTTTGCTGATAATGATAATTTAGAAACACTTTCGAATATATGATTATTTAATTCATTATATTCTTTACTAGAAAATATTTTATTGATATTATAACAATTTTTGATTATATCATTATATGCTTGCATAATACTGTCATATCTTATTTTTGATACTTTATATTTTAATATGTTTTTTTGAATTAATATATGTAATTCTTCAAATGTTTCTATACCTATTCCTATGATGTATGCCTTTATTTTCTTTTCAATGGGCAATTGATGAATATATACATCTTTCAATGTTGTGGGAAGTTCTTTGTATTCAAATGATTTATTTTGTCTTATGTAATCATAATATTGATCTAAAATAATTTTTGATCTATATAATGAGTAGATTTTCCAAATATTTTTTTCAAAATCATCAACTGTGTAAATATTTAAATCATGAATTTTTTTTATCATGAAAGCACTACAATTTAAAATTTCTTCTATATATACTTTTTTCATTTAAATCCCTTTCTTTTGGTTAGCCAAAGTATTGTATCACATTTTATTAAAAATGTAAAATTTAAAAAGACCATATTGGTCTTTTAATAAGAAGTAAGGATTTTACAGATTTCTCTTGATGTTAAAACTTTACCTTCAGAAACTTTTTTTCCATTAATTACTAAAGCAGGAGTATTTTTTATATTATATTTCTTTAAATAATTAATATCATTAAGTTCTTTTATATCTATATCAATATCACTATTTATTTTTCTTATATTTTTAATTAATTTAATTCCATTATGTGTTTTACTTCCTAAAACTTTTATCTCTATATTTATTCCTCCTTCCATGATTACATGATACTATATTAAAATGAATAAGATGTGAAATAATTATGAAGTTTATGTGAAATTAAAACATACAAAAAAACATGAGCATAATCTCATGAATTTTATTTAAATAAATTTTTAATTTTATCTATAAAACTAGTTTTAGTTTCTTTATTAGTATTAGTTTTTTCTTCTACATTCTTTTCTTTACTATCTATTACTAATACAAATTTAGTTTCATCAGCATTATTTTTATTAGTTAATTGATATTCATTACCTAAACTAACTAATTTTTTAGCTCTAGCACTTGTAGGTTTAACTTTATTATCTACTATATCACTTAATACTTTTATACCTTCATCATTATATTTAGTAATACCAGTAGATAATTCATTAATACCATTATTTAGCATATCTACACCATTATATAAAGTACCAAGTGATTCACTAATACTTTTTACAGATTCATTTTTAACAGCATTTGCAACTTCATTAGAAAGTGTTGGTGCAATACTACTCGCTACACTTTCTGCAGTACTTTTTGCAACATTAGCTGATACACTTTTAGAAACATTTTCAGCAACATAATTAGATGTATCACTTAATGCATTTTTAATACTAGTTTCTACAGCGACTTTTAACGCCATAAATGTTCTATCATTATTTATAGTACCACATGCAACTAATTCTTCTTGTGTATATGAAGTATAATCTTCACCCTTAGTATTAATAGCATTTTGACATACTAAGTATGAATTATATTCGCCAGTCACTTGTAAGTATGTACCTAATATATTTAATCCTGCATTATTACCAATCTCATTTATTTTAGCATCATTTGGATCCATATTATTCTTAACTTCTTCCCAAGCTTCATTACTTATAGAACTTAAATAATCACTTGTAAAAGTACTACTAACATTACTTACTGTTTTATTTTTTATTGCATTAACTTCTTCTTCACTTAAAGCATTTCCATTACTCTTCTTAAGCTTGTCAATAGAATCAGATAAACTACTTTTTAAAGTATTTGAACCACTTTTTATTTTCTTAGATGATTCATCTATTAAATTCATATTATCTTGTAAAAGTTTAGTCTTTTCATATAAACTATCTAATTCGTTTAAACTACTAATATCACTACTACTAATTAATTTAGGAGTTGCAACATTATATATAGAAGGTAATTTAAAATTAGTTGTATCAAATGTAATAGTAATATTATTCATATTTTTTAAACTACTAACATTTAAACTTTCATATAATCCTGGAGCACTTAATCCTACTACTATGTTCTTAGTACCAGTAGAAATTACCTTACCATTATTAATATTTATATTAGTATTCTCTGTTCCATCAAGTATCATACCTGTAGTTATTAAAAATGGTGTATACATAGTTTCATTCTTACCATTTATACTAACGTTATGACTATCTTTGTTCTTATAATCAATAGATATACTTACCTTACCTTTTTTACCTAATATATCATCTAATTCTTTTACTTTACCATCTAATTTATAAGTAACGCTTAACTCTATAGGTAAATCATTCTCATACTTACCTTGATAAAATATATCATTTTTATTAGAATTCCATACAATCTTATTATTATCTATCTTATATGTTTCATCACCATTTATATTTAAAATATCTTTTAATTCTGAATAATCATTTATATTTTCTAACTTTTCATCATTTATTAAATGTTCATTAACAAAAGTTGTTTTTAATTTACCATTATATTCTAATTTACTATATACTGTTTCATTTTTACTTAAAGCATGTACTGGAGTTGCAAATAAAGATAATATTAGAAATGAACCAACAATAGTATTTTTAATCTTTTTATTCATATTAACTTTCCTTTCTTTTATAACAAATTTATCAAATATTAATAGTATAGACGGTAATACAGTTATTACTACTATCATACTTATTATGGCACCTCTTGAAATTAATGTACAAAGAGATCCAACCATTTCAAGCTTAGAATAAACTCCTACGCCGAATGTTGCAGCAAAGAAACATAATCCACTAACAAATATTGAGTGTCCATTATAATCAAGTGTTAATTTCATAGCCTCTTTCTTATCATATTTCTTCCTATTTTCTATATATGTTGTAGTTAGAAGTATTGCATAATCTATTGTAGCACCTAGTTGTATAGTACCAAGTACTATTGGTGCAACAAATGGAAGTACTGTTCCACTAAAGTATGATATAGACATATTAGTGAAAATAGCAAACTCTATTGCAAGTATTAAAAGTATTGGTAATGATAAACTATGAAGTACAATAATTAATATAATAAATATGCAAACTATTGAAGAATAATTAACATTTTTAAAGTCAGTATCACTTATATTAATTAAGTCTTTCATTAAAGGACCTTCACCTGCTACAATAGCAGTATCATCATATTTCTTAACAATATCATTAACTTTAACTATTTGATTATTCAATTCATCACTCGCAACTTCATAAATTGAGTTAACAAGTATTGCTTGATATTTATCATTTTTAAATATATTTAATGTATCTTTATCTAACATATTATCTGATAAACCAGCATTCTTTAATTCTTCATAAGATAGTACAAAATCTATACCATCTACATCTTTTAAATCATTTATCATATTATTTACATTATTACTTTTTAAATTACTATTAACTAATATTATTTCCGGACTAACTATATTATAATTATCTCTTAAATAATTATTAGTACTAATACTTTCTAATGTTTCTGGTAATGATTTATCTATTTTATAATATACGCTAACTTTGTTATTAGCTAAATACATAGGAACCAATAATATTAAGAATATTATAAATATTAATTTATTATGTTTTATAACAAAATTATTTAATGGACTAAAATTAATTTTAAAACTCTTATGTTTAGTTTTTTCTATATATTTATCAAATATAAGAAGTAATGCTGGAAATAATGTAATAACACTTATAACACCTAATAAAACTCCTTTAGCCATTACTATACCTAAATCACGTCCTAAAGTTAATTTCATAGTACAAAGTACTAAGAATCCAGCAATTGTTGTTAAACTACTACCCATAACTGATTTAAATGTTTCAACTATAGCTTCACTCATAGCTTCATTTCTATTCTCATATTTTTTCTTTTTATCTTCATAAGAATGATATAAGAATATAGAGAAATCTGTAGTAACTCCCAGTTGTAAAACAGCAACTAAAGCTTTAGTAATATATGATATTTCTCCTAAAAATATATTACTACCTAAATTAAATAATATAGCGCAACCAATATTACCTAGTAATAATACTGGAACTAAGTATGAATCAAGCGATAACTCCAATACTAATATACATAGTACTACAGCAATAACAATATATATCATTATTTCACTTTCACTTAAATTCATAGTATCAAGTACCATACTACTCATACCACCAAGTTTCATATTTTTAGATATCTTTCTTATTTCTCTAACAGCATCTATTGTTGAATTAGCACTAGTACCATCTTTAAAAGTAATAAGTAAAATATCTGTATTATCTTTATGTAAATGACTAGTGACTTCACTTGGTAAGAAATCTACTGGTACATTAGTACCAACAACATCATATAAAGATATAACATTATTTACGCCATTTACATCTTTTATTTTATCCTCTAATTTAATAATATCTTTATTAGATAAATTACTAACTACTACTGTACTATAAGAACCCATATTAAAATCATCAGTTAAAATATTTTGTCCTTTAATAGTTTCAATATCACTAGGTAAATAAACTAATATATCATAATTTACTTTAGTTAATTTCATACCTATAAAAGATAATACTAATAATATTAGAGATATAATTAATATTAATATTTTCTTTTCACAAATCTTATTTGCAAACTTTTTCATATTTCTTCTCCCTTCAAAAAGTATTTTATTAAAACATATAAAAAAATAACACACAATATATTAATAATAAGTATGTTATCCAACAAAATATAAAATATGTATTAATATTTATCCAACAAATTATACTTTATCTTTACTTTTGTAAAATATATCATATAATATTGTTGTGATTATTATGAAAGAGAAAAAAGATTTAAGAATTATAAAAACTAAAATAGCATTATATAATGCATTAACTAATTTAATGAAAGATAAAACATTTGAAGAAATTAGAGTAAGTGATATATGTAATGAAGCATTAATTAATAGATCAACTTTTTATGCTCATTATGATGATAAATATGAATTACTTGTAGATTTTTTAAAGAATGTAGAAAATGAATTAACTAGTGAATTATCTAAAAACAATAATATAGTTAATACTAAAGAATATTATATAGAACTTATTAGATTATTTTTAAATCATATTGAAGAAAAGAAAGATATATATAATTCAATTATGATTAATAATAGAAATAGTATTATGATGGATATTTTACTTAATGTAGTTAATAATGATTTATTAAATAAAGCTAATGGTAATAATAATAGTGTTATTCCAAGTGATATAGCTGCTAAATTTTATTTAGGTGGTGTTATTAATTTAGGAATAGACTATATTAGTAATAATAATAAATATTCTAAAGAAGATTTAATTAAATATTATAGTATTTTAATACCAGATAATATAGGAAAAGAGTAATTGTTAGTTACTCTTTATTTCTTTTCCATTAACATATAATTTATATCCATTAAAATCTATATTAGAATTAGTACTATCACTATTGTCTAAACTAGTTACATATGAATCACCAGTTAATTTTATATTAGATGTTTTATCTAATTTTAATGTTATAGATTTAGCACTGTTATCACTATTTATAGTACCTTCATAATAAGATTTATTTGTAAGATTCATTGTTAGTGTACTAATACTATCTATTATAATATTTCCTACTGCTTTTTGATTAGTCATATTTAATGTAACAGTTCCACCATTACTTCCAGTATTTCCCCAAGAATCAGCTTGTGCTCTTAAAAATGAGCCTGTACTATCATTATTTGTAATAGTATTATTTTCTAGATTTATTTCACTTGATGTATTAGTTATATAAAATGTATCTCCTTTATTAGTTGTAATTTTAGAATTTTTTGCAG
Organism: uncultured Bacilli bacterium; assembly: GCA_934086355.1. The sequence continues at coordinate 43,951 of CAKOID010000001.1, forward strand.
TAAATGTACTAACACCAGTATCTGCATCTCCACTCATTGATTGATAAAGAAAAATATTTTTATATGTTGTAGATTTTCCATTTAATTTATTATTAGTATCAGTTAAATCTACATTTTCTAATTTAACACTGTTTTTACCTTCTATTACAACGCCTTCACTTGCAGTAGCAACTAATGCAGCATTTTTTACAGTAATATCGGCAGTTGAATATATTGTTGGAGAACCTTGACCTGTAGTTTTATAAGTTCCTTTGTTTACTGTAACAGTCCCGCCTCCTCTATCAGTTCTAATAGCAGCACTACTAGTACCACTTGTATTAATTTCTAAGTTAGTAGCATTCATCACGCCACCACCAGTTGTCATTATACCACCTGAATTGTCTTTTGTTGTAGTTATTTTAGAATCACTTATATTAATAGTTGTTCCATCACTATTTGTATTATTTGTTGTTGCACTACCTCCATAACTAAATACTCCGTTAGCGCCTGTTGCATCAGTTTTAACAGTTATATTTTTTAAATTTAATGTACTACCATCTTTTGCAAGTATTGCAGAATTAGTTCCATAAAATGATGTATTATCTCCTCCATCACTATCTCCAGTTTTATTAACTGTTATATTACTTAATGTACTAGTACCATCACTAACTAATATAGCATTTTCATCACTACTACTTGATTTATATTCACCATTATCAATTTCAGTATCTTCTTTTATTTCAGTATTAGCAGAATAGGCAGCATTAGAATTATTATTCATGTTCATATTATTATTGTTATTACTTAAAAACAAATTTTTAGTTATATATGAATCTAAATAAGTTAATCCTCCAGTAATAATTATAGTACTCATAATATATATTAAAATTTTATCTTTGTTTTTAAATGTTTCTTTAATACCATATTTATTAAAATTAGACATTATTAAATACATAATTAAGATACCAAACACAAAACTTTCTACACCAAATAGAATAATATACTTAGTATCAAGTGATGTATTCATATTATTTGGCATACTAGGCATTTCACTAGGTTTATTATTATTATTAGTATTTGGTTCATTATTTGTACTACTATTGTTTTCAGTACTCTTTGTAGTATTATTTTCATTTGTACTTTGTGTTGTTTCATTATTATTTTCATTATTCTCATCAGGTTTTGCAGGAGGTTCTTCTCCAGAATCATTACTTGGTTTTTCTGGCGGAGTATTTGTATTATTACTATCACTAGAATTATTATTATTTCCAGGCATCTCTGGTGGCTCTCCCATATTATTACCATTACCACCATTGTTATTCATATTAGGCATGGTATTATTACTACTAGTATGATTTTTAGCATAATTCATAGTAAAGAACATACTTACACCCATTAGTATAATTAATATACTTATTATTATATTTTTTAAATATCTTTTCATATTATTTATTTCCTTTCATTTTTATTATAATTATTATTAAATATTATATTCTATTATATAATCTCTCCCTTCTTTAATTAAATATTAATACTGTTTTATTAAATGAAAATTAAAAAATGTAGTTTTTTTGTACTACATTTAAATTATTTATAATTTGCATGATTTTATTTTTATAGTTTTATTATCATAATCCACTGTTGCTGTTGCATTGTACTCTAAAAAACAACGTGGAACAGCATGACCAAAATTTATATTATACATTATTGGTAAATTGCTATCTTTAAAAAAATCTTTATAAACTTTTTTATATTCATCATAAAATATTTCATCCATTGGTTTTCCAATTAATAATCCTTTAACAGAATCAAGTATTCCTCTTTTTTTAAGTTCTAATAAAAACATTTTTAGTTTTTCTGGAGAAGGTGTTTCTTCACAAGTTTCTAAAAATAATATTTTTTCTTTCCATTCTTCTGTAGAAGGTAATAAATTATATTTTTCAAATATTTTATCTTCTTCGTTGTATCTTTCTCCAGTTAAAATATCATAAATACTATCAATACAACCTCCATATAATTTCCCGACAACTACTCCATGACCATTTAAAGTCTCATATCCATGTGTTTCTTTATGTAAAACTCTTGGAATACCTAATTGAGTTTTATCATAACTTTTTCTATCATCATACCAGACTGGACTAGATTTTATTTCAATTTCATCATTATCACCAAAATATTTAAGAAAATAACTCTTTGTATAACTTAACATATCCTTATCTAGTTCAGCTATATCAACTAAAAATGCTGGACCATAAAAAGTAGATAATCCTAATTTATTTAACATTAAATGATTTATTGTTGTGTCAGAAAAACCAGTGAATATTTTTTTATTTTCTTTTACAACCTTTATAAATTCTTTATCTTCCATTAAATATGGTATAGTTCTATATGTATCATCACCACCAATAGCAGTAATTATCATTTTAATATCTTTATCAATAAAAGCTTGTTTTAAATCTTCTGCACGAGCCTCAGGATGATTATTTAAATACTCAATTCCTTTTAATGAATTTTTCATAAAAACGGGAATCAATCCTAATTCTTTTAATCTTTTTATTCCTAGTTCTACCTCGTGTTCAACATAAGGTTCTCCTAAAATTCCACTTGATAAAGATACTATAGCAACTTTATCTCCTTTTTTTTAATTAAATATATTCATACGTACCTCTTTTCCTTTACTAGTTGAGATTATAATTATTTTTATCTTTTTTTATTTTT
>CAKOID010000002.1 GCA_934086355.1 uncultured Bacilli bacterium
GAATAGAAGGAGATGGAAGTATAAAATTAATACTTGAGGATCAAAATACAACTTGTAATAATGCAAATTTTAATGGTAATTGGAAAATTGGAAATAAACGTTTTGGTTATACATTATATAAAGAGGGAACGGTTTCAACATTGGATGGCGCTAAATCTAATACAAAAGATATAGTTATATTAGATTATTTGTTTGGTGAAACTAATAGTGGTGATTCAATGGCAACAATATTTAAAAATTTTCAAGAAACTAAGTTGTCTGGGTATTTAGATAAATTAAAAAGTGGTGATTGGTGTTATAATGATAATTCATACCATTTTGTAGATAACAAAAAAGTCTTAATTGGTTCTAGTAGGTTATTGTTAGATAGCATGATTTTAGGAAAACAACCAACGTATGAAGTTTCTGAACAATTTGGAAATAAAAATGGTACTTTAAAGTGTACTGGAAAAAAATTAAGTAAGTATGCTGATAATACTACTGATATGTATGTTGGAACTGTAACGGCAAATGAGGTTATTTATGCAGGAGCAAATCAAAGCGCTAATCCTGATATATATTTAATAAATAATTTTCAAAGGAATAATAATTATTCATTTACTACTTTGACTCCTTATTTATCTTTTATGGATGATGAATTAATTGCTTATGCAATTGGTGTTCAGTCTTATACATTGACAGGTAGTAATTTACATGATGTATCTGATGAATATGAAGCAAATAGACCAGCTATTACTTTAAAATCAAATATATCTATTTCAGCTGGTGATGGTACACAAAAAAATCCTTATGTGATTCAATAAAATTTGATTAAAAGTACTAGATTTATGGTGCTTTTTTTAGTATAATTTTGTTAGTATGGTAGTGATAGTATGAGCGTTAAAAAAATTTTTATTTTGTTAATTAGTTTTATAGTATTTATTCCTTTTTGTAATGCTTTAGAAACGAAACAAGAAATTAATCCAGAATGGATTAAGTATATAAAATTAAGCGATGAAGAAAAAATAAAGTATGAAGCAATTCCTGAAAAATATGTATATGTATATAATGAAGATAACATTAGTAATATAAAAAAGTACAATTCAAAGAGCAAAATATTAAAAAACGCTTTGCCAACTTATTATAATCTAGATAATTTGGAAAATAAAAGATATGTTAATTCTTCAAGTAAAGACCAAAAATCTTTAGGTTTATGTTGGGCTTTTGCTGCCGTTGGTAGTGTAGAGTCAAATGTTCTTCATAATGGCGTTATAGGAATTGACGAAATGATAAATAAATGTGATGGTAATCAAGATTCTATATATTGTAAATATAAAAATGATGAAGAAATAAATGAAAAATATAAGAACAATCTTATGGATGATAATGCAACATTTTCTGAGAGGCAAATAGATTATGTTTTGACAAAACCTTCAGAAACTAAGGCGTATGATAGAGATGGATTGTATGAAGCTATACTTGAAAAATATAATCCTTATAATACAAATAGAAGATTTGGAGAAGGGGGATCTTTTGACACAGCGGCTAGATTATTTGGATATGGGATAGGACCTTATAGAACTTTAAATGAATGGGAAAAATATAACACAAATCTTACTCCTGTTTCGCTATATCAACTTTATGACAGTGTTTCTGATTTGTACCAGGTAACTGATTATTATGATTATCCAAGTATGCCTAAAAATCAAACTTTAAAAGAAGAGTGGATGAGAAATTTAAAAAATTATATTATGAAGTATGGTTCTGTTTATGTTTCTACAGTAGCTCCTCAAATTTCTTCAGCTCATGCCTGTTATTATTATGATACAAAATATAACGTTGATGGACAAAAAAAATATATTAATTTAATTAATTATGATGGAAAGTGTGGAAAAGGTTCAATTGGTGGCCATGCAATGCAGATAATCGGATGGGATGATAACTATACTTTTGGTTATTGTAAAGCTGATAATTATGCTAGAGATTATACTAAAGAATATTGTGAAAGTAATGGTTATACTTGGACAGAAGGAAAAGGTGCCTGGATATTAAAAAATTCTTGGGGGACTTCAAGAACTTATCCTTATTTATCTTATATTTCTAGTTTTTATAGTATAAGCGGTGTAAGAACTGTAAGTATTTCTGATTATGATAATTCTTATAATAATGTTAACAACAATAACAAATATGATTATTCTTATGTTTCAAATAATGGTAAAAGAGCTACAATGTATATTTATAAATATACAAAAACTGAAAGTCCAGAGTATCTAACAAAGATAAATGTAAAATATAATACTGCTAGTACTCCGTATAGTGTTTATATTAGTAACGATAATATTAATTATGAATTAGTAGATTCTGGAACTGTAGATTACCCTGGTTTAAGAACATATTATATTGATAATTATAAATTGACAAATAAAGATTTTTATATAAAAGTAATTAACTATAGTGCTTCTTATGTAAATGCGTTTACTAAAAATGAATGTACCATTTTAAATAATTGTGATGATAAAGCTACTTTAGAGAGTGCAACTGACAAAGAATTATATAATGAAGATAATAAAACTTTTAAAATATATACTAAAACTAGTAATATAAAGAGTGGTAGTAAAATAGATTATAAAATATTAAATAGTAATGGAATTGATGTTACTAATTTATTTAATGATATTCCAACAACTTATATTATAAAAAATAGAGATTATTTAACAATAACTGCTAAAAATAAATTGGATTCTGGTTGGTATACATTAGTTTCGACTTATGAAGATATAAAATATGAATATAATTTTGCTGTAGGAGATAGTCAAATTTATTTAAAATTAGACGAACCCGATAGATTGTTTGTTGATGATAAAACTTATAAAATTAATTACAGTTTATCTACTACTGTTGGTGTAGATGAAATGATTTGGAGTACTAGTGATGATTCTATTGCAACAATAGATGATAAAGGTGTACTTAATATAAAAAATAATGGAAAAGTAAAAATAAAACTTACATTAAAAACATTTAAAGGTGAAATTAGTGATGAAATAGAAGTAATTATTTATAAAAAAATAAATGATATTAATGATTTTGTATCTATGTATGGAACTAATAAAGCATATTATTTAAATGTTGATTTATCTTTTAAAGATTTTAATTTTAATAATGTTTCTGATAGAAGTTTTAGTGGTGTATTAGAAGGAAATTATCATATATTACAAAATATTAATATAGATGATGAATATGGTGGGATTTTTAGTAAAATAGATAATAGTCAAATATCTAATATTAAAATTGTAGATTCTTCATTTAAAGGAACTTTAGCGTCTGGTTCTATAGCTGGTTTTGCAGACAATTCCAAGATATTAGGAATTTATAATACTTCTAAAATTTTTGGCTTAGATGCTGCTGGAGGAGTTATAGGATTAGGAATAGATACTGATATTAGTGAATCATATAATGGTGGTAATATAGTTGTTGAATCTGATAAAACTACTTTATATTCTGGTGGGATTGTAGGAAAACTAATTGGTGGAAATATATCCAATTCTTATAATGATGGAAATGTACAAGGGATCAGTAATTTAGAAAATGAGATGGTTTATATTTATGCTTCAGGTATTTTGGCAAAAACAGAAGAAAGTCATATTGATTATTCATATAATAAAGGTTTAATCCAAGTTAATGTTAAGTCAGATAAATCATATATTTATAAAACGGGTTTAACAAATGATTTTAATTATATTAGTAATTCATATTATTTAAAAGATACAACTTATACTGTAATGGATGAATCATTTGAAAAAACAAGTGAGGAATTAAAGCAAAAAGGTACTTTTTATAATTGGGATTTTAATAAGATATGGAAAATAGTTGAAGGAAAAGGTACACCAATGTTACAAAAATTTCCTATTAGTGTTACCGATGTACAATTTGATTTATTTAGTAAAACATTAAATACAAATTATGAATATGATTTTACTTATGAAATATATCCATTAGGTTCTACAGATGATATTGTAATAAAGAGTGAAGATGAAAGTTTATTTACTGTAGAAAATAATAAAATAATTACCAAAGATAAAATTGGTTCTAGTTATATAACATTTATAGTTCAAGATAAGAAATATACGTTTCCTATAAATGTAGTTAATTTATTTAATATTGATTATGATAAAACTTTAACTGGTGGATTTGTGGATATTAATATGGATTATAAATATTATTTGAGTAAGTTAGATAATCAATATATTAAATTAGAATATGGTATTAATGATATAAATAATAGTCATAGTTTTGAGAAGAATGTTATAAGTGATAAATATAGTATTAGAATTGATAATATAGGAATATTATATTTAAAACTTTATGTATGTGATGATAATTCATGTAAAAATATTTATGAAAATAATTTTAATATAGATAATATAGATAAGATTAGACCTCAAATAGATATATATCCTGATAATATAAATAAAACTATAAGAATTAATATAAGTGATGAAAATGGTTTAAGTTCTTATAATAAATATCTATATGGTTTAAGTTCTTCTGATAAGATTAATCCTACTAAATTTAATAATTTTAAATTAAATGAAACGTTTAAAGATTTAAGTTTGAGTAATGAAAATTATTATTTGTGGGTAAAAAATGTTTATGATAATCCTGGTAATGGATTATGTGATGGCAATTATTGTATATATGAATTAAAGTTAGCAGATAATTTTTATAATTTATATTATTATGATGAAGATAGTGTAACTTTGTTAAAAAAAGAAAGAATATTAGAAAATACTAAGATTGTTCCTTCATTTAATGCTATTAAAAATAATACACAGGATTTTGATTATGAATTTTTATATTGGGAAGGTTATACTAGTGGTATGAAATTGACTAAGGATACAAGTTTTATCGCTAAATTTAAAGGATATTTTAGAGGGCTTAGTAGTAATAAATATTTAGTACATGATGGTATGATAACTAATATAAAGGCCGATAAAATTAATAATAAAGTAAGTGTTAATGAATTTAAATCTAATATTAATGTTAGAGAAGAATATAATTTTTATAAAGGTGATTTAATTAATCCAGAATTTATTAGTACTGGTATGTTATATAAGAGTAATTATAGAACATATAAAATAGTTCTAATGGGTGATGTTACTGGTGATGGTGTTATTAAGATGAACGATGTTATGAAAATTGCAAGTCAGTTAGTTAATGGAAATGTTTTACAAGATGAATATTTAATTGCTGGTGATGTTACAGGGGATAATAAGGTTAAAATGAATGATGTTATGAAAATTGCAAGTGGACTTGTAAATGGAGGTAGTCTATGAAAAAGAAATATTTGTTAATTATAATTTGTTTAATTTTATTTAGAGTTAGTGTAAATGCAACTAGTTTGAGTATTGGATTAAGTTGTCCTGGGACAGCTTATCCTTCAACTACTGTAAGTTGTACTATATCATCTTCTGTTGGGGATGGTATGATAAATGGTATCAATGCTAATTATTCCTTTAGTAATGCATCTTATCAAAACTTTACAGCTGGTGGTGGTTGGAATGTTTATAATAGTACTTCTAATGGATTTGCAATAGGTAATACTAATGGTTCTAGTGGTGGTACTATTGGAACGTTAACTATTTTAGTTAGTGGAGATGTTGGTGCTAGTGCAACAGTCAGTTTAGTTGGTATTGGTGCTAGTGATACTAATTTTGAAGATGTATCTGCAAGTAATAGAAGTGCAACAATAAATATTATAGAAAAAACGGCACCTGTTACAACTACTAGAAAAAAAGTTGTTTATTTAAGTGATTTAAGTGTTAATGGTTATGATATAGGATTTAGTAGAAGTACATTTAATTATACATTAGATGTAGGTTATGAGGTTTCAACAATAACAGTAAATGCAAGTAGTTCAAATGGTTACAATATTACTGGAACTGGAGATATACATGTTAATGAGGGAGAGAATACAGTACTTGTAGTCGTAACTGATAAAGATGGAGAAAGTAGTACTTATACTATAAAAGTTAATAGAGTAGTAAAAGTAGATAATAAAATAAATAATAATGTAGAAGAAGCGGATAATGCTTTTAAAAGTAATAAAGATTTAATTGTTAATCTAACTAAAAATAAAGATGAATTAATAGTAAAAAAAGAAATGCTAGATTTGATAAAAGGTAATAAACGTACTTTAACTTATAACATATTAAATGGTAATAATATTATGTATTCATATATATTTGATGGAAGTAAATTTAATGAAGTATATAATGATATAGATTTAAGTATAAATTTTAATATTAATAAAAAAGATGTAATAAATAAAATACTTAATGATAAGAAGGTTATTAGTTTTAAGACTAATTATACTGGTTATTATCCTAATGGTACAATATTGAAAATAAAAAATATAAATAAATATCATCAAGAAAGTAGAATGCGATTATATAAATTAAATGATGAAGATAATTTAGAATTATTAAATAGTAATGTTAGAATTAAAGATACATTTATGAGTTTTAATATAGAAAAAGGTTCAGTATTAGTGCTTAGTAATAAAAATACAAAATCTAAGAATACTAGTATTGTAATAATAGTAAGTACTATAGTAATATTATTAGAAATATTAGTTATAGGTTATATATTTTATAGAAGAAGTAAACAAACTGAGTTGCCAAAACTTAAAACTTATTTAGAAAATCCTGATTTTGTTGATGATGATGAAAAATAATGTTTAAAAATATTAAAATATTTGTTATAATAAAATAGAATAGAGTTGATATTATGAAAAATAAAAGAATTATTATTTTGTGTATAACAGCTATAGTGTTAATAGTAACTGGTTTATTATATTTTTCATATGGATATTATATGACTAATATTACAGGGACTGAAAATAGTAAAAAATTAACTTCATTAACAAAAATATTTAAATTTGAATTTAGTGATGGTACTGAGAAGTTAGTTTCTAGTAATACCAATTTTATACCTGGAAGTTTTATTGAAAAAACATTTACTATAACAAATAAAAGTACTGAAGAAGTGTACTTTAATATAGATTTAGATGAAGTAACAAATTCATTTAGTAGGACAAACGATATTATTTATGAAGTTTATTACAATGATGAAATTATATCAACAAATACATTTCCTACAACAAATAGTAGTATAGTAACTAATTTATATATAGAAAAAAATGGAACTAGAACATATACATTGAAAGTAAAATATTTAAATAGTGAAGAAAATCAAATAAGTGATATGGGAAAAAGTATTAGTGCAAATATATCATTTAGTAAAACTGATGACCCAATAACTAAGTTTAATATATTGGGAAATAGTTATCAAAGTATTGGAACTGGTAAAAATTTACTAGTATATCCTTATGTTGAAACAACAAAGACAGAGAATGGTATAACTTTTACGGATTTAGGTAATGGAGAAATATTATTAAATGGTACGGCTACAAAAACTACAATATTTTCTTTATACACTGATTCCAATCCTTTATTTTTGGAAGCTGGTAGTTATGTTTTATCTGGAGTAACTAATGGTAGTAGTAATACTTTTTATTTACAGATGTATAATTTGACGAATAGTACTGCTTTGAATTCTCAATATAATGCAACTCGTAATTTTACTGTTGATCAAACATCACAGTTTAGGTTACAATTAGTTGTTACTAATGGTGTTTCAGTAGATAATGCTGTTATTAAGCCACAAGTTGAAATTGGAACAAATGGTTCAACATATGAAAAATATGGAGTTTCTCCTACACCTTCTAATCCGAGTAAAATGTTTTATTTAGGTGAAAAAAATATAGTTGATAATAAATATAAAGTGGAATTAAAAACAATTGGAAAGAACTTATTTAATTTTAACAAAGTTTCTCAACAAGGACACATTCGTAAACAAACATATAGTACCACATTAGATGATGGAACAGTAAAAGAAGAGTATGGATATTATACTAAGGGATATAATATTACATATATAAATACTAGTGAAACACTTGAATATTATATTGGAAAAAAAGTAACTATTTCTTTTGACTTAATTACTGGAGAAGATGGTGATTTTATGATTTATCAATATCAAACTAATGGAATAGGTATACAATTCCCAACTACAACAGTTTCTATGAAAGCGAACGAAATTAAGAGGATAGAATTAACTGGTGAAGTAAAAAGTCTTAGAACTGATACTGTTACTAGTTATAGTAGAGGTCAAATTTGTGTTTATAAAAATGGCTATACAAGTACTTATACAATTAAAAATATTCAGTTTGAGTTTGGAAGTAATGCAACTGATTACGAACCATATGAAGAAAAAAATTATGATGTTTATTTGGATGAACCATTAAGATGCGCTAATAATGTTTGTGATTACATTGATGTATTGAATAAGAAACTTGTTAGAAATGTAAAAAATAAGATTTTTGATGGTACAGAAACTTGGTCTGAATATACTGCTGTTGGTAATCATTATCAAACTGTAGTAGGAGACAATAGTTTTGGTAATACTATTAATAATGTGTCTTCTAATTATTATTTGCCTAATAATAAAAATGGAAATTATTTTTCTGATAATGATTATGCAGTTTTATCTGTAGATGGTAATAGAATACGTTTTAAAGATAAAGATATTAGTTCATTGAATGATTGGGTTAGTAGAGTTAAAGAATTTAAAAATAATGGAACTCCACTAGAAGTTAATTATCAATTAAAAACACCTACTGAATCATATATTTCATTACCTGATATAACCGATATAACTGGTAGAACGTTAGTTGTTACAGATGGTTACTTAAATTCAAGTAGTGTCGTAATAGAATAAAAAAAGTTAAGAAATAAAATTCTTAACAAATTCATTATAAGCTTTTTCATCGGGTGTAGATATACTTTTATATAGTATATCTTTTTTTTCTAATATTTCTTTAATAATATAATCTTTAAATATAGGATTGCGTATTAAAAGAGGTCCTAAGTTATATGTTGCGTATAGATTTTTATAATGTATTCCTTCATTGTGTGATTTATAATTATCAGCATATCCATCAATTATATTAAATAAATGATGTTCTTTATTGTTTAAGACACATTGTCTATTTTGGAAAGCAATTATTGGTTCTTTGATTAAATCACATTCTAATATTTCTTCACCAATAATACGTTTATCAACTTCTTTAGTGTAAAAGTCAAATATATCTAATGTTTCAATTTTATCACCATTTGTTTTTAAAATATATTTTCCTAATAATTCATAACTATTACCTGTAAATATAAAATGTTTTTCATTTTCTATAGCATTTTTTATTTTATCTTTATATTTTAATATATCATCTATGACTATCTTTTGGTTTTCTTCACTTCCGCATCCCATATAATAAATATCATACTTATTAAAATCTATTTTGTCATTTACTGTTAAGTTTGTTACTTCAGTAAACATATCTTGATCATTAAAACCTTTTTCTAATGCCATTATATTTCCATTTTCTCCATATAGATTCATTAAATCATAATATAAGTGTGCTATTTTAATTTTTTCCATTAGAATCCTCCAATATTTTTTTTCTTAATATTTCTGTCATATCAAAACATACCATTGTATAGATATTGCCAGTAGATTCATTTTTTATTCTACTAACAATACTATTTAAATTATCAACAACTATTAATTTTTCATCAGGTATATTAGCATATTTAAGTCTAGTATATACATCGTATCTAAATCTACCTATAATAAATATTTTATCTATATATTTATCATTTAATAATTCAAATTGTACGTCATATAACCAACTTAAATCATTTAAATTATATCTTCTAGATACATTATCAAAACCTAATATAACTGTTTTCTTTTCTTTAATATTATTAATATAGTGAAGTGATTCATAATAACTTAAATTATTTTCGTTTTTACTTTCTATCATGTTGACTTTTCTATTATCAATATTATATTCTTTCATTCTTTTAGAAGGTAATACTTCTTCGTTTAAATATTTTTTTATTGATTCGTCACTTAAACCTATTGTTTTACATAATGTATATGCTGCTAGAGTGTAATATACTGCAAAGAATACATTTTTATTTATATGATATATAGAATCATTTATTGTAAAAAATTGTTTGTTTAAATCAACATCATCTGCTTCAAAATTTACTTTTTCACGTGCAAAGTCACAATTTGTACATTTGTATTTTCCTATATGTCCTGTGTGATAAAAATCATATTTTAATTTTGAATGACATAATGGACAATATTGTGCGTCTACCGAATTATTTATTGGTTCTAATGTATCATATTTAGTTTTATTAATTCCATAAGTAGTAATTAAACCATGATGAGTGTATTTTATTCTATTTAAAAATGGATCATCTGCATTTATAATAACATGTGTGTTATCACCGATAGAATTTATTATTTTGTTTAATATTAATTCTGGGTGACCATTTCTTGCTGGTTGGTCACGTGTTATGTTAGTTATTAATAAGTGAGTTAAAGTATTTTTATCAAATATTTCTTTAATATATGATTCATCTAATTCCATTAATAATATGTCACCATTTAGTTTTTTTGTAAAAGGGTTAGTGTTATTTAATATTAATGTAATTGCTGCATTAATTAAATTAGAACCATTTTTATTCCATACTACTTTATATCCATTTTTTTCTAATATGTATGCTACTTCGTTAGTTGTTGAACCTTTACCACTGCTACCTGTAATACCTATTACATATTTTGGATACTTTATTTTTTTTAATATATTTTTATCATGTTTTTTTACTAAACTGCCTGGAAATACACTTCCATTTTTTTTAAATAATCTACATATTTTATAAATTAATTTATTATATAATATTAATATTGTTGTTTTCATTTCTACCACCTAATATTATTATAACACGCTATTATGTATTTAATAATAAAATAAGTATTTGTTTTACATATTAAATAGACAAGAATTATGTTGTTAAAGAAAAAAAATTATAGTATAATTATTTATATATTGTAGGAGTGATAATAGTGAGAAGAATTTTATCTAGTATAGATTTGGGTACTAATTCTATTAAATTAATAGTAGCAGAAATAATAAATGATAAAATTAATATATTATGTGCTATTAGTGAAATTAGTAAAGGTTTAAAAGATGGATTAATTACTAATGATGAAGATGTAATATATAGTATAAAAAAAATATTAAAAAAGGGTGAAGATATACTAGGTTTAAAAATAAAAAAAGTTGTTACTTGTGTTCCTGAATATAGTTTAAAATTTATAGAAAGTGTAGGAGTTAATACTATAATTAATGAAGATGGTGTAGTTACTAAAAGTGATATATCTAGATTATTAAAGACATGTGCTTATAATAAAATAGAAGATGATTATGAATTAATAAATATTATACCTCTTGAGTATAAGTTAGATGATAAAATAGTAAAAAATCCTATTGGTATGATGGGAAGTAGTTTAAAATTAAATAGTTTAATAATAAGTGCTCCTAAAAATAATACATATTCATTTATAAAAGTATTAGAAAAATGTGGATTAGAAGTTGTTGATATAACTGTTGGTAGTTTGGCAGATTATGCAATGTTTCAAAATGAGTTTTTGAATCAAAATAATGGTGTTATAGTTAATCTTGGGGCTGGTAAGACTACTGTATCCGCATTTTATAAAGGAATTCTTATTAATGAAAATATTATTTCTTTGGGTGGAGATAGTATAGATAATGATATTAGTTTTATGTATAAGACTAAATTAGTTGATAGTAAGAAATTAAAAGAAAGGTATTCTTTGGCATCAACTAAATATGCTAATCCAAAAGAAATAACTCCTATAATTAATAAATTGGGTGAGAAAATTAATGTTAATCAATATGAATTAACTGAATATGTTAATGCAAGATTAGAAGAAATATTAAAAAAAGTAAAAAAATTAATAAATCACTTAACAAAAAAAGAAATTAGTTATATAATAATTACAGGAGGATTGACGGAAATTAAAGATTTTAATATTTTAGCTGAAGAAATATTTGGTAAAAATATTACTTATGGTAACGTCAATATAATAGGTGCAAGAGATAATAAATATTCTACTGCAATAGGATTAATAAAAAATTTTAATGATAAATTAAATAAGAAAGATAAAGACTATTCTATATTCGATAGCAATGAAATTGATATTTTATGTTCTAGTGATAAAAAAATAACAGTAGCAAGCGATGGGGTATTAGGAAAGGTTTTTGGTTATTTTTTCGATAATTAAGGGAGAGTGGAAGAGATGTTCGATTTACAAATGGATCAAATTGCAAAAATTAAAGTTATAGGTGTCGGGGGCGGAGGATGTAATGCCGTAAACCGAATGATTGAATCTGGTGTTAAGGGAGTAGAATTTATAGTTGCAAATACTGATTTGCAAGTGTTAAATGTTTCTAAAGCCGAAAAAAAATTACAAATAGGACAAGATATTACAAATGGTCTTGGAGCAGGTGCTAATCCTGAAGTAGGGCGTGAAGCTGCTGTTGAAAGTAAGAATGAAATTGTAGAAGCACTAAAAGGTGCTGATATGGTTTTTGTTACTTGTGGAATGGGTGGTGGAACTGGTACTGGTGCTGCGCCTGTTATTGCAGAAATTGCTCAAAATTTGGGTGCGTTAACAGTTGGTATTGTTACTAAGCCATTTAGATTTGAAGGAAAAAGAAGAATGGAACAAGCAGTTTTAGGGATCGATGAATTAAAAAAACATGTTGATACATTAATTGTTATTCCAAATGACAAATTAAGAGATATTATCGATAAATCTACACCAATGGTTGATGCATTTAAAGAAGTAGATAATGTATTACATAGAGGTGTTCAATCAATAAGTGATTTAATTGCTGTATCAGGTTTAGTTAACCTTGACTTTGCTGATGTAAAAGCAGTTATGGAAAAACGTGGAAATGCACTTATTGGTATTGGACTTGGTGTTGGTGAAAATAGAGCTATAGAAGCTGCTAAACAAGCTGTATCTAGTCCACTTTTGGAAACTAGTATAAGTGGTGCAACTGATGCAATAATAAATGTTACTGGTGGAAATTCTTTAACATTATTCGAAGCAGAAGATGCTGCTGAAATTGTTAGACAAAGTGCTAATACTGATATAAATATTATATTTGGTGCTGTTATAAATGAAAACTTAAATGATGAAGTAATTGTTACTGTTATAGCAACTGGATTTGAAGATGAAAATCCAAGTTATAGTGATACTACAACAACTACTAGAGATGTACCAACAAGAAGTAGTAGAAGTGATGATGAATCTGATTTTGATATTCCACCATTCTTAAGAGATAGAGATGATTTTTAAAAAAATATGTCGATGTAACATATTTTTTTATGGTTTAATTTAATTGATCGATGTGGTAATGTAAATAAATTGTAAAATATGAAAGTTCAAAATAGAATTTATTTACAAGAATAATAAAAAATGTTATATTTTTATTAGGGTAGTAATACCAATTATAAATTTACGATTCATAAGAAAGATGAAAATAAGACTGTATAACTTCTCTCCCGACCTCGAAATTTTGTTCGGGGGGGGGGGTTATAAAGAAGTAAGAATATATAGTCTTTTTTGTGTATTAAAAAATGACAAATTATTTGATTTAAATATGCTTTAACATAAGTACCATGAGCACGTTGAAAAAATATTTTTATTACAAATAATATTGTCAAAATAAGAAGGAGAGTGATTACGAATGAATCGTAAGCAAAAAATAATACTTAGTATAACAGGAATAATTTTAGTTAGTTTAATTTTAATTGGATTAACATATGCATACTTTCTAACTAAAATAACTGGAAATACTAATGAGAAATCTATAAGTGTAAGTACTGCTAACTTAGCAATAGTATATGATGATAATAGTGCTGAGATATTAGGAAAAGATTTAATATTAGAACCAAATAGTGAAAAAGAAATTGGTACTAAAACTTTTACTGTTACCAATAAAGGTAATGCAAAAACAAGTTACGTAGTAGTAATAGATGAAACAAAGATAACAAACGCAACAGACGGAACAACAACTACATTTGAATCTAATGATTTTAGATATACACTAACATGTACAGAAGGATGTAATGGAGTAGAAACACAAAGTGTATTTCCAATAAATGGAGGAGTATTAGTAGGAAATAGTATAGATGTAGGAATAGTACAAACATATGAATTAAAATTATGGTACATAGATACAGGAATAGATCAAACAAAAGATATGAATAAAAGATTAGAAGCAAGAGTAAATATAACAGATATATCACAAATGGAAAATCCATATTCGGCTAACAAAAATAGTTTAGCATACAACATAATAGAGAATGCTAAAAATAAAACAAATGGAACAGAATTGTTATCAAATCCTAGGAGTAGAATTGCAGAAGCAATAAGTCAATATGGAACAGGTAAATTCGAATATGAAACTGTGACAACTGAAAGTTTATATGTTGGATATAATTCATGGAGTGTAGGAGATAGTGAGTCTGATGCTCAATCTGGAAGTTCGGTAAGTTCATATGATGACGCCGTAGGAAAATATGTTTATGACCGATATTATGGTTGGACTAAGTATTTAGTGTCTTATGACGCTTCATCATCAACATTAAAGTTTAAAAGTGAAGAAATGCAAAAAGAAGTATCAATGAGTACAACATTGGATGACTATGGAACAAGTTATTATTATAGAGGAAATGTAATAGATAATTATGTAAATTTTGCTGGAATGTGTTGGAGAATAGTTCGTATTGCAGGAGATGGAAGTATAAAATTAATATTAGAAGACCAAGATAATACTTGTGCAACAAGTGACGGTAATTGGAATATACCAACTACTACTGGTGGTACAACAAAAACTGGTAGTTTCGGATATACAGTATATGATGCAAATACATTAACTGCTTCCGATGGAACAAAAAATTCAAGTGGAAAATATTTAATGAACTATTTAAATAGTGGAACAAATAATGATAAATCAATGGCATCAGCATTTAAAAATTTTCAAATTGGAACACTTGCAAATTATTTAGACAAATTAAAAGTAGGAAATTGGTGTTTAAATGATAAGGCATATGTTACTAGTAAAGACAATACAACACCATTAACTGGTCAAGAAATATTAGATTATCAAATTAAGAATAGTAAAGAAATTTATTACGACTCATATGTTCGTTTAAATGGTAAAAGAACAAAAGAGCCAACATTAAAATGTAATGGTACAAATATGAGTAAATTTGCAGATAATACAGATATGTATGTAGGAACATTAACAGCAGATGAGATAGTATATGCAGGAGGTAAAGTAGATTTTAAAAATCAAAATTATTATTTAATAAATGATTATCAAAAATCAAATTCATTATGGTTTTGGTCTTTGTCGCCTTCCTTTTTCGTCGACGGTGAATACGATTGTCCGTTCTATGTGGACAGCAATGGTAACGTCGACGACTACAATCGTATTGTTGGCAACGGCTCATTCCGTCCTGCGATTCAATTAAAATCTAGTGTTCAAATAACTAGTGGAAACGGAACAAAAGAAAATCCTTATAAAATTTTAGAAAATTAATATTTTCTGACAAATTATTTAATTATTATAATTTATAATAAACTAGGTGATACTATGATTGTGTATTTAGACCTAGTTTTTTTAATAAATTTAATTATGGACTTTTATATATTAAGTGGAGTTAAATTCTTATTAAAATTACAAACTAAACTATATAGAATAATTATTGGTTCACTAGTTGGTAGTTTATCTATATTTCTTTTATTTTTTAAATTAAGTACTTTAGAAATTAATTTATATAAAATAATACTAAGTATGTTGATGGTATATATTACATTTGGTAAAAATAAATTTTTTAATAAATTATTTTATTTATATATTATAAGTATAGTGCTTGGAGGAAGTATTTACTTAATTAATGATAGCTTAGGATATAAGGTAGATAGTTTTATATTTATTAATAATGGATATAGTGTAAATATAATTATACTTTTAATAATTAGTCCTTTTATAATATTTCTTTATATAAAAGAGTTTATGAAATTTAAGAGGAAAATTAATACAATATACAATGTAATAATAAAGTTTAAAAATAAAACTATAAATATAGAAGGATTCTTAGATACTGGTAATAAATTGATTGATCCATATTTTCATCGGCCGATAATATTACTTAATAAAAAATATATAAATTTAAAAAATAGGAAGATATTATATGTTCCATTTAGTTCTTTAAATAATAATGGATTGTTAAAATGTGTTATACCTGAATATATATTAATAGGTAATAAGAAATATGATAAGTGTTTGATAGGTATAAGTGAGAATTTAAAATATGATTGTATATTAAATGAAAGGATATTTGAAATATGAAGAGATTAATGAAGTTAATTATTAAATTATTTTATAAAGATAATATATGTTTGTTTTTAGGAAGTACTGACATACTTCCTCCACCACTTAGTAGTGAAGAAGAAACTAAATATTTAATACTTGCTGGTAATGGAGATATGGAAGCTAGGAATAAATTAATTGAACATAATATTAGATTAGTAGTTTTTTTAGCTAAGAAATATGAAAATACTGGTTATGATTTAGAAGATTTAGTTAGTATAGGTTCTATTGGATTAATTAAAGGTATAAATACTTATAAAATGGATAAAAATATAAAACTTGCTACTTATTGTTCTAGATGTATTGCTAATGAAATATTGATGTTCTTAAGAAAAAATAAAAGGAGAAAAAGTGAAATTAGTTTTGAAGATGCGTTAAATTATGATGCTGAAGGGAATGAATTACATTTAGAAGATATACTAGGTACTGATGAAGATATAGTTTATAAAGAATTTGAAAGTAAAGTAGATAAAAAAATGTTAGAAAATGAACTTAATAGTTTAAATGATAGAGAAAGACATATTATGAAATTAAGATATGGTCTAAATAATACTGAAGAATATACTCAAAAAGAAGTTGCTAATATGTTAGGAATTAGTCAATCTTATATATCTAGAATAGAAAAGAAAGTGATTAGAAGACTTAAAAATACTATGAAAGTATAAGTATAATAAAGTTGCGTATGAACGCAATTTTTATTTTTTTTGCGTTTGTTTGCAACATATAAATTATATTGTGATTTAACGTTTGTTCACAATGTTTGTTAAAAATGTGAATAAATGTTAAAAGCGTTTACTAGATAAAAGAATGATGATAAAATATTATAGAAATGCAATAATTGATATGAATTTATTTAATAATGTTGTTAATAAATTTGAAAATGATGATTTGATAGATTCAGTTAAAATAATTTTAAATTTGATGGAGGGATAGTAAAATAATGAAAGAATTAGAGACAGAAAGATTATTATTAAGAAAAATAAAGTTAGAAGATGCAGAAGATATGTTTAATAATTGGGCAAGTGATCCAAAATCAAGTGAAATGCTTGATTGGGATGTACATGAAAATGTTGAAGTTACTAAAGCGATTATTACTTACTGGATAAAGGAATACGAAAATGGACATTACAATTGGGTTGTAGAGTTAAAGGATACTCATGAAATAATAGGTAATATAACTGCCGTAAAGTATAGTGAAAAAAATAGAACTTGTGAAATAGGTTATTGTTATGGTTCTAAATATTGGAGACATGGATATGCTAGTGAAGCATTAAGAAGAGTTATAGAATTTTTTTTGAATGAAACAAATATTAAATTAGTAGAAGCTAGACATATTTTAAGTAATCCAAATAGTGGAAGAGTAATGGCAAAAGTTGGTATGACAAAAGAAGCAACACTTAGAAAGAGACATTTTAATAAAAAAACTGGAGAAAATGAAGATTTAATAGTTTATAGCATTGTTAAAGAAGAACTATAAAAAAAACTACATTTCATTGTAGTCACTTATTTTGTTTAAATTATTTTTGTATTCATTAATTATTAAATGTGATGTAGTGAGTAACATGCTTGATATACTTACTGCATTTTTTAGTGCATTTAAAACAACAAATGTAGGATCGATAACTAAAGTATCATTAATATTTTCATAATTTGATTCATTTATATTATATAACTTAGTAAAACTATTCTTTTTAATATTATCATAAATTTCTTTATCGTTTAAACCAGAATTTATTAATATTTGTTTAAATGGTAAATATAATACGTTATAAAATAATTTGTCAATATCATTTTCTAACTTTATATTATTTCTTAATTTAAGTAGAGCAATGCCAGCACCTGGTAATATTCCATTTGTGGAAATATCTATTGCGTGTAATGCATCGATATATCTCATTTTTAATTCTCTTCTTTCAGTAGTTGTTGTTGCACCTACTAAAATGTTAGCAACTGTGGTTGATAGCATAGAGATACGTAAGTCGTTAAAACTTTTTTCTATTTCATTTTCATTATTAGATTTTATTTCATTAATTAGTTTTTTAATATTATCATTGTAATCAAATGATATAATTACTTCTTCATTACTTATAACAATATTATTTACTTTACCTAAATTATTTAGAGTTATATAATTATTTTTTACTATATTTGAATTTGTAATAACACTAATATCTTTTAAAATTTCATGTGCTTTATATCCGTAAGATGGGGTTTTTAGAAGACATATTTTTATTTCATTTGATAAATAGAGTGATACTAAGTCATTAACAACGTCATCATTATAGTCATCACTTATAATAATTAAACTTTCATTATTTTTTATTGCTTCGTTTAATATTTCGGCAACTGATTCTATATTTTCTAGTTTATTATTTATTATTAATACGTTTGGATTATTATACTCAATAGTATTTTGTTCATTTAAGAAATAATTTGATGCTAATACAGTTTCAAATCTATAGCCATTTAAGTATTCTACATATGATATATTAGAATTAATTTCTTTTATATTAATAGCATTTATGTTTTTTGTTTTTGTGTAAGCGTCATATATGTTTTTTGCAATTAAGTTGTCGTTACTGCTAGTTTGTGCAACGTTATATAAATCATTATTAGTTGGAATATGTGAAATGTTTTCTAATTCAATAATTAATTTATCTAGATAAGTATTTAGTTCTTTTTTTAGAATAATTGGATTATAACCTTCTTTTATTAATTTTAAACCTTCATTAAATATACCTTCTAATAATACTAGAGTAGTGGTAGTTCCATCTCCAACTATATCATTTGTTTTTATACTAGCTTCTTTTGCTAATGTTAATATTGTATTAATTACTTCATCTTCACTTTCTATGTTTTCAGCAATAGTAACTCCATCGTTAGTTATGAATGGACTGAAACTAGAATGGTCTATTATTACATTGTTTCCTTTAGGACCTAATGTTATTTTTACAGTATTACATAGAAGATTAATTGCTTCCTTCATTTTCTCATATAATTCATTTCCATATATTATTTTTTTCATACTTCGTCACTCATTTCTATTATATATTTCCAATATTTTTTAGGCATAAAATTCATTCTACATCTATCATTTTTTCTTTCTTTAATACCTATTGTTTTATAGAATGTAGTCCATAGATTTTCTATTTCTAATTCATTATTACTACATTTTAATTCATCTATTTTTATATTATCTTTATTAGTTATTATAACGTCTTTCTTATCATAAATACTTATTAAATTACGTTTATTGTCTACTATTACAAAATATTCATTTTTAAGTCTTTTTTTAAAATGATTAGTAAGTAAACCTATACAATTATTGGTAGGTTCTATTTCTGCATATAATACTTTATTATTTAATTCTTTAAATCTAACAAAGCCTTTTAATTTATGTGTTTCGTATCCAACGTATTTATTTATTCTAAGAGCTTCATTTACGCATTTTAAGTTTCTCATATACATAGTATTTTCTTTGTACTTTAAACAATTTAAATAATAGTAAAATATAATTAATTCTTTGTTGTTTTCATTAGATAAAAATACTTTATATATTATATTAAAATTATTGATACCAATTGTTTTAATACAATGGTTAATTATTTCTTTGTTATCACTTAAATCTAATTTGATTATGTTATCAAATAGAGTAGGACTATACATTTCATCTTTAATATTATATGGTTTTATATTATGTTGTATAAGAATATTAATTAGTTTTAAAAGTTCATAAAAATTATTATAAATGTATATATTATTCATTAAATAAACTTAATTGTGTAATACTTGGTTTGGTTATTTCTTTATCTTCTAAAACTAAATTAGATTCTATAAATTCTTTTTTAAATAAATCTTTATTTATAAAATATTTACCATTACATGTTATAAAGTATTTAGCTCTTTTCATAACAACTCCCATATTTTTTAAATCTTTAAATTCTATTTTAAAGTGTCTTCTAGATGATATAATCCTTTTTGCTGATTTAACTCCAATTCCTGGTATTTTTAGTAGGTCATAGTAAGATGATGTATTTATTTCTTTAGGAAACAAGTCTAAGTGACTTAAAGCCCAACTTGCTTTAGGATCTACTAATATGTTAAAGTTTTTATGTTCATTATCTAAAAGTGTATTTGTTGTAAAACCATAAAATCTTAATAACCAATCTGCTTGATATAATCTATGTTCTCTTTTAAGTGGAGGTAGTGATAGTGTAGGTAGTAGTTTATCTTTGTTAACTGGTATATAAGCAGAATAAAATACTCTTTTTAAATTATGGTTCTTATATAAATTTTCTGATCTAGTCATTATTTCGTAATCACTTTCTTGTGTTGCACCAATTATCATTTGAGTACTTTGTCCTGCTGGAACGAATTTTCTACTTTTATTATTTTTTATAAGATTCATAATGTTTTCTATTTTATCTCCATTTTTGTTAGGAGCTAAAAGTTTTAAAGAGTTGTTGCTAGGAAGTTCTATATTTGAACTCATTCTATCTACTAATAATCCTAATTTTTTTATTAAATAATCACTAGCACCTGGTATAGCTTTAGCATGAATATATCCAGAAAAGTGATATTTACTTCTAAGCATACTTATTGTTTTAATTAGTAATTCCATTGTATAGTCTGGACTTTTTATTATTCCACTTGATAAGAATAATCCTTCAATATAATTTCTTCTATAAAAATTGATTGTTATATTACATATTTCTTCTGGAGTAAAAGTAGCCCTTTTAACATTATTAGATTTTCTATTAATACAATATTTACAATCAAATATGCATGAATTAGACATCAATATTTTTAATAATGAAATACATCTTCCATCACTAGAAAATGAATGGCATATTCCACTAATGTTTGCATTTCCAATGCCATTATCATTTTTTCTGCTACTTCCACTAGATGAACAAGAAGCATCATATTTAGCACTGTCTGCTAGTATAGTTAACTTTTCTTTTATGTTCATATTGCATCACCAAATATATTATATAACAAATATTTGTTTATGTAAACAATTGTTTGTATAAAAATTTTCTTTACAAATTAGTTTTATTGCTTTAATATATATTTCAAAGGAGTTTGTGTATGAATTCAGATTTAAAATTAATAAAAAAATATTATGGTGAAGATATGATGCATTTTGCTAGAGATAATTTTGCTTCTATATTAGAAATAGAAGGAATGTTATCAAGACTATTTTTAGATAATTTTGCAAAAAGTAAAACATTATATGAAGATTTAAAAGAGAGTGGAGAACTAATTATTTTTAAGAGTTTTATTTTTGCTAGATTTAATAAAAATAAAAAAATTAAAGAGAAAAGCTTTGGTAAAAATCCTAGTGAGCTTTTAAGTGAGGCTGGCTATAATTTATATGAATGCAAGACAGAGGAAGATATACAATCATTTAAAAAATATTACTATAAAGATGAAGAACTTTGTACATTTTCAGGAGACAGATTAGATAGATGTTATGTTTTCTTTGCCGTAAAAAGAGATGTAGATGATATTAAACGAGAAAATTTTAAAAATCCTAAGAGAGAAGATGAATATGGTACCAGTGTTATTAGTATACAATTTACAAAAGATGAATTACATACACTTTCTATAAAAAACAGATATAATCACACAGTTAGTAATCCTGATGCAACTTTTAAAAATAATTTAGATAATATTATACCTGGACTTACAGCAAGTTTTGAAGAATATTATGGAATAAAACAAAAATATATAAATGAAGAAAGCTTCAGTGAATTTGTACGAGCAAATGATGGAAAATATTATAAATATAATTATGAAATTATGGGAAACTATTTTTGTCCAAATAATATTGTTATAGAATACAATAATGTAGTTAAATATGATAAAGAAAAATATGTAGTAATGGATTGTTATATATTAGATATACAAAATAAACAAATAATTGTTAATAGATTTGCTGATGATGGTTTTTTAAATACAATTAAAGATGTTAAAAGTATAAGAATTAGAAAGAATGGTAATAATAGATTAATATACATAAAGACATTTATGGAAGATGAAGATATAATTATAGAAGTAAATAATCGTGGACAGATCATTGGCTACATTAATAATAATGTTACGGAAATAGAAAATAGATTTATGATGAAGAATAAAACATTAGAATATTTAGAAATGAATAATGTTGTTTCAGTTAAAGATGATTTTTTAATTAATGGTGTATCTTTAAAAAAACTTAGTATGAATAGGTTAGAATCCATAGGAAAAAAATTTATGGGATTTATTAATAAAACATCATTAGAAAAAGTATCTTTACCTAATGTAAGAAAAATTGGTGATAGTTTTATTTCCGCATGTAAAGAGGGAATAAAAGAGTTGTATTTGCCAAATGTAGAAAATATTGGAGATAAATTTTTATTATGTTTAGAAGATGATGTTAAAGAAATAGATTTTCCTAACCTAGTAAATGTTGGAGAAATGTTTATGTTTAATGTGGGTAATGTAAATACAGTTAATTTACCAAAAATCAATTGTTTAAATGAAAGATTTCTATATCATAATAGTGCAAATATTTTATATTTTAATATACATGATTGTAAAACTATAAAGAATAATGTTTTGACTTTAGGAAATATTTATTTTGAAAATGCTGATTTTAGTAGTTTAGAAAAAATAGGTGATTCATTTTTGGAATTTTCAAAAATAGATAGTAAATATTTAAATATGCCTATTGTTGAAGAAATAGGAAATACGTTTTTAGTATTTAATCCAAATTTAAAATATATTAATATGCCTAAAGTGAAAAAAATTGGTGAAGAATTTTTACATACTAACAATGATATATTAGAATTTCATATGGAAAATTTAGAATATTTAGGTAAATTAAGTTTTTTGGCTTTCGCAACAAGAAATATATGCAATTATGAAAAATTAGATAATGGTCAATTAGTATTAAAATTAAAAAAAATATTTAGACGAAAAAATTTAGTGGCTAAGTTAGAAAGAACCAAAAATGAAATTATACATAATATTTCTAATAAAGATAAAATATTAAAAATGAAAAGAGAGTGAAGTGATATGAATTCAGATTTAAAAAAAATTAAAAAATATTATGGCGAAGACATGATGCATTATATGAGAGATAACTTTTCTTCTATTCTAGAAGTTGAAGGTGAATTATCTTTAATATTATTAAATAGTTTTGATAAAAGTAAATTATTATATGAAGATTTAAAAAATACTCATGAATTGATTAAATTTAAAAGATTTATTAATAGTAATTTTTTTGAAAATAAACCGATGATAGGATTTAGTACAAGTAAAAGTCCAAGTGATTTATTAAGCGAGGCTGGGTATAACTTATTTGAATGTAAAACGGAAGAAGATATACAATCTTTTAAAAAATATTACACTAAAGGAGAAGAATTGTGTACGTTTAAGGGAGGAAGATTAAATTATTGTCATGTCTTTTTTGCTGTAAAAAAAGATGTTGATAATATTAAAAGAGAAGATTTTGCAAATCCTGAAAGAGAGGATGAATACGGTACAAGTGTAATAAGTATTCAGTTTACTAAAGATGATACATGTATGCTATCTATAAAAAATAGATATAATCATAAAGTTATTAATCCAGATGCAACTTTTAAAAATAATTTAGATAATATAATTCCTGGTCTTACAAGAAGTTTTGAAGAATATTATGGCTATAAACAAAGATTTATTAATAAAGAGGATTTTAAAGAATTTGTGTGTGCAAATGATGGAAAATATTATAAATATAATTATGAATGTTATGGAATATATTACTGCCCAAATAATGTAATAGTTGAATATGGAATACCTAAGAAAATGAATAAAGAAAGATATGTAGTACTTGATAATTTTGTATTAGATTTACAATTAAAAAAAATTGTTTTTGGTAGAAGAAACGATGATTCTTTTGCAAGTACGATTGAAAATGCTACAATGATAGAGGTAAGAAAAAATGGTAATAATAGAAAAATTATATTTAAAAATACTAAAGAAGATATAGTTGTAGAAATTAACAATCACGGACAAATTGTAGGTTATATAAATAATAATATTAATGAAATAGGAGATGGATTTTTAAGAAAAAATAAAACATTAGAATATTTGGAACTTAACAATGTTACTAAAATTGGAAATGATTTTTTGATAAATAACAAATCTTTAAAAAATATAAAAATGGAAAAAGTAGAAAATATAGGAAATAATTTTTTATGTGATTTAAAATGTGGTATTGAAATAATTAACTTTCCACTATTAGTTAATGTAGGAAAAAAGTTTTTATATAGTATAGATACAATTTCTTATATTAATTTACCTAAATTAGTGTGTTTATCAAAACATTTTATGCATGCTGGTAAAAATAAAATTAATTTTATGAATATAGAAAATTGTAAACAAATTGATGATCTTGTTTTAGTTTATTCTTATGTAAATTTAGATGAATCCAATTTTAATAATGTGGAGGTTGTTGGAAATTCATTTTTGATGTTTTCTAGATATGAAAGTAAATCACTTAACATGCCTAACGTTAAAGAGATAGGAGATGATGTTTTAGCATATGAATATGATTTAAAATATGTCAATATACCTAGATGTAGGAAAGTAGGTAAACAGTTTTTAAAAAATAGTGTTAATTTAAAAAAAGTGGTGATAAATGAGTTAGAGAAAATAGAGGAATATAGTTTTAGATCATTTATTGTAAAAAATCTTAAAAATTATAAAAAATTATCTTATGAAGAAAAACTTATTAAAATAAAGAAAATTTTTGAGACGAGAAATAAAATTGATAATTTTTTAAAAATTAGAGAATCTATTATACAAAATATTTACAGTAAAAGGAAAATATTAAAAAAATAAATGTACTTTTCTATATTATTTATGTTATACTTATAAAGTATCAGAAAATAGAGGGATGACATGACAAATAAAAAATGTATATTTATATTGTTAATAATACTTGGTTTTATTCTTAGAATAGATGTGTATTCTAGCAATAAGAGAGTAAAACAAGATAGTAATAAAAATAATGTAGTAGAAAAAGACCAATCTTTAAAATATAGTAGATACGATTTTAAGGGTTAGTTTTTTTTTTATAGTCTTTCTGTATTGTTATTATTTAGAGAATCCTTTCTTAACTGTATAACTTCTTCTTTTAATTCTTTAATTTCATCTTCTAATGATTTATCTATACCTTTTTTAATACCTGGTTTTCTTCTTCTATCATGCTTAACAGTTTGATTTTGTGCACCAATTGTAAGTAAAGTTTGACCAATTTGTTCAAAAAAGTTACCAACTGAGTTTTGTTGATTTATAGTTAAACCTTTTGCAATAATAATTCCAATACCAGTTGCAATAAGAGTAAATTCATAAGCATTCAAAGAATTTAGCCATTTAGCGATATCATTAAAATCTTGGCTAATAAATTTTTCAAATTCTTCATTATCTCTAAATGCCTCTCTCATATATAACCTCTATAAAATTATATGAATTTATACTTTATATATTTTAAAATATATATTATAATTATTTCGGTGGTGAAATATGACAACATATTTAAATTCTATATATAGTGCGTTTTTTTTATTTCCTTTTATAGCGTTATTAATAAC
Source organism: uncultured Bacilli bacterium (assembly GCA_934086355.1). The sequence continues at coordinate 26,047 of CAKOID010000002.1, forward strand.
TTTTCCATTTATGATAATAAATTATAATAAATATGGATCAATTTCTAAAATTAGAACATTTATTATATATACATTTATATTATATTTGATGTGTGCATATTTTTTAGTAATATTACCTTTACCTACTAGAGAATATGTAAGTAAATTAACTATACCACATTATCAATTAAGACCATTTAATTTTATATTTGATTTTATTAAAGATAATAAATATTCATTTAATAGTCTATCTAGTTTTATTAATATGTTAAAACAACCTAGTATATACCAACCATTATTTAATATAGTATTAACTATACCATTTGGTATATATTTAAGATATTATTATAAATGTAGTTTGAAGAAGACTAGTATATATTCATTTTTATTGAGTATGTTTTTTGAAATTACTCAACTTACTGGACTATATCATATATATCCTAGAAATTATAGAATGTTTGATGTAGATGATATTATGTTTAATACATTGGGTGGAATAGTTGGTTATTATTTAATAGTACCATTTTTAAAAATATTACCATCTAGAGAAAAGATAGATGATAAATCATATATTATGAGTAATAAGGTAACGGGTTTAAGAAGATTAGTAGCATTTATAATAGATTTATTCTTTTTAAGTTTAATATTTGGTATAGTTCTTATAATAACTATATTATATGGTAAAGAATATAATTTAAAAACATTTATTATATTATTACTTTGTATTATTTATATAATGTTTGTTTTAGTACCTATTGTATTTAAAGGAAGGACAATAGGTAAGAGAATTGTTAATTTAAGATTAAGTAGTAGTATTAATAAAATATATCCAATTATAATTAGAACAAATTTAATGTTTATTTATGTATTTTTAGTACCTTTAGTAAGTATTGTATTGATAGATAATCAGAATTTAATTGGAATATTGTTTGTTATAGTTTATATGTTATATTCTTTTGGTACATTTATTTTACTTATTACTAATAATAAATTATGGTATGAAAAAATTACTAGAACTGAAAATGTTAATACCATTAGTGTGTAATTTTTAATATAAAAAAGCAATTATTTTGTAAGTTTAATTGCTTTTTCTTGTTCACTTAACATTGCGTAGTAATCAGAGTATATATTAATTCTATTATCTATATTGTATTGGGTTATAATATTTCTATATTCTCTTAATAAATTTTTCTTTTGTTCTGGTGTAGCATTAATTCTAGTTAATTCCTTATTAGTATCTTTTAATATTTGTGTTGGAATAATTACTTCTTGATTTTCAAAAAATGGTTTTGGTTTGTCAATAGCAATTGATGTTTCAACTACATAAGGTTTATCTTTTTCACTTTCAACTATTTCGTCATTATCTTGATTATAAATATCAGTATAATAGTTATCAGTATTTGGAAGTATTCCCATTGCAAAATACGGGCATATTGGTTCATCACTAGGTAGATAAAGAAATTTTGTAGAATTAGAATTATATTTTTTATTATCATTATTTTTTAAAAATTCTTCTTTATCAAAATTTATACAGCCATATCTAAAATCTGATAAATTGCCTAGTTTAGAAAAAATATAACTTTTTATATAGACTTTGTAGTAGTTTAAAACTTTAATACCACCTTCACGTTTGTCAAATTGTATTATGTCTTCAAAATTATCTAATATTAAATTTAATATTTCAAATGATGATATTTTATTTGAAGTATCTATTTTTAAAATATTTTTCCAAAAATCATTAAAAACCTCATTGAATAGATTTTTAGTGTCTATACCTAACATATGTGCTAAGTTTTTATCTTTTATTTCAAACTCAATTTCTTCATTGTTACTAAATGTTATATTATATTTGTTTCCTTTATAAAACTTATTAAATAATTCAACAGCCTCTTTTAAATATTCCTTTGTTTCTAAGCAATAGTTATCTCCTGGATTTGGGACTCTATTAGCCCATAGATTTACATAACTTAATTCTTTTCTTGATATCATTTTATTTTCCCCTTTCAAAAAATGGCAATTGATATGATAGCACATAATATATATTAATGCAAATTATTTTTATTAAAATAGGTAAATTATAGTAGCATATTTTTAATAATGTGTTATAATGTTATTATATTTTAAATTGATGAGATGGAGAAGTAATATAGATAATATTCTATTAGAGAGTTCTAGTTGGTGAAAATGAACAGATAAAACTATATGAATAACACCATTGAGATTCTTTCTGAACTATAGTAAGAAAGAACGGTAAAAGCCGTTAAAGTTAAGAGATATCAGTTAATGATAATTAGGGTGGTACCGCGAGTATAATTCGTCCCTATTCATTAGCTGTTTTTTTATTAGGAGGATATAATTATGATAGAAAAAGAATTGTTAGAAAAATATGCAGAAAAATTAATGTTTAGAATGAGTGATGAAGAATATAATACTTTGCAAAATGAATTTGATATTATTTTGAAACAGATGGATTTGATAGGTAATATAGATGGAATAAATGAAGTTGAACCTATGATATTTCCTTTTGTGACATATGAAGCAGAATTAAGAGAAGATGTTATAGAAGATAGTTTATCTGTTGATGAAGTGTTAAGTAATACTAAACATCAAGTAAGAGATCAAGTAAAAGTACCAAAGGTGGTGGAATAATATGGAATATAAAAAAATGTTAATAAGTGATTTAAGAAATGAATTAGATGATGGTAAAGTTACTAGTGAAGAATTATTTAATGAGGCTAATACATTAGCACATTCTTATCAAGAAGAAATTAATCCTTTTGTAACTATTATAGATAAATATAAATGTAGAGGTAGAGAAAAAACTATTTTAACTGGTATACCTTATGCATTAAAAGATAATTTTTCTACATCTGGTATTCTTACTACTGCTTCTAGTAATATATTAAAAAATTATGTTCCAGTTTATGATGCAACTGTTTATAAAAAATTAAAAGATGCTGGTGCAGTTCTTGTTGGAAAAAATACAATGGATGAACTTGCAATGGGTGGTACTGGAACAACTGCTCATACTGGTGTTGTTAGAAATCCTTGGGATACAAATAGATTAATGGGTGGTTCATCTGCTGGAGGTGCTGCAAGTGTTGCATTAGGTATAGTTCCATTTGCTATAGGAAGTGATACTGGAGATTCTGTGCGTAAACCTGCCGCATTTGGAGGAATAGTTGGATTTAAACCAACATATGGTAGAATTTCTAGATATGGGTTGTTTGCTTTTGCATCTAGTTTAGACCACGTAGCAATATTTAGTCGTTCTGTAAAAGACAGTGCAATTGTAACCAATATATTAAAAGGTAAAGACAAATTAGATATGACTAGTTTAAAAGATGATGGTAAAGATTATACAAATAGTTTAGATGATAGTGTTAAAGGTAAAAAATTATTTTATTTAAAAGAAGCATGTGATATAAACAATTATAATAATCCTAGTGATATGTTGATTAAAACATTAGATAACTTTAATAAAGTAATTAATAATTGTAAAGAATTAGGAATGGATGTTGAAGGCGTTAGTATAGATGAAAAATTATTAGATGCTTTGTATCCTAGTTATATGACTATTAGTTGTGCTGAAGCAACTAGTAACAACTCTAATCTAACTGGTATTCAGTTTGGTAATAGAGTTGACGGAGATACTTATGAAGATATTATGTTTAATACTAGAACTAATGGATTTAGTGAATTAATTAAAAGACGTTTTGTTATAGGTTCATATGTATTACAAAAAGAAAATCAAGATAAATTATTCTTAAATGCTTGTAGAGTTAGAAGAATGATAACTGATAAAATGCATGAATTATTTAAAGAATATGATGGATTTATAATGCCAGCAAGTGGTGGTATCGCTCCAAAATTTGGAGAAAAAACTGATGCATTATCAAGTGAATATTTAGTTTTAGAAAATCATTTGTGTATTGGTAACTTTGGTGGATATCCTAGTATTACAATTCCTAGTGGATTTGTAGATAATATGCCAGTTGCTGTAAATATTACTTGTGATATTATGAAAGATGATTTAACTCTTAATATAGCTAATAAGATAGAAGAAGTAATGGATTATAAAGGACAGATAGTAGGTGATAAAAATGTATAAAGTAATTATAGGATTAGAAGTTCATTGTGAATTAAAAACAAATTCAAAAAACTTTTCTAGTGCAAAAAATACATATACTAATTTACCAAATGTTAATGTAATGCCAGTAGATTTAGGATTACCTGGAATATTACCAGTAGTTAATAAAGAAGCTTGTCGTAAAGCATTAAAAACTGCAATGGCATTAAATTGTACTACGCCTGATGAAATAATATTTGATAGAAAAAACTATTATTATCCAGATTTACCTAAAGGATATCAAATTACTCAAGTAACTAAACCTTTTGGTAGAAATGGACATGTTACATTCTTTGTAAATGGTGAAGAGAAAACAGTTGATATACATCAATTACATTTAGAAGAAGATACAGCTTCTTTAGAACATTGTTCTAATTACTCATTGATAGATTATAACCGTTCTGGAATTCCATTGATGGAAATAGTTACAGAGCCTTGTATATATAGTGCTGATGAAGCAGTTAGATTTTTAGAAACTTTAAGAAATATATTTTTATATAATGAAGTTAGTGAAGCAAAAAGTGATAAAGGTCAAATGAGATGTGATGTTAATATTTCTTTAATGAAAGATACAGATACTGAATTTGGTACTAAAGTAGAAATGAAAAATATTAATGCATTTACTAGTGTTAAAGCTGCTATAGAATATGAAATAAAAAGGCAAACAGAAATATTAGAAAGAGGAGAAAAAGTTATACAAGAAACAAGAAGAATAGATGAAGATGGTAAAACTTATTCTATGAGAGAAAAAGTAGATGCTGTTGATTATAAATATTATATTGAACCTAATCTAGCTCCAGTTAAATTAACTTCTGAATTTAAAGAAGAAGTAAGAAGTGAAATACCAGAATTAGAGTATAGTAGAGTAAAAAGATATTTAGAATTAGGTTTAAGTATAAGTGATGCAGAAACTATTGCAAGAAATAAAGATATATCTAATTATTTTGATGAATTATTAGATAATACTAATGATATTAGTACTGCTACTAATTGGATGACTATTATAATATTAGGTTCTTTGAATAAACTTAATATTGATATTAAAGATTTATTTATAACACCTAAAATGTTAGGTAGTTTAGTAGATAAAGTTAGTAATAAAGAATTATCTAGTCAACTTGCAAAGAATATACTTTATGAAGCAATGGAAAAAAATATTGATCCAATGGAAATAATAGAAAAATCTAATATTAAACAAATTAGTAATGAAGATGAATTAATAAGTATTATTAAAGATATATTAAATGAAAATAAAGAACAAGTTATTGAATATTTAAATGGTAATGAGAAAGTAGCTAATTTCTTAGTTGGTAAGGTTATGCAAAAAACTAATAAGCAAGCAAACCCTGGAACTTCTTTAAAATTAATTAAAGAAGAATTAGAAAGGATGAGATGATGGAAAATATATATAGAAATTGTTATTTAAGTAAATTAGATGAGAGTTATGTTGGGAAAGATGTAAGAGTATGTGGATGGGTTGAAAATATAAGAGACCATGGAGGAGTAATATTCGTAGATTTAAGAGATCAAGGTGGAGTTGTTCAGTTAGTTAGTAATGATGATAAAATGTTTGATAATGTTACTAAAGAATCTAGTATTACAGTAAGTGGTAAAATTAGAAAAAGAGATGAAGAAGACTATAATGATAAAATAGGTACTGGTACTATAGAAGTATTAGTAAATGAACTTACTATATTAGGTAGTGCACTTAATACATTACCTTTTGAAGTTATGACTTCTACTAATGTAAGTGAAGATGTTAGATTAAAATATAGATATTTAGATTTAAGAAATCCAAAAGTTAAAAACAATGTTTTATTTAGAAATAAAGTTATATCTTATTTAAGAGAGATAATGACTAATGAAGAATTTACTGAAATACAAACTCCAATACTTACTGCATCTAGTCCAGAGGGAGCAAGAGATTTTATTGTTCCTTCTAGAAAGTATCATGGAAAATTTTATGCACTTCCACAAGCACCTCAACAATTTAAACAATTATTAATGGTTGCTGGATTTGATAAATATTTTCAAATTGCACCTTGCTTTAGAGATGAAGATGCTAGAAGTGATAGAATTTATGGAGAATTTTATCAATTAGATATGGAAATGTCTTTTGCTACTGAGGAAGATGTTTATGAAATTGGTGAAAAAGTTTTCTATGAAACATTTAAAAAATTTAGTGATAAAGAGATTAGTTCTAGACCATTTAGAAGAATATCATTTGAAGAAAGTATGTTAAAATATGGTACTGATAAACCAGATTTAAGAAATCCTTTAGAAATAATAGATTTAACTGAAGAATTTAGTGATACTGAATTTAAACCTTTTAGAGGTGTTACTGTAAGGGGGATTAAAGTTCATAATATTGGAGATAAATCTAATTCATGGTTTAATGATTTAGTGGCTTATGCTAAAACTATTGGAATGCCTGGAATAGGTTATATTACAGTAATGGATGATATGAGTTTTAAAGGACCTATTGATAAATTTTTATCAGATTATGAAAGAGAAGATTTAATTAAAAAGGCAAGACTTGTTAGCAATGATGTATTATTCTTTATAGCAGATAGAAAGAATGCTCCTAAACTTGCTGGATTAATTAGAGATGAATTAGGTAGAAGATTAAATTTAATAGATAAAAATAAATTTGAATTCTGCATAATTAATGATTTTCCTATGTATGAATGGAATGAAGAAGAAGAAAGATATGATTTTACTCACAATCCATTTAGTATGCCAAAAGGTGGTATGAAAGCATTTGATGGTGATATAGAAAAAATAGTTGCTCATCAATTTGATTTTGTTTGTAATGGAATTGAATTAGCTAGTGGTGCTGTTAGAAATCATGATTTAGAAATTATGAAAAAAGCATTTAGCATTGCTGGTTATAGCGAAGAAGATTTAAGAACAAGATTTAAAGGACTTTATACTGCGTTCCAATATGGTGCTCCTCCTCATGCAGGAATGGCTCCTGGAATAGATAGAATGATAATGTTACTTTTAGATGAAGATAATATTCGTGAAACAATAGCATTCCCTATGAGTGCAAGTGGTGCCGATTTGATGATGGGTGCACCTGGAGAAGTAACTGAAGCACAATTAAGAGAAGTACATATAAAAGTTAGAGATAAGAATTAAACTGTTTTTTGACAGTTTTTTCTTGTGTTTAAATAAAAAATATTATATATTTAGATAAAGGATATGGTTTTATGAATAAAAAAGGTTTTACATTAGTTGAATTATTATCTGTGTTAGTACTTATAGGTTTATTACTTGGGTTAGCAATACCTGGAATAAATAAAATAAGTAGCAATATGAAGAAAAAGTCTTATAGTAAAAAGGTAAGTTTGGTTGAAAGTGCTGCTATACTTTGGGGACAAGATAATAGGACTTTATTGCAGACTAATAATGATTGTAAATTGTCAACAGATGAAACAGTATCCTGTTATAAAATAACTATAGGCAATTTAATAGAAAATAATTATTTAGACAGTGATAATAATAGTGGAGAATATACTAATCCTAAAAATAATAAAAACATGAAGGATTGTGCAGTATTTGTATATAAAGAAAATAATAGAGTTTATGCTGAATTAAATAATAGCGGAGAAAATTGTAGTTAAATACTTGAAATATAATAATTATTTTTATATAATATGTTTAAGCAAATGAAGAAAGAGTAGTAATAAATAATATTTTTTATAGAGAGTTAGTGGATGGTGTAAACTAATAAAATATATTTATGAACTTGCTTTTGGATGTAATAGGGTGATTCCTTTAAAAATTATAGAGTATAAAATAAGGTGGTACCACGGATAGATTTCGTCCTTTGTATATCACTTTTTTTAATGGAGGAAGAAAATGAAAAGTATAATATTATTGTTTTTAATATCTTATCTTATATTATTTTTAATATATTTTATATTCTTTTATATAAGAGGATTAAAAAAGAAATGTATTAAAAAAAGTATGCAGGTTGAATTTTTAAAGGTTAGATTTAAAATTAATCCTAATGATTTAAATGAAAAAAAGATAGGACTAATTATTACTCTTTTAGATCCTTTTATTATTAGTTTGACTGGTACTATTGTTAGTATTCCTAAATGGAATTATGTTATTCAACTGCTATTAGGGTTTGTTGTCCTCTTAGGTTTAATATATAGTTTTTATGAAATATTGGGAAGAATTATAAAAAGAAAGGTGAAATGATTATGAATTTTAAAGAAATAGAAAAGAAATGGCAAAAATATTGGGAAGAAAGTGGATGTTTTGTTGCAAAAAATGGTGGAGATAAAAAGCCTTATTATATATTGGTAGAGTTTCCATATCCATCAGGTAGTGGGCTTCATGTAGGTCATGTTAGAAGTTATACTGCACAAGATGCTTTGGCTAGAATGAAGAGAATGAAAGGTTATAATGTTTTATATCCAATGGGATTTGATGCTTTTGGGGCTCCTGCTGAGGAATATGCAATTAAGAATCATATTCATCCTAAAGAAGCCGTTAAAGTTAATATAGATAATTTTAGAAGACAAATGAAAAGTTTAGGTATGTCATTTGATTGGACTAGAGAATTTTCTACGACAGATCCAGATTATTATAAATGGACTCAATGGCAATTTTTACAATTTTATAAACATGGTATGGCTTATAAAGATACTATTCCAGTTAATTGGTGTCCTAAATGTAAGACTGTTTTGTCAAATGAAGATGCTGCAGGTGGAGTATGTGAGAGATGTGGTACTGAGGTTATTCAAAAAGAAAAAAGTCAATGGATGTTAAGAATGAGTGATTATGCAGAAGATTTATTAACTGGACTTGAAGACACTCATTTTGCTGAAAGAGTAAAACTTGGTCAAATTAATTGGATAGGAAAATCAACTGGTGTTGAGTTAGATGTTGATATAGTTGGTGGTGGTAAGTTTAGTGTATTTACTACTTGTATTGAAACTGTTTATGGTATAACATTCTTTGTTATTGCTCCTGATGGTAAATTAATTAAAGAATTGATGCCTAGAATTGAAAATAAAGAAGAAGTAATGAATTATATAAATGAAACTGCTAAGAAATCTGATATGGATAGAACTGAATTAAATAAAGGTAAGACTGGTTGTATTTTAAAAGGAATAAAAGCTATTAATCCGGTTAATGGTAAAGAAGTTCCAGTATTTATAGGGGACTTTGTACTTGGTAGTTATGGTACTGGTGCTGTAATGGCGGTTCCTACACATGACGAGAGAGATTTCCTTTATGCTAAAGAGCATAATCTTGAGATGATTCAAGTAATAGATGGTGCTGATGTAACTTTAAAAGCATTTGAGAAGAGTGAATATTTAGGTAAAGGATGTAAACTTATTAATAGTGAAGAATTTACTGGATTAACTGTAGAAGAAGCAAAAGAAGCTATTACTAAGAAACTAGAAGGTTTAGGTATTGCTAGAAGAAAGAATAACTATAAAATGAGAGATTGGATTTTCTCTCGTCAAAGATTCTGGGGTGAACCAATTCCAATGATTAATTGTCCAAAATGTGGATGGGTTCCTATGAATGAAGATGAGTTACCTCTTGTTTTACCTGATGTTACAGAGTATGAACCAACAGATAACGGAGAATCTCCTCTTGCAAAAATAACTGATTGGGTAAATACAAAATGTCCAAAATGTGGATGTGATGCAAAAAGAGAAACAGATACGATGCCACAATGGGCAGGTTCTAGTTGGTATTTCTTAAGATTTATGGATGCTCATAATAATCATGAATTTGCTTCAATGGATGCAATGAAGTATTGGGGTAAAGTAAATTGGTATAATGGTGGTATGGAACATACTGCAAGACATTTATTATATGCTAGATTCTGGGTTCAAATGCTTTATAACTTTGGTTTAGTACCTAATAAAGAAATGATTGATGTTAGAGTTAGTCATGGTATGATACTAGGTAGCGATAATCAAAAAATGAGTAAGAGTAAGGGTAACGTAATTAATCCTGATGATATAATTAATGAATATGGTGCTGATACGTTAAGAACATATGAAATGTTTATGGGAGATTATGAACAAGATGCTCCTTGGAGTACTGATTCTTTAAAAGGTTGTAAAAGATTTATAGATAAAATTATTAGATTAAAAGATAAAGTAGTTGATGGAGAAGAATATTCTAAAGATTTAGAAATGATTCAAAATCAGTCTATTAAAAAGATAGAAAATGATTTACAAACACTTAGATTTAATACTGCTGTATCTCAATTAATGATTTTAAGTAATGCTTATGAAAAGAAAGATACAATAACTAAAAAAGATTATAGATTATTATTAATTTTACTTAATCCAATTGCACCACATATAACAGAAGAGTTAAATGAAAGTTTAGGATATGATAAAATAGTTAATACAAGTTGGCCAGTTTATGATGATGCTAAATTAGTTAGCGATGAAGTGGAAATTGGAGTACAAGTTAATGGTAAACTTAGAGGATCAATTAAAGTAAATAATGAAACTACTGAAGATGAAATGATAAAATTGGCATTGGAAAATGATAATGTTAAAAAGAATACTGAAGGTAGGGAAATAATTAAAACTATTGTTATCAAAAAACGTATAGTAAATATTGTTGTAAAATAAAAAACGTAATGATATTTCTTAATAAGATTTATCTTACGTTTTTTTTTATTCATTTATTAAAACAGCATGGACTACTAATCTTGTAGTACTGTTAGTAGTGCTTGTACCACATGTAGATAGAGTAAGTATATGGTCTTCTTTTGTAACATTTACTCCAAAATCATACATACTTCTACCTCGTATCATATCTAAGAAAGTTTGAAATTCATCTAAATTACCAAAATTAGCATATAAATAATCATTTGTTACTGGTATTTTGTATATCGAAAATATTTTCCATTTCATATTTTTTACTTTAGTATTAAATGTTATTATTTGATTATCTGGATTTTTATACCAAGATTCATTAGTAACGTACCTTAATGTTCCAAACATTAATCCAGTTCTAGAATTATGTCCCCATATAATAGTATTGTTACTTAAATTGTAAATATTATTTCTATAATCCATGAATATCCATCCATAAGAATTTTTATTTTTATTAAAATCTTTTTTTAAATAAAAATCATTATCTGTGTGTTGTACAACTGGGTAGTTTACTTTAGTATTGTTTACTGTTAACCATCCTACAGTTTCGTTATTTATTCCTGATAATTCATCAAATATTTGATTATATTTAGTGTAGTATGGACTTGGTGTTGTATTTTTTGTTGTTGTATTATTATTTTGTTCTTCGTTTTCTTCAGTATCGATATATTCTACATCATTTTCATCTTGAGGTTCTTCTATATTATAATTATCTAGTATGTCAGTTAATTTATCGTTGATATTTTTTACATCATGTTCGTTTTTATAATTTTTATAATAATCAAAACCACCAAATATTAATGCTCCTATAATTACTACAAAACATATATATTTTAATGTTACAAAATTTAATTGCTTAAATAAATTTTTTCTTTTATATGTTTCTGAATAAACTATTTTAAAATCTATATTAGACACTTCTAAGTAATCCTTATATAATTCTTTTAAATAATTTATAGAATTTACTATTATATTTACATTATTATTTTCATAAAAAACTATTACTTTATTATTTAAATTATACTCTTTAAAAATATCTATAATACTATATATTAAATCATTAGTATAATTTTTAATATGTATTTCTTTTAAGTATTTATTTATTTTAATAAATGTTTTAAAATCTTCTAATTCTCTTTTGTCAAAATTTTTAGTAATTACTATTTTCTTTTTGTAATATATATCAGAATATTTATAAAGTTTATTATCTTCCATAAATTTACTTACAAAAAATATTTCACTTCTAACATCTATTTTTATATTTTTATTCATATCTAATTTTTCTAATAGATAGGGTGGAATATCATAACAATTAATATATTCCAAAGTATTATTATCTAATAGTTTCATAAATATCTCGTAAGTAAGTATTTTATCTTCACTAATTAATAATTTTTTTATTGTATTAGAGTTTTTTATTAAATCAAGTGTTAATGTAGTAAGTTCTATATTATTTACTCTTACTTTATCTATTTTATTTTTTAATATGATTGTGTTTAAAAAACTACTAACTAATTCTATATTTTCTTTAATATATGATGTTGAAAATAATAATTCTTTAGTATCTATTATATTAGTATTATTTAAATTTTTATTTTCTTGTTTGTTAACTAGACTTATAGTAAGTAATGTAGAATTTATTTTTATTAATATATTTTTCATTTCATCACTTACTTTCTATTATCTATATATAATGTTAGCATATTTATTTATAAAATACAACTTTAAAAAATTTTAAAATTTATATTATTATGATGAATTAAATTGGTAGGAAGAAAGGTATTTATATGTTTTACAACAATTGTATTATAAATTAGATAATATTGATGTAGAGTATGTATTAACAAAACAATTCTTAATTGGTTAGAATTGTTTTGTTTTATTTCAAATTTTTTCTTACATTAAAACTCGAACCTAAAAAGGTTCGAGTTGTTATCAATGTGGTGCGGGTAACAGGACTTGAACCTGCACGGAATAATCCACTAGATCCTAAGTCTAGCGCGTCTGCCAGTTCCGCCATACCCGCAATTAAAAAAATGGTGGATCTTGTAGGACTCGAACCTACGACCGCCCGGTTATGAGCCGGATGCTCTAACCAACTGAGCTAAAGATCCGTTTGTTCCGCCATTGCTCTTTAATAATATCATATTTAAAAAGGGGACGTCAATGTTTTTTTGCAAATTTTATAAAAAAAATTCAGATTTTCTGAATTTTTATAACATTTTTGGTGACCCGTACGGGATTTGAACCCATGAATGCATGCGTGAAAGGCATGTGTGTTGAACCACTTCACCAACGGGCCATAAAAAATGGTGGACCTGAATGGACTTGAACCATCGACCTCACGCTTATCAGGCGTGCGCTCTAACCAGCTGAGCTACAGGTCCGTTAATGACTTAATTATTATAACTAAATAACTTATTATTTGTCAACATTTTTTTAATAAAAATGGTGGACCGCTAGGGATTCGAACCCTAGACCCACTGATTAAGAGTCAGTTGCTCTACCAACTGAGCTAGCGGTCCAATTGCGTTTACGTATCTAATTATATCATAGATTTTAGAAATTGCTAGTATAAAATTAAATTTTTTAAAAAAAAGATGTAAATTTCTTGATAAAGGGTTAGATTTAGTTTATAATACTATGTATTGAGAAGGAGAAAAAATATGAAAAACGTAAAAGAAATTACAAAAGAAATAAAGAATGAAGAATGGACAAATTATTTAAAAGATGCTTTTAATAAAAAGAAAAAAGATATAAAAATAGATGGATTTAGAAAAGGTAGTGTTACTTGGGATTTATTTATTAAAAAAGTTGGTATTGAGACTTTATATCCTGATGCTGCTGATATCGCTATTGAAAAAGAATATGAAAATGCTTTTAAAGAAGCAAATGTCGTGCCTGTTATACAACCAACAGTAGATATAACTAAATTAGATAAAGATGGAATAACTATTGTTTATAAATTTATAAGTAAACCTGAAGTTAAATTAGGAGATTATAAAAATTTAGGAATAAAAAAAGAAACAGCTAAAGTAACTAAAAAAGAAGTAGAAGAAGAAATAGATAATTTAAGAAATAAATATGCTGATATAGTTATTAAAGAAAATGGTGAAGTAGTTAAAGGAAATACTGCCGTAATTGATTTTAAAGGTGTGGTTGATGGAAAAGAACTTGAAGGTGGAACTGGAGAAAATTATCCACTTGAAATTGGTTCAAACACATTTATTCCAGGATTTGAAGATGCATTAATAGGAATGAAAGTTGGAGAAATTAAAGATATAGACTTAAAATTCCCAGAAAATTATGTAGAAAACTTAAAAGGAAAAGATGTAACATTTACAGTTACTGTTAGAGAAATAAAAGAAAGAGTATTACCTGAAATAGATGAAGAATTATTTAAAGATTTAGGATATGACGATATAAAAACTAAAGAAGAATTTGAAACTAAAATTAAAGAACATTTATTAGAACATAAAACTAATGATATAGAAAATAAATATTTAGATGAAGTAATTAAGAAAGCAATAGAAAATATGACTGTAGAAATAAATGAAGAAATTATTCATGAAGAAATACATAGATTAGTTCATCAATATGAAGATAATATGAGAATGCAAGGATTATCATTAGAACAATATTTTGAATTCACAAAAACTAATATGGAACAACTTGAAGAACAATTAAAACCAGAAGCAGAAATGAGAGTAAAAGAAAGATACTTATTAGAAGCTGTTAGTGAAAAAGAAAAAATTGAAGTTGATGATAAAGAAAGTGAAGAACATTTAGAAGAAATAGCAAATACATATAACATACCAAAAGAAGATATATTAAATCAAATTGGTGGTATGGAAATGATTAAATTTGATTTAAAAATGAAGAAAGCATTAGAAATCTTAAAGAACAATTAATTTTATAAATTAAGAAATGTTGTTTGCATTTCTTTTTTTTGTATGTTATTATATTAAACAATTTTATGGGGGATTTATGGATAATATTGCATTAGAGAAAGTATTAGGAATTATAGAAAAACAAGTTAATTTTGGTAAAATATTATTAGAAGGAGAATCTTTTTCGAGATATCAAAAAATATTTATGTCTACAAATGAAAATATTAAAGATAGTTTAAATTTAATAGACTTTGAAAACAAACATAAGGCTTTAAGTGTTATGGCAAGTGGTGACCATTCATTTAATTTAATAAATAAAAATATTTTAAATGTAGATACTTTTGATACTAATATGTTAACAGAGTATTATGTTCTTGGTATAAAAAGAAGTATGATAATTAAATATAAGTATCAAGAATATATTGAAAAATATAAATTATTTACTAATATGAATGCTAGTTTAGAGGATATTACAGGAACGTTATATGATTTATTACCTTTAATGGATGTGAAATATAGATTGTTTTGGAAAAAAATAATTGAGTTTAATTATATAATACAAAAAGATAAACAAAATAAAATTAATTTGTTTTATATGTTATTTATTAATTTAAATCATATAGATTTTATTATAAATAATAATAATTATTTAAGTAATGAAAATGAGTATAATATTTTAAAAAATAACATTACAAAAAGAGCTTTAAAAGAATGTAATATTGAGGGGCTTGATGATTTATTAGAAGGACCAACAGCTGTTGTTATGAACGATGAAGATTATTT
>CAKOID010000003.1 GCA_934086355.1 uncultured Bacilli bacterium
AAATTAAAAAAAGTCAAATTATTATAAATTCAACTTCTTTTTAAGTTTCTACCACAAAACTCTTTACACTAACTTTTTAAAAAATGCTGCTTTTTAATATTATTTATAAAAAGTTAGTTTTGTATTACAATTCGACAAAATATTTATAATATATAATGTATTATATATAACCAGAACTTTCAGTTTAATGCTTGCCCTTAACTATGAAGTAAAGGGGATGTGATTTTATGAGAACACTTTCTTTTGAAAGATTACTCTTATTAATTATGTTAATTGTAATGTCAATTATGCTCATCAGGGGGTAATTTGGTTTTAATAATTCGAGCATTGGTAATTATATAGGTCTTTTTACAAAAAAGACTCGTATTTTATTACGAGTGCTTACAAAAATAATAGGTAGGCATTCAAAACTGAATGTTCTACTTACTTAGAATTTTAACATTATATGTTGTTGGTGTCAAATAAATTTTTTCTACAATATTTTTAATCCACATTGTGTAGTGTGGATTTTTTAATATTTAATAATGTTTTTAAATATGATATTATTAAGAAGGTGATTGAAGTGATAAATATAAAAACAGATTCAAGAAAAGTTAAAGAAGGAGATACTTTTGTTGCTATAAAAGGTTATACAGTTGATGGACATGATTTTATAGAACAAGCAATAAAAAATGGTGCAACTAAAATAATATGCGAACATGGTAGTTATCCTGTAGAGACTATAGTGGTAGAAGATAGTGAAAAGTATCTTAACGAATATTTAGTTAAAGAATATAGTGATAGTTTTAAAAATACAAAATTTATTGGTATTACTGGTACTAATGGTAAAACTACTACTGCATATTTGACTAGTCAAATACTTTCAGAGTTAGGTATAAACAATGCTTATATTGGTACAATAGGATACTATATAAATAGTAAATTTATAAAAGAGTTACCTAATACTACTCCTGATATATTAGAATTATATAATTTGATACTTGAAAGTATTGAAAAGAAAGTAGATATAATCGTAATGGAAGTAAGTAGCCATGCATTATCTTTTGGAAGAATTAATGGTATTAAATTTGATGTATGTGCATTTACTAATCTTACTGAAGATCATTTAGATTATCATAAAACTATGGAAAATTATTTAGAAGCTAAGAAATTAATATTAAATTATATAAAAGAAGATGGAGTTATGATTTCTAATATAGATGATCCTTATGGTATAGAATTTAAATATAATAATTTTAAAACTTTAGGATTTAATGATAGTGATTATCAGATATTAGATTACAGTTATACTAATTTAACTACTAAAATACATTTTAAGTATGATGAAGAATATTATGTTGAAACAAATTTATTAAATAAATTTAATATTTATAATTATATTACTGCACTTTGTTTGGTTAATAGTTTGGGTGTTAGTATAGATGATATTATTAGAGTTACTAAAAATATTTATGCACCTAATGGTAGAAATGAAATTATTAGTATTAAAGAAGGTAAGGCTATAATAGATTATGCACATACTCCAGATGCAGTTGAAAAAATTATAACTTCTAATTTAGAAAATAAAATTGGTAAAGTTATAACTATCGTTGGTTGTGGGGGAGATAGAGATCCTAAAAAGAGACCAATTATGGGAAATATTGCTACTAAATTGAGTGATTTTGTAATATTTACTGATGATAATCCACGTACTGAAGATGAAAAAAATATTATGAATGATATATTAAGTGGTGTAAATAAAGATAATTATATTGTTATATATGATAGAAGAGAAGCTATAAAAAAAGGTGTTAGTATGATAGGAAAAAATGATACGTTATTGATATTAGGTAAAGGACATGAAGATTATCAAATTATTGGCCATGAAAAACACCACTTAAGTGATAAAGAAGAAGTTTTAAAATATATAAATTCGTAAGAGTTATTAACATTATTTTACATTTTTGTGTAAATAATGTTTTTTTTTATTGATTTTTTTAAATAAATGTTGTATTTTAGGAAAACTTATTGTATTATTTAGGTAGTAGTGGTACATAGTGGAAGAAAGTGGGGGATTTTATGTTAATGGGTGAGTATCATCATTCTATTGATGAAAAAAACAGAATTATTATTCCTAGCAAATTCAGAAATGAATTAGGTGATAGTTTTGTTATTACTCGTGGACTTGAAAAATGCTTATTTGTTTATTCTATGAATGAATGGAATAACATAGTGGCAAAATTAAAAGCACTCCCATTTACAAGAAAAGACTCACGTAATTTCACCAGATTCTTCATGTCTGGTGCTACTCTATGCACGTTAGACAAATCAGGTAGAGCGTGCATTACCTCCCCACTCGTTCATTACGCCGATTTAACTAAAGATTGTGTTATAATCGGCGCGAATGATCGATTAGAAATATGGGATAATGAGGCATGGAATAATTTTTTTGAAAGTAATGAAGATAATTTTGCAGAGATAGCAGAAAATTTATTTGGGGGAGAATAATATGCATTATAGTGTAATGAGACAAGAAGTGATAGAAAATTTAAAAATAAAAAAAGATGGTATTTATGTTGATGGGACAATTGGACTTGCAGGACATAGTAGTTTAATATTAAAAAATATACCAGAAGGTCATTTGTATGGTTTTGATCAAGATGATTTTGCTATAGAAAAGTCAGATGAACTTTTAAAAACTATTGGTAATAATTATACATTAATTCATGATAACTTTTGTAATATGAAAGAAAGGTTAGAAGATATTGGTGTAGAAAAAGTTGATGGTATACTTTTAGATTTAGGAGTTTCTAGTCCACAAATAGATGATGGTAGTCGTGGGTTCTCATTTATGAAAGATGCTACACTTGATATGAGAATGGATAAAAGAAATAAATTAACTGCAAAGAAAATTGTAAATGAATATGATTATGATAAATTACTTGATGTTTTTTATACTTATGGTGAAGAAAGATTTTCTAAAATAATTGCAAGAAAAATAATCAATTATAGAAAAGATAAAGAAATTGATAGTACATTAGAATTAGTTGATATAATAAAATCTAGTGTGCCAGTAAAATACTTTATAGATAATCATCCAGAAAGGCAAATATTTCAAGCTTTAAGAATTGAAGTAAATAGTGAACTTAAAGTATTAGAAAGTGTTTTACCTGATGCTATTAATTTATTAAATAAAGGTGGAAGATTATGCGTAATAACATTTCATTCTTTAGAAGATAGAATTGTTAAAAAAGTATTTAAAAAATATAGTGAAGTAGATGAGAAAGTTAAAGGACTTCCTTATATTCCGGATGAATATAAACCTTTAATAAGTATTGTTAATAATAAACCATTAATTGCAAAAGAAAATGAGATAGAAGAAAATAGTAGAAGTAAAAGTGCTAAATTAAGAATTATAGAAAGGATATAGTATGAAGAGAAAAACTAAGAGAATTAGATTTTTAAAAGGTGAAAAATTTTTGATGACTTTAATTATTATTGTGGGTTGTGTATCTCCTATAATTACTGTATCCAGTAAATCTATATTGTCTAGAAGCAATATAGAACTAGAAAGAGTAAAGAAAAAGGTTGAGAAACAAGAGAATATTAATGAAAGTTTAGAGATGCAAGTTAATGAACTTGCAAGTTTATCTAGTATTCAAGATATTGCTAAAGAATATGGATTGTCATATAATAATGACAATATAATTGTAATTAAATAAAGAAGGTGAATTATGAACAATGCAGTTAAAATTAATAAATTTCTTATTATTGGCATTGTTCTTTTATTTGGGCTAGTAATAGGAAAATTAATATATGTTTCTATAAGTACTAACATTGATAATATAAATATAAAAGATTTTGCGTTATCTCGTACAACTGGTAGTAAAACTTTATATGCTTCTCGAGGCAGTATATATGATGTTTCTGGTGAAATACTTGCAGAAAATGTTAATTCTTATACAGTTATTGCTTATTTAGATTCTAAACGTACTACTAATCCAAAAAAACCTTTACATGTTGTTGATATAGAATCTACGGTAAATGCATTAGCACCACTTATTGGTATGGATGCTGATAGAATGAGAACTTTACTTTCTAAAGATGCATATCAAGTTGAATTAGGGCCTGAAGGTAGAGGAATAAGTGAATTATTGAAAGAAAAGATAGAAAAGTTAAATTTACCTGGAATTGATTTTATAAAAGAAAGTAAAAGATATTATCCTTATGGTACGTTTGCTTCATACATTATTGGTTATGCTAAGAAAAATGATAATGGTGAGATTGTTGGAGAAATGGGAATAGAATCTTATTTTGATCAAGAGTTAAGTGGTGAAAATGGATATTATAAATATCAAAAAGATGCTTATGGTTATAAGATTGCTAATACTCCTGTACAAGAAAAGAAAGCTAAAAATGGATATAATATAGAATTGACAATAGATAGCAATGTACAAATGTATTTAGAGAATGCTATTAATGATTTAATACAAAATTATAGTACTGATTGGGTTATTGCAACTATTGCTGATGCTAAAACTGGAGCTATAGTTGGTAGTGCATCTAGTCCTACATTTGATCCTAATAAGTTAAATATAACTAATTATAATAATCCGTTAGTTAGTTATACTTATGAACCTGGTAGTACAATGAAAATATTCTCTTTTGCTACTAGTATAGAAAAAGGACAATATAAAGGTGATGAACTTTATGATTCTGGTAAAATTAATGTTGATGAATACGAGATAAAAGACTGGAACGATAAAGGTTGGGGCAGAATAACATATGATGTAGGGTTTACTTATTCATCGAACGTTGCTGCAACATTACTTGCTCAAAAATTGGGAAAAGAAACTTTATTAGATTATTATACTGATTTAGGTTTTGGTCAAAAAACGGGAATTGAATTACTTGGAGAAATGAAAGGTAAAGTAAATTTCATGTATGCTAGTGAACTTGCTTCTGCTAGTTACGGTCAAGGTATAACGATTACTCCAATTCAAATGATACAAGCTTTAACAACAATAACAAATGGAGGTACCTTATTAAAACCTTATGTTGTTAATAAAATTACTGATCAAAATGGTAAAATAATAGAAGAAGGTAAAAGAGAAGAAATAAAGAAAATATATAGTGAGGATACTATAAATAAAATAATTGATTTAATGGATAAAACTGTTAACGGTGATGATAATCTTGCTACTGGTAAAGCATACCAAACAGATCAAGTTAGATTAATAGGAAAAACTGGTACAGCTCAATATATATCTGAAACTGGTGGATATACAAGTGGTACAAAAAATATAAGAAGCTTTGCTGGAATGTTTCCAAAAGATGATCCACAATATATAATTTACGTTGCTATAAAAGATTTAGAGGGTACAAGTAGTGCTATTGGTGGAATGACTAAAAGTATAGTAGAATCAATTGCTAAATATAAAAATTTAAGTGATAGAGAAAGCAATAAAGATGAGAGTAAATACGTTGTGTTAGATAATTATTTAAATAAAAATAAAAATGATGTAATATCATTGCTAGAAAGTAAAGGATTAAAACCTATTGTTGTTGGAGATGGTGATGTTGTTGTTAATCAATATCCTATTAAAAATAAAAATATTATTATTGGTAGTAAAGTATATTTAAAAACCAATAGTGATAATAAAAATATGATAGATATTACTGGCTGGAATAAAACTGAAGTAATTAATTTAATGAATTTTATGGAAGTAGATTATGAAATAAATGGTGTAGGTAAAGTAGTAAGTTTTAATATACCTGTTGGTAATGCTATAAGTGAAAAAGTGATTATAAATATGGAAGGATAGGTGGAATATGAAAAAGAAAGGAAAAAGAAGTAATGTAAAAGATAAGCTAAGCAAAGTTTTAAAGTCTTATAAAACTATAATTTATATATCATTTATTATTAATATTATATTATTGTTTTTTACATATTATATTTTAACTAATAATAAATTATATACTTTTAGTGGTAGTGATGAATATATTGAAGTAAAAGATGGTATGATGGCTTTAAATAATGATATCAATGTTATTAATAATAATAATGTCAAATATGTTAGCAATAATGATTATGATATTAAGAGCTATAAGATAGGTTATTATGTTATGGATGATACTAAGTTAATAGAGATAGTATCTAATTCTTTAGAACTTGATACTGAGATGAAATTAAGTGATATTATTAATAATTTGGCTACTTATAATGTAAGTGAGAAAAATAGTGTTAATTCAATATTTACTAGTAAAGTAAAGAAATTGTTAAATGATAATTTATATTTGGTTATAGAAGCAAAGACTAGTAGTGGTGAAAGTATATTAAGTAAAGTAAAGTTAAATGTTACTAAAATCACTAAGTATTAGATGTAAAACATATGTAAAAAAAATGCATGTGTTTTTTGTTTATTAAAAAAAATGAAAAAAATGTAAATTTTAAATTGACAACACATTTTTTGTTTGATATGATTTTATTATAGAAGGAAGGATGAAAAAAAGATGAACACAAAACAAAAGTTGACATTAGGAATTGCAGCTATATTTATGGTAACTTTAACAATAGTAGGAGTTACTTATGCGTACTTTGTTACTAGAGTAAATGGAGAAACTACTGAGTCAGTTAAAATTAATACTGCTAGTGTAGGTTCTGTAGAATATCAAGCAGGAAATGGTACTGAAGATTATATTAAATTAGAAAAAGTTTTACCTGGTACATTTACTTATAAAACATTTAAAGTAGTTAATACTACACAAGATGCTAATGGTACTCCATCTAATTATAATTTAGTGTTAGAAGCTACTCCTGGAGCTATTAACTATGTTCATAGTACTAAGACTGATGATTTACAAACTACTTGTTATGTAAGTTCTGCTAGTCAAGCTACTACTGAATGTTTTGATGGAACAGCATACAATAATATTTATATTACTTTGTATAAAATTACTAAGGCTCAATTTGAAGCTGCTGCATTAGCTAATAGAGCTGATACTGATACTACTGAAATAGCTGATGAAGCAACTGCATTAGGAACTGATATAAAAGTAGCAACTAAAAATGTTTTAACTACAGCAACTGTTAATACTGCTAAAACAACTGATACTTTATTATCAAATGTTAGTATTGCTTCAAATGCTGCTGGTGATGTAACTGATTATTATGCATTAAAAGTTGAATACAGAAGTGTTGATGCAAATCAAAATATTGAAAATGAAGCTGGTTTAACTTTAAAAGTTACAATAAGCTAATAAAATCAAATGAAAATTTGATTTTTTTTTGTTTAAAAATGTTTACAAAAATGAAATAAGTGTTTATAATAAAAATCATTACGAAGGAGGAAGTAGTATGAAAGAAAATTTAAGTATTTTACTATTAAAAAAATTAATACTACTTCCTAATCAAGAGATACGATTAGAGATTAATAATGATATATCAAAGAATGCTATTGATGATGCTATTAAGAATTATAATTCTAATATATTAGTTATTAGCCCAATAAATTTAATTGAAGAAAAACCTAATGTTAGTGATTTACCTAAAGTTGGTGTTATAGGTAAAATTAAAACTAAAATTAAGTTACCTAATAATAATTATAGAATTGTGATAAAAGGGCTTAATAGAGTACAAATAATAGAATATTTTCAAAATAATGTAGGAATACTTAAAAGTACTGTTAAAAGATTATATGTTAGAAATAATGATGAAGTTAGAGAAACTGCTTTGGTTAGAAAATTAAAAGATTTAGTTAATCAATATATACTTTTAAATGCTGAAGCTAGTAATCTTATAGTATCTAGTATAGAAAAAATAACTGATTTAGATATGTTAACTGATATAATTGTTTCTTTCTTACCTATGGATCAATCTAAAAAATTATATTATATGAATGAGTTTGATTATGTTAAGAGAGCAGAAAAACTAATTAATGATATTAATATAGAATTAGAAGTTTTAAATTTGGATACTAAGATTGATGATGAAATAAGAGAAAAATTTGAAAAAGAACAAAGAGATTTTATTTTAAAGGAAAAGATTAATAAATTAAATAATGAATTAGGAATATTAACTGATAAACAGTTAGAAATAAATAATTATAATACTTTGTTAGATAGTCTAGAAATACCTGATAAAACTAGAAATAAATTTAAAAATGAGATTAGTAGATATGAATATACTAATGATAATAATCCTGATGCTTCTGTTATAAGAAATTATTTGGAATGGGTTTTAAATCTTCCTTGGAATAAATATAAAGTTGAAGAAACTGATATTAAGAAGATAAAAAAATATTTAGATAATACACATTATGGATTAGATAATATTAAAAGAAGAATATTAGAATTTGTTAGTATAAAAAATATTAATAAAGATGTTTCTAGTCCTATACTATGTTTAGTTGGGCCACCGGGTGTTGGTAAAACTACATTAGGTATAAGTATAAGTGAAGCACTTAATAGAGAATTTTATAAAATTAGTGTTGGTGGACTAAATGATTCAAGTGAACTTGTTGGACATAGAAGAACGTTTTTGGGAGCAAATCCTGGTAAAATTATACAAGGAATCAATAAGTGTGGTGTAATGAATCCTGTAATATTAATAGATGAAATAGACAAGATGAGTCATGATTATAAGGGAGATCCTTCTAATACATTATTAGATATATTAGATGAAGCACAAAATAATATATTTATTGATAACTATATAGAAGAGCCATTTGATTTATCTAAAGTTATGTTTATACTTACTGCTAATAATATTAATGATATACCATCGGCTTTAAAAGATAGATTGGAAATAATTGAAATTAATTCATATACTGAATATGAAAAAATTGATATTGCTAGAAAATATTTGATACCAGATATAATAAAAAAATACGGTATTAAAAATATAAAATTTGATGATGATGTATTGCTTTATATAATAGATAATTATACAAAAGAATCTGGTGTACGTGAATTATCTAGAATACTAAAAAGATTAATAAGAAATTATTGTTTAGATAATGTTAAAAGTAGAGAAGTTAATATACTTTATGTAACAAAAGTATTAGGTGAGATAAAATATGTTAAAGAAGAAATTGATAATCATAAAGGTGTTGTAAATAGTCTTGGATGTAATCCTTATGGAGGAAATGTTCAAAGAATAGAATGCGTTACTATACCTGGTAGTGGTGAAATAATTACAACTGGTAATGCACTTGATATATTAAAAGAAAGTATTAGAGTTTCATTAAGTTTAATAAAATATAAAAAATATATAAAGAGTGATATTAGTAATTTAGATATACATATAAATTTACTTAATGCTGGAATAAAAAAAGATGGTTCTAGTGGAGGTATTGCTATTACAACTGCTATATTGAGCATGTTAAAAAATAAACTTATACCAGATGATGTTGCTATGACAGGTGAAGTTACATTAAATGGTGATGTACTTGCTGTAGGAAGTATAAAAGAAAAAATTATTGGCGCTTATAATAATGGTATTAAAACTATTTATATGCCATTAAATAATAAAGTTGATTTAGACAATATTCCGTTAAATATTAAAGAAAAAATAAATATAAAATTAGTTAAAAACTATGATGAAATATATAAAGATTTATTTAAATAATGTAAAGTAAAGGTAAAAATTCAATTGTTAATCTTTACTTTTTTTTATTTTATATTTATACTTCTATTTGAAGGTAGGGTGTTTAATTTGGAATTAGATGAAAAGAAAACAAAATATTTTGTAATAGGAATAGTATTACTTATATTATTAGGAATAGTACTTATAGTACATTTTAATAATAAATCTTTAGTAAGTGGTGATAAAGATAAAAATAATACCACAAAAAAAACTACAGAAGTTAAAACAACAGAGATTACTACAACAAAGAAAAAAAATGTTGTTAAACAAGTTAATAATAGTAGTGAAGTAGTTGATAATAATACTACTAATAACAATGTTTATAAAAGTGTTATAGATGATGATAATAAAATTGTTTATAATTATAAGTTAAGTGAAGAAATATTAGATACTGATAAATTGATTAGTAAAAAATTAGATATTAGTGATTATTTAAAAAATAATAATGTTATTGGTTTATATGATATATCTTTATATACTAGTGATAACATTAAGAAAAATGTTAGTAATTCAGTTATTAATGTTAGTATTCCATTAACTAGTGAATTGATTGGTTATGATGAATATAAAGTTGTATATGTTAATGATAGTGGTGTAATAACTGATGAAGTATTTGATACTAGTGTAAGTGATGGATTTATTAAATTTACTACAACACATTTATCTATGTATGGTATTGTTGGTATAAAAAATAATAATGATGATAATAAACAACCAGAAGAAGTAGTTGATTTAACTAATGTAAAAGTTAATTTAAGTTTAAATAATAATATTATTAATTCAAATGATAGAATTATCGTTTCTAAAGATGATATTATTAGTGTTAATGTATTAAATTTAGATAAAGAATATAAAGTATATTATGCATTAAGAAGTAGTGATGCAAATAGTGTTGATACTTACAATTTATACGATGGTAAAATTGATATTAGTGGGTTAGAACCAACTAAAAAATATAATATTATTGTTAAAGTTGTAGTTGGAAATACTAATGCAGTATTTGAATTAAATGAAATTAATTCTTATGATATTGTTTATATGAATGGTGGCAGTAAAGAAGAAACTGTTGGTGAAATAAGAGATAATGAAAATAATGAAATTGATTATAGTAAAGTAGAAGAGAATAAAGATATTGCAGTAAAAGATATTACTAGTGAAGAATTAGAAAGTAAAGCTGAAGTTAATATAAAGGGTAATGTTTATTTAGTTGATAAAACTGATTTATCTAATTTAAATATTACTGGTTACTTATATATTGATACTGATAAAGAAATCAGTACTAAAGATAAAAAAACTATTGATATGGCTAATATATATAAAGTAACAATTTTAAGTAATAAATTTACTTTGAATGGTGTTAATTATGAATATGAAGTTAAAGAAGATGGAAGTATAATTATCACTAGAGTAGATGGAGAAACTAGAGATATTGTATATAATAAACCTGCAAATAGTGAAAAAACTGAAGAAACTTCAGAAACTAAGGTTGATTCAATAAATGAAGAACAAAAAGAAGAAGTGAAAGAAGAAACTGATGTAAAATTTGAAGATAACTTTAGTGGAAGTAAAGATATTGAAATTACAGTGGACGAAGATAAAAATTTAGTTATTGTAAATAAAGAAAAAGAAATAACTGAAGTTAAAGAACCTGAAAAAGAAAAAGTAGAAGAACCAGTTAATGAAGTAAATACAATTGGTGAATAGAAAAAGATGAGTTTGGCTCATCTTTTAGTTTGCAGGAGTATTCCAAGTCCAACCTGCTCCGATTATGATTACTAATAAAATGAATAGAACTATCCATAATGCAGCACCCCAACCATAACCGTTTGTAGTTCCTGCATATGTTGTATTACAACAAGGATTATAGTTATAACCTTGGTTATAACCTCCATTGTATCCATAGTAGTACATATTAATACCTCCTAATCTATCTAATATAGTTTATTAATAAAGTTGGAAAATTGTTATTATAAATTGCTTAAAAAAATATAAAAGATACAAATATTAAAATTCTATAAACACTTTATATAATAAATTAAAAATATAATGCATATTTTTATTGACAAACAAATGTACTTCGTGCTATGCTTTGTTTACAAGTTATATAAGAGTTAAGGAGGGTTTTACTTGTGAATGAAAATAAAATAAAAACAATTTCAAATCTTTTTGAAAATAAGGAAATTAGAAGTGTATGGGATAAGGAGAAAGAAGAATATTACTTTAGTGTAGTTGATGTTATTAGTGCTTTAACTGATAGTAATATTCCTAAAAGATATTGGTCTGATTTAAAAATTAAACTTAATAATGAAGGAAGTCAATTGTACGAAAAAATCGTACGTTTAAAAATGAAAGCTCAAGATGGTAAATTGAGACAAACAGATACATTAGATACTGAAGGTATATTTAGATTAATTGAATCGGTTCCTAGTCCAAAGGCGGAACCATTTAAGCTTTGGCTTGCTAAGCTTGGTAGGCAAAAAGTTGATGAAGTATTTGATCCATCTAAAGGTATTGATGAAATGATAGATTTATATCTTAAAAAAGGATATTCGTTAGAATGGATTGAAGCAAGGATGAAGGCTATTGTTAATCGAAAAAAATTAACTAAAGTATGGAATAATAATGGCATCAAAGATGGAGTAGAGTATGCTATATTAACTAATACAATATATGAAGAATGGTCTGGTATGAATGCAAAACAATATAAAGAATATAAAGGAATACGAAAAGAAAATTTAAGAGATAATATGTCTAGAATCGAGGTTATTCTTACAGATTTAGGAGAGGCTGCAACGGAAGAACTAACTAAAAAACATAAACCACAAGGACTTGAAGAAAATAAAAAAATAGCAAAATTAGGTGGACATGCTGCTAAATCTGCAAAAGAAGATTTAGAAAAAAATCTTGGAGAAACTGTAATAACATCAAACAATAACTTAAATTATAAATATATGTAGAAAATAAAAAAATAGAAAATAAATAAAATATTTAAGATACTATTGATATACAAACGAATGTATGATAATATTATTTTAGGAGTTGATATAATGTATAGTTATATAAAAGGTATGGTAGTAGGATATGATGGTAATTATATTATATTAGATAATAATAATATTGGTTATTCAATCTTTGTATCTAATCCATATAGTTTTAAATTAAACGAAGAATGTAAAGTATATTTATATAATCATATAAAAGAAGATGAAAATAGTTTATATGGTTTTAAAAGTTTGGAAGAAAAGAACTTATTTTTAAAGTTAATTAATGTCAAGGGAATAGGGCCTAAAATGGCTATGCCTTTATTTGCTAGTGGAAATATTAAGGGAATATATGATGCAATTAATAGTGATAATGTAACTTATTTAACTAGATTTCCTAAAATTGGAGATAGAGTTGCTAAACAAATTATATTGGATTTAAAAGGTAAACTTACTACTCAAACAGACTTATTTCAATATGATTCTAGAGAACTTATTGAGGTTTTAGAAAGTTTGGGATATAAGAGTAATGATATTAAGAAAATAATAGATAAAGTAGATAATGATTTGAGTTTGGAAAATCAAATAAAAGAAGCATTAAAGTTGTTAGGAAAGTGATTTTATGGATGATAGATTAGTTTCTAAAGAATTATTGAATGGTGAAGTAGATAATACTTTAAGACCACAATATATAAAAGATTATGTTGGACAAGAGGAAGTAAAAGAAAATATAAAAATATTTATTGATGCTGCTAAAATGAGAAATGAATCATTAGATCATGTTTTATTATATGGTCCTCCAGGACTAGGTAAAACAACTTTAGCTCATATTATTGCAAACGAACTTGGTAGTAATATAAAGACAACTACTGGGCCATCTATAGAAAAAAGTGGTGATTTAGCAGCTATACTTTCTACATTAGAACCTGGTGATGTATTATTTATTGATGAAATACATCGTATACCAAAGTTTATTGAGGAAATTCTTTATCCTGCTATGGAAGACTTTGAACTTGATATAGTTGTTGGAACAGAGGGGAATACTAGAAATATAAAAATTGATTTACCACCTTTTACATTGGTTGGTGCGACTACTCGTGCTGGGGATTTATCTAGTCCTTTAAGAGATAGATTTGGGATAGTTTCTAAGCTTAATTATTATAGTGAAGATGAATTGAACCAAATTATAAAAAGAACAAGTAGAGTATTAGGTATGGAAATAACTGATGATGCCTCTTATGAACTAGCAAAAAGAAGTAGAAAGACTCCTAGAATTGCTAATAGATTATTTAAAAGAGTAAGAGATTTTGCTAGTGTTATTGGTGATGGTGTAATTGATAAAGAAATAACTGATAGTGCTTTAAAAAGGCTTAAAGTTGATAAATATGGCTTAGATCAAGTTGACTTAGAGTATTTAACAAGTTTAATTAATAAATTCAATGGTGGACCTGTTGGAGTTGAAACAATTGCAGCAAGCATTGGAGAAGAAGTTTCAACTATAGAGGATGTAGTTGAACCATATCTTTTACAAGAAGGATTTATAAAGAGAACTCCTAGAGGTAGAATGACTACTGACAAAGCGAAAGAACATTTAAAAGAAGCAAATATAATGTTTGACAATAATTAGTAAATCAATTATACTTTAAGTATAGTAGGTGAATGGTTATGAATAAAAAAGGTCAAGCTTTAGTTGAATACGTACTAATTATTGCACTTATTAGTGTTATTACAATTGGACTTGTAAATTATTTTGGGGGTTATTTGAAAGATTCTATTACTAAATCAGGCTGTTCTTTGGTAGGTCAAGTTTATCAAAAAGGAGATAAACCTGGTGAAGGTAAGTGTGTTGATGCAGAATAAACTCTTAATGAGTTTTTTTCTATATGTGGAGGTATAAATATGTATGGAGCTATTATTGGAGATGTGGCAGGTTCTATTTATGAAGTTTTAGAAATAAAAGCGGTAAAAAATAAATCTAAAAGAACTAAAGAAGAGCGAGAAAAAATAATGGATTTAAATGTACCATTATTTACAAATATGTCTTCTATGACTGATGATTCAGTTTTGACTTGTGCCATTGCTGATGCAATTATAGATGAATGCTCTTATGAAGAAAAATTAAGAGAATATGGTTTAAAAGAAATTTCGTTAGGCGATGATCTTTATGGTAGAAGTAGGTTTGGAAGTGGCTTTGTTAAATGGTTATATGGCTTATCTGATGGTAAAAGTTATGGAAATGGATGTGCTATGAGGATATCTCCAATAGGATATTTATATAATGATATAAATGAAATAAAAAAACAAAGTAAGTTAGCAACTGTACCTAGTCATAATCATAGTGAAAGTATATTATGTAGTGAAGCAGTAGCAGTTTCTATATATTTACTTAGAAATGGAACAACAAAAGAAGAATTAAAAAAATATATAGAAGATAATTATTTTAAATTGCACTATGATTTTAATGAATTAAGAGAAAATTATAAATTTACAAGTCGTGCAATAAATTCAGTGCCAGAAGCAATATATGCTTTTTTAGAATCTGATAGTTTTCTTGACGCTATTAGAAAAGCTATTTCGATTGGTGGCGATGCTGATACTATTGCATGCATTACTGGTGCTATTGCTGAAAGTTATTATGATGTACCTCAATATTTAATAGATGAAGTAAATCATTTTATACCTGATAATTATAAAAAGATAGTGAATGAATTTTATTTGAAATATAAATGTAATAATAAAAATAATGTTGTAAAAAAACGTATTTTGAAAAGGGAGATTTAGTATATGAATGATATTGTACAAAGATTGATTAAATTAAATAAAACTATATCTTGTATGGAATCTTGTACTGGAGGATATATTTGTAATGAAATAACTAATGTAAGTGGTTCTAGTTTGATATTTAAATTTGGTGCTGTAACTTATTCTAATCTTTACAAAATTAAAATGGGTGTAGATAAAGATATAATAGATAAATATTCTGTCTATAGTATTAATACTGCTATGGAAATGAGTAAATGTATTTCAGAATATACAGATTCAGATTATGCTATTGGAGTTACAGGCAAATTGAATAAAGAAGATATAAATAATAAAAGAGGTTTAAATAATGAAGTATTTATAAGCATTTATGATAGAAGTATTAATAAATTTTATAATGAATCCATTAAAGTTACTTTAATTGGTAGAAGTAATAATAAAAGAGAAGTGTTTGATAAAATAGTAGAAATGTTAGACAAAATCGTATAAAAAAACTGTTCGCTTTACATAATTTGACAAAAACAAACATATGTGCTATAATTTATACACATTTGAAATAAGGGGGTTATTTAAATGAAAGGATTTATTTTAGATTATATTAATGAGAATGAGTTTAAGAAATTAGAGAGAGCGTTAAAAAAATATAATATGCTTGCTTATAAGAAATTAAACTTTGAGTATTATCCAGAATTAAGAAAAGGTAATTTTATTGGTGAATTAATTAGTAAAAATAAAGTTGATAAAACTGAAACTTATGAATTAAAATTACCAAGTGACCATATGTTTAAACAAATTCATGGTGATGTTACATTAAAATATATAGTATATAAAGAACAAAATGTTGTTATGTTAGATACTATTACACCAACTGATATATTATTAGAAGGTCATATGGCTGAGTTAACAACATATAAAGGTGTTATGATAAGTAAAGCTAATGCTTCTAAAGATATGTTTAAAATTGATATGTTAAATATGTTACAAAATAAATAATAATGGAATTAATTTCTATTATTTTTTTTCTATGTAAAATATTTTTAAAAAAATGAAAAAAATGTAAATTTTAAATTGACAACATATTTTTTGTTTGATATGATTTTATTATAGAAGGAAGGATGAAGAAAGAAATGAAATCAGAAAATAATGGAAAGATAGCTGTAGCTATAGTTGCAATGTTTGTTGTAGCTTTGTCAATCGTTGGATTCACATATGCATACTTCACTGCTCAAGTTAAAGGTAATACTGCCGATAAGAGTGTAGATGTAGTTGCTGGTAAATTAGTAATTAAATATGCACAAACTAAAAAACTTGAAGCTCAAAACGTTTTACCTGGATGGGTAAGTGATGGTAAACATTATTATGATCCATCTGCATCAAGATATGATACTGGTGAAAAAGATGAAAATGAAAATGCAATAATTGGTTTAAGTGCTATTACAGAAGATGCTAAATTTACAAATGTTACTTTCCCTAGAACTGAAGGTTTTACTCCTGAAGCTAAAGATGGTATTACTGATCCTGTAGCATTTACTGTTGGAAATGATACTGATAATGCTGGAGACAATACTTATGTTATTCAATTAGTTGATATAGCTAACGGAATTAAAGATACAGCAAATTTTGTTTATACATTATATGATGGTGATACAGTTGTTAATTCAGGTTCATTAAATGCTACTGGAACTCAAATTATATCTGGAGTTCAAACTTTAGCTAAAAATGCAGCTGCTAAGACATATACAGTTAAATTTGGTTATAAAAATGTTGATAATCAAGATGCTAGTAAAACTCAAACTGTTACTGCTACAGTAAAAGTTATGCCTGTTGTTAAAAATGCTGCTGGTACTTGGGTTGATGCAGATAGTACTCCAGTTACTGGATTAGGTACTAATGGTGAATTAACTGGTGGAAGTGCTACTGATAATTTTGCAACTTGGGCTGAAAGATAATAAATTAGAGTTTTAATTAAACTCTTTTTTTGTAAAAAAATGACAATTTTCGACTTTATGTTTAAATTGTCTTTTTTTTGTGATATACTTTTTATAGTAAGGTGGAGTAGTTAATGGAATTTATTAAAATAAAAAATTGTTATAAAGTATATAAAAATGGTGTTACTGCTCTTGCTGATGGAAATTTAAGTATTGAAAGAGGAGAATTTGTCTTTCTAATCGGTCCAACGGCAAGTGGAAAAAGTAGCTTATTAAAATTACTATATAGAGAAGAAAAACCTAATAAAGGAGAAGTTTATGTAGGTGGTGTTAATGTTGCTAAATTACGTAATAGTAAGGTTTATAAACTTAGAAGAAAAATAGGAATAGTTTTTCAAGACTTTAAATTATTACCAAAATTAACTGTATATGAAAATGTTGCTTATCCTTTAGAAAGTTATGGTATGGCTGGTGATGAAATAAAGAAACTTGTATTAAAAGCACTAGATAGAGTAGGACTAAAAGATAAATATAGAAGTTATCCACATGAGTTATCTGGTGGAGAACAACAAAGAGTTTGTATAGCAAGAGCTATAGTTAATGAACCTAAACTTATCATATGTGATGAACCTACAGGAAATTTAGATCCTGATACATCAAAAGAAATTATGGATGTAATTACAAATATAAATAAAGAATTAGAAACTACTGTAGTAATGGCTACACATGATAAAGATATAGTTAATAGATTAAAAAAACGTGTTATTACTATAAAAAATGGTGTTATAGTAAGTGATAAAAAGAAAGGAAAATACGATGATGAAGCTGATAAGAATATTTAATAGAAGTATAAGAGATTCTTTTAAAAGTATATTTCGTAATTTAAGTCTTTCTGTTGCTAGTATTTCATGTACTGTAATAACATTAATATTAGTTGCATTAGCAATACTTGCTACAGAGAACGTAACTGATATGACTGATAAAATAGAAAAAGATTTAACTATGATAGTATTTGTTGATAATAAAGCAAGTGAAGAAGAAATAAATAATGTAAAGAGTGAACTTAATAATATAGATAATATAGATAGTATAACTTTTAGAAGTAAAGATGAAATAAAAAATAATATGAGTAGTGAAAATGAAACATTTAAGAAAATAATGGATAGTTGGGGAGAAGATGAAAATCCTTTACAAAGTACTTATATATTAAAAGTTAAAAATATAAATAAAATAAAAGAAACTGCTAGTACTATTAAAAATATTGATAAAGTTACTTTAGTTAAATATGGTGAAACTATGGTAGATAGAATGGTTAGTGTATTTGATGTTATTAAGAAAGGTTGTTGGGTAATTGTTATTGCTTTAGTAGTAGTTACTATATTCTTAATTACTAATACTATTAAGATTACTATATTTAGTAGAAGAAATGAAATAAATATTATGAGATTAGTTGGTACTAGTAATGCAGTTATTAAATTACCTTTTATATTTGAAGGGTTATTACTTGGTATTTTTGGTAGTTTGATTCCTGTAATACTTACTATATTTGGTTATACTTATTTTTATGAATCTATGGGTGGTGTTATTTTATCTAATTTAGTTGAGTTAACTAAACCTAATTTAATTATTTATAATACTTCTTTAGCACTTTTAATTATTGGTGGAGCAGTTGGTATGTTTGCTAGTGCTAGAGCGGTTAGAAAGTATTTAAAAATATGAAAAAGTTAAGTAAAGTTTTATTGGTATTTTGTATATTATTTTTAGGAATATATACTTTTATAAGTCCTAGTGCTAAATCTAATGCTAAAACTTTAGGTGAATTAAAAAATGAACTTGCTAGTTTAAAGAGTAAGAAAGCACAAAAAGATAATGAAAAGCAAATGACTCAAGGTCAGATTGCTAGTAGTAATCAATCTATACAAAATGCTAGAAATGAAATAAGTGTTAATCAAGGTAAAGTTGAACAGGCTAAAGAAGATATAGTTATTTTAAATAAAGATATAGATGATACTAGAGAAAGTATTAAGAAAACTATGTCTACATATCAATTAACTGATGGTTCAAATGTTTATTTAGAGTATGTATTTGATGCTAAAAGTTATGAAGATTTGGTTTATAGGTATGCTATTGTTGAACAAATTATAGATTATAATAATGAACAAATTGATAAATATAATGATTTGATAGAAAAAAATGAACAATTACAAGTTGATTTGGCTAATAGGGAAGTAGAATTAAATAAACAAATTGATGAACTTGGAAATAAGATTGAATCATTAGGAGATAAACTTGAACAAATTAGTGAAGATACTATGGATGTTCAGGATGAAATTAATTCTACACAAGAGTTAATTAATTATTATAAAAACTTAGGTTGTAAAGATGATCAAGATTTAAATGAATGTGTTTCCATTAAAGGTGATACAGGTTATATGAGACCTCTTAATCGTGGAGTTATTACAAGCTATTATGGTTATAGAACTAATCCATTATCTGGCTCTGGAACTAAATTCCATAGTGGAATTGATATTGGTGGTAATAGTGAAGGTACTAATGTTTACGCTACTGCAAATGGTATGGTAGGTAAAATTATTAGAAAGGCTTCTTGTGGAGGTAACCAAGTTTATGTATTCCATACTATTAATGGAAAACAAGTTACATCTATGTATATGCACCTTTTAACTATTAATGTTAGTTTAGGAGATCAAGTTACAAGTAGTACTGTAGTTGGAACCGTAGGTGGTGGCAAGGGAACTTTTGGATGGGAAAGATGTTCTACTGGAGCACATTTACATTTCACTCTAGCTAATGGATGGTATGGTAAAACATATTTAACATATGGTACTTTCTTAGCTAATACATATGATCCTCAAAAAACTTTAGGATTACCAAATAAAGGTATATGCTGGTCTGGAAGATAAAAAAATCGAGCTTTAATGCTCGTTTTTATATTTCTCTCATATGTTCCATGTTTTTATAGGGATTTTTAGGGTCTATTTTATCAACGAATAGAATTCCATTTAAATGATCAATTTCGTGTTGAAATGCTACTGCAATATCTTCTCTTACACGTATTTGAAATTTGTTTCCATCGACGTCATATGCTTCAACTCTTAATCTTGCATGTCTTGGAACAATTCCTTCTACTGGTCTATTGACACTTAAACATCCTTCTCCTTCGCCAACATATATCATTTCTTCGCTTTTAGATATTATTTTTGGATTAATTAAAACGTATCTTTTAAATTTTCCATTATCTAATTCTTCAGAAATAACAAATATTCTTTTTAATATACCTATTTGTACAAAAGACAAACCCATTCCTGCTCTTAAATCATATTTTTCTATATATTCATCCATTTGACTCATTTCTAGATAAGTTAATGAATCATCGATTAGTTTTTTTAATTTTTCATCTAATGGAAAAGTTACTTCTTTACTAACTTGTCTTAATATTTTATTTGATTCATCTAATATTTTTATGTTTGGTAATCTCATATTTACACCTCTTCGTGTGATATTTTATCAAAAAAATGTATTTTTTGCAATTGTAAAAAATTTGATTTTATTTTATAATATTTTTAGGTGATAATATGAAACGTACTTTAGTTAGTAAAATATTAAAAGTATTGTTAATATGTGTATTTACAATTGAGATAGGAATTACAGTAGGTTATGTAATATTATTAAATATTGATTTTAATAAATATAGTGAAAATATTAGTATAAATATTAATAAATAATTGAAATTAGTTTATTTGATTGATATAATTTTGTTTAGTTAGGAAGAAGTTTATGAAAAAAAGAATAATAATTATTGTAAGTGTTATATTAATTGTTTTAGTTATGGTGGCTGTTTTATTTTCTATGAAAAAAGAAGAGGTTACTGTTACTTATACAGATGATGAAATAAAGTTTAAAGAAGAATATGAAAAAGTAAATGGTATGGAATTATCAAGTGATTATTTTTTAAAGAATATTACTATACCTAGTGATAATAATGTTGTTTATTTAAATGATAATAATATTATAGAAAAGTTGACTGATGGTACTAATGTTATATATTTTGGATGGGCTGATTGTAATTGGTGTAGGACAGCTTTACCAGTTTTATTAGATACTTTAAAAGAAAATAATATTGAAACATTATATTATTATGATTTTAAGAGTTTAAGAACTGCTTATGAAAATGGTGATGAAGAAAAATCTAAAATTTATGAAAATATAATTAGTATTATTGGAAATGACATTAATACATATTTTGATGAAGATAGTGCTAGAAAAGATATGAAGAAGATGTTAGCTCCAACTGTTGTGTTTATAAAAAATGGGGCTTATATAGGATTACATTTTAAAACTGTAGATTCACAAGTAAATTCTACAGATGAATTAACAAAAGAACAAGTATTAGAATTAAAACATTCTTATCAATCTTTGATTGATCAAATTAATGCTAGTGTTTGTACTACTGATGAAGGATGTTAATCCTTCTTTTATAATTTTTGGGAGGTATACTATGGATAATAAAGTTTTATATTTAAAATATTTATTTATTTTAATTTCTAATATATTAGTATATATATTATGTAATTTTTATTTTGATACTTATAAATATATTGTTATGATACTTATAACAGTAGTTGTAGATATGTTTATATGTTATTATAAAAAAAAGAGTGATTTTAAGTTTTATTTAGATATTATATGTAATTTTATAGTTGGATTATTTTTATTAATTTTTATAAAAAATCAATATGATTATATTGGTGCATTATTTTCTTTGTTTTTAGCTAATAATGTTGTTTTTATGAGAAGTAGAATTAGTGATAAGTTTTTAAAAAAGTTATTGCAATATTTTTTAATATTTTTGTATACTGTAGTTTGTATTTTTATAAATGTATTTATATTTGTTAAAATTCATTAATAATACTATGAATTATATGTTATTTTTGATATTATAGAGGTTAAGGTGATATAAATGTTTGAATATATGGGAGATAGAATTAGCAATGCAATAAAAAATATTAGAGGTATGGGTAAGATTACTGAAGATAATATTGGCGATGCTATTAGAGAAATTAGAATGGCTTTGTTAGAAGCTGATGTAAACTATGAGGTTGTTAAAGAATTTGTTAGAAATGTTAAAGAGAAAGCTATAGGGATGGAAGTTAGTAAAAGCTTAAAACCTGATGAAGTTTTTATTAAATTAGTTAAAGATGAATTAGTTACTTTATTGGGTACTGATTATGTTCCTTTAGAAACGACTAAGAAACCGACAATTGTTATGATGGTTGGATTACAAGGTAGTGGTAAAACTACTACTGTAGGTAAGTTATCTAATATGTTAAGAAAGAAATATAAAAAGAATCCATTATTAGTAGCTTGTGATGTTTATAGACCTGCGGCAATTGATCAGTTAGAAACAATTGGTAAAGGACTTA
The DNA here is from genome assembly GCA_934086355.1 of uncultured Bacilli bacterium. The sequence goes on from CAKOID010000003.1 coordinate 22,736, forward strand.
ATATAAAAGTATTTAGTGAAGGTAATATTAATCCTTTAGATATTGTAAAAGATGCTTTAGAATATGCTAAAGAAAATAATCATGATTATATTATTATAGATACAGCTGGAAGATTACATATTGATGAAAAATTAATGGATGAATTAGTAGAGATAAATGAATTTGCTAAGCCTGATGAAGTATTATTAGTAATTGATGCTATGATGGGACAAGATGCCATTAACGTTATTAAAGGTTTTAATGATAAATTACCGTTAACTGGGGCAATATTGACTAAAATGGATGGTAATACTAAAGGTGGAGTTGCGTTGTCTGTAAGACATTTGACTAATATTCCAATTAAATTTTTAGGTACTAGCGAAAAAATGGATGGATTAAGTGAATTTTATCCAGAAAGAATGGCTGAAAGAATATTAGATATGGGTGATATTTTATCTATAGCAGAAAAAGTTAATGATGTTATAGATGAAGAAGAAGCAAAAGATTTAGCAAAAAAAATAGGTAAAGGCAAATATGATTTAGAAGATTTTTTAACTAATTTAAAACAAATAAAAAAATTAGGACCACTTGAGAATATGTTAAAACTTATTCCTGGTGCAAGAAAAATGGGATTAAATAATATTAATATTAATCCAAAAGATTTTGCTCACATTGAGGCTATAATATTATCTATGACTCCTTATGAAAGAAGACATCCTGAAGTTTTAAAAAATTCAAGAAAATTAAGAATAAGTAAGGGTAGTGGAAGAAGTGTTGAAGAAATTAATAGACTTTTAAAACAATTTGAACAAATGAAAGTTATGATGAAACAAATGAATAGTGGAAATTTTAAAATGCCATTTTAAAAAGGAGATTAGTTCTCCTTTTTAAGTATTTTTATGTGGCTTCTGTATATGAATAATTCTGTTATTTTTTTTAAATTATAATATTCTTGTAGTTCTCTATTTATATGGATTGTAGATTTTGATGTTACATCCTCAAAGGTGCTCATTTTTGAAAAGAAATATCTCTCTAATTTTTTATAACTTACTAAATCATATTTTTCTTTTAAATAATTTATAATAAATTTTTTAAGATTGTCATATTCTTCTTCATTATATATTCTTAATTCATCATTTAACTTTAGAAGATATAATGTGTTTTGGTATGTTGGCTTTAGAGATTCTGGTATTTTTAAATTGTTATTATTGAGAGTTGTTTTTATTATTTTATATTCATCTCTCATGTGTTTTCACCTCTTTTTGTATGAATTATAATATCATAAATTTAGTAAAAAAACAAAATTTTAAAAAAGTGGGTTGACAAATAAAAAAAAATCGCATATACTTATATTAACCTAGAGATAATAGAGGATATAAATTTTATATTGATGAGATGATTATTTGGTTATTTTATCATAGAAAGTCGTTTATGTATTTTTGTTAAATTTATATTTTTTTAGATTTTGGTTTCTTATATCGAATATAGGGTTGGTATTAATTATTAATGTTATGTTTGATTTATGAGAAAAACTGTTTTATTAGAAAATTTATTTATGTAAAGGATAAATAAAATCTTATCAAATCTAGGTATTGCAATTGTAATTGAGAAAGAAAACTCATAATGATGAGATGTTGTACTAAATACTGATAATATTTAGTTAGCTAGAGGACTAGCTGTTACAATTTTTCTTAAACTCGAACCAATGGTATTATCAGTGCTATTGGTTTTTGTTTTCTCTAAAATAGTATTTTTATACTAGTACAATATTTTCTAAATAACATACAATATCTTAGAAAGGATAGTGTATTTTTGTGAATAATTTTAGATGTGTTGATAAACAAGATAATTCTATGATTTATAATGGTAATATGGCTATGTCTGGAATGGAATGCCCAGTAGTATACGAATGTCCAGTAGAAAGAGTTTGTCATAGAGAAATACATCATCATGTACCACATGTATGTCCTATTAATACAAGAGTAATAAATCATCATATTTATACTCATACTTATACTCCTGAATATACATGTTGTGAAGAAAATGAAAAATGTGATGTATATGAAGGACAATGTAATAATTTTTAAAAGTATCATTTGGTACTTTTTTTCTGTTTAGAAATATTATATAATTATGTTAGCTAATAAAAGGGATTAATATATGAAATATGATGAAATATTATGTAGACTTTCTAAATCTAAGTTTAGAAGTAGTTTTAAGTTGAAAGATAAAGATGTTAATTATATTGATAAAATAGGTATGGATAAGATTAGGGAGCATGCATTTGATTTTGTTAATAAAAGATTAAAAATATTTGATGAAATTAAAGATGGTAAACAAACGCCAATGCGTGGACATCCAGTATTTATTGCACAACATGCAACTGCAACATGTTGTAGAGGTTGTTTAGAAAAATGGTATGGAATCAGTAGAAAAAAGGAATTAAATGAAAGAGAAGTACATTTTATAGTTGATATTATTATGAAATGGATTGTGATAAACTATGAAAAATAATATATATTATAAATGCATTAATATGATTTAATGATAGAATTTTTTTTTAAGTTTGTTCTACATTAATTTATTTTTTATTTTTATAAAAGTACTATTAATTTAGTGCTTTTTTTTGTATAATTATAGTGGTGGTATAAATGGAAGAAAAGAAACATACTTATAAAGATTCATTGAAAGAATTAGTACCTTACGTAATAATAATATTAACTGTAGTACTTATAAGAAGTTTTTTATTTAGTCCTATTAAAGTAAATGGTACTAGTATGACTAATACTTTGCATGATGGAGATACAATGATTTTGAATAAGATTAGTTATAAATTTAGTAATTTAAAAAGATTTAATATTGTTGTTATTAAAACTGAAAATTCTTATTTAATAAAAAGAATTATTGGATTACCTGGAGAAAAAATAAAATATGAAATTAAAGATAATAAAGGTATTTTATATATTAATGGTAAAAAAGTTGATGAAGAGTTTATAGATGAAGATACAAAAGTAAAAACTTGTAGTATAGATTCAGATTTGTGTAAAGATGGAATACTTATTCCTAAAGACCATTATTTCGTAATGGGCGATAATAGAGGTGATTCTATTGATAGTAGAATAATTGGTGTTGTAGATATAAAAAATATTACTGGTACTACTAGATTAGTTTTATTTCCTATTAAAGATATTGGTATAGTAAAATAAATGGATGATTAACAATATAATTTTATTGGTGATTATATTGAATATTTTATTATTAATTAGAGAAGAAAATAGTTATAAAAATATATTAAATTATATTAATGCAATCGAGATGTTTGGTGGAACAGTTTATATTGTTTATGATTATGAAAATAGAGATAGTGTTTTAAAGAAATTAGAAAAAGTTAATGGAATACTTTTACCTGGTGGAAATAAGGTTGGGAAGCTTGATTTCTTTTTAATTAATTATGCATTATTTAATAATATAAAGTTACTCGGTATATGTCAAGGTATGCAATCTATGGCTATTTATAGTAGCAATGAGAATATTATTAGAATAGGAAATTATAAACATAAACAAAATGAAGGTTATGTACATAAAGTTAGATTGTATGATTCTACATTAAAAAAATTAATTAATAAAGAAGAATTATATGTAAATTCTCATCATTTAGAAACTGTTACTGGTAGTAATTATTTTAGAGTTGTTGGTATTAGTGATGATGGATTAATTGAGGCTATAGAAAGTGATAATAATACATTTCAATTAGGAATACAATGGCATCCAGAAAAAATGATAGAATATGATTTGGATAGTAGAATAATATTAAGCAATTTTGTCAGACATTTGTAAAAATTTATAATAAGGTTGAAAATAATTAATGATTAAAGAAGGTGAAAATAATGAATAACGAAAATAAAACAAATATAAATTGGTTTCCTGGCCATATGCAAAAGACCAAAAGGCAAATAAGTGAACTTTTACCACTTATCGATGTTGTATATGAACTTATTGATAGTAGGATACCATATTCTAGTAAAATTGTTGATATAGATAAAACTATAAAGAACAAACCTAGAATATTAATTATGACTAAATATGATTTATGTGATAAAGTAGAAACTAATAAATGGATAGAATATTATGAATCTGAAGGTTATAAAGTAATTAAAGCTAATTTAAACACTAATGATTCTATTAAAGATATAGTTAATTTAACTAATGAAATAATGACAGAAACTAATAAGAAAAGAGTTAATAGTGGATTAAAAGAAAAACAAATAAAAGTATTAGTAATTGGTATACCAAATGTTGGTAAAAGTACATTAATAAATAAAATGGCTGGTAAGAAAGTTGCTGGAGTGGGTAACAAACCGGGGGTAACTAAAAATTTAGTTTGGTTAAAAACTAATAGTAATATTTTATTATTAGATACACCTGGTATATTATGGCCAAAATTTGATAGCCATGAAGTTGCACTTAATTTAGCAAGTATGACTGCTATTAAACAAGAAATATTAGATAAAGATGAACTTGCTGTTTATATATTAAATACATTAGAAAAGTATTATCCAGAAATATTGAAAACTAGATATAAAGTAGACAGTATTAATGAAGATATTTGTGTAACATATGATATAATAGGTAAGAATATTGGTGCTATTATAAGTGGTGGAGAAATTGATTATAATAGAGTTAGTGAATATATTTTAAATGATGTAAAAAATGAATATATTAATGGAATTACATTTGATAGGAAAGATGATTATGAAATATGAAAACGAAGTAAAAATAACTAAAATAAGAAAAATATTGATAGATGAATTAGAATTAGCAAAATCTTTAGATAAAGAAAAATTTACTGTATTTTGTATTAATATTACTAATAATTTAAGATATAATAGAAATTTAAAATTATTAGAAAAAAATGAAAATCAAATAAAAGTTATATTAAATAATTTAATTAATTTTTTTGATAATATTGGTTTAACTAGATTAGATTTAATAAATGCTTTATCTAATAATTTGGAGTTAATAGAAATAGTTTCTAAGCCTGATTTTATTGATAAATATTTGTTATTATCTGTATTGGAAGATGATAAAAATAGCGTTAGAAAAACTATTATAGTTAATAATTCTAATTTATTAAAAAAATCTATTAATGAGATATTTATTAGGTATAGACTTATAGAAGAATATGATAAACAATTAACAGTTAATAATCTTATTAAAACAAGTTATAATAGTTTTATAGATTTATTTGTTAGAAAAAGTTATTATAATAATTTTGATAAACCATTTAATGAAAAGAAGGAATTATCATTTTTTATTGATAAATATCCTGTTGATTATGAGTTTATTTCAAAATTAAAAAAATTAGATATAAATAAAAATGTCTCTTTGAGTAAGAGAGTTACTAGTATGACTAAAGAAGAAAGAGTTAATTATGTTATAGATAACTATTATAAATTTAAAAATATAGGTGAATTTTCTAAATATTCAGGAATTTCTAGTAGCTCTATACAAAGATATTTAAAAGAAGATTCAAGAATGATTGTAGATTCTAAAAAATATAATGAAATTACTATGTGGTTAAATAAAGCTAAAACAGAAGGATTAAGTCGTGGAGGAATTAATTCTCAAAATAATAATGAATTTATAAAAGATGAAGTAGGTAAGTTTTGTGGAAGTAGAAAAAGATAAAATTGATTTATTATGTTATGAAAAAGAATTATATGAACAAGGAATAGAATTAATTGCTGGAGTTGATGAGGTAGGGAGAGGGCCTTTAATTGGTCCTGTTGTTGCTGCTGCAGTAATATTACCTAAAAATTATAAATTAGAAGGTTTAACTGATTCTAAAAAATTAAGTGAAAAAAAGAGAGATGCTTTTTATCAAATTATAAAACGAGATGCAATAAATATAGGAGTAGGAATTATTGATGAAGTAAAAATAGACGAAGTAAACATATATGAGGCAACTAAACTTGCTATGAAAGATGCTATAAGCAAATTGAAAATCAAACCTGAACATGTACTTATTGATGCTATGCCACTTGATATAGATATTCCTACAACTAGTATAATAAAAGGTGATGCTAAAAGTGAAAGTATTGCTGCTGCAAGTGTTATAGCAAAGGTAACTAGAGATAGTATGATGTATGAATTAGATAAAAAATATCCTATGTATGGATTTGGTAATCATAAAGGATATCCTACTAAAAAACATATTGAAGCAATATATGAGTATGGATTAATTCCTGGATATAGAAAGACATATGCCCCTATAAAAGATATAGTAAAGGAGAAATAATATGGGATTATTTGATAAATTTAAAAATGTTTTTAAAAAAGAAGAGAAAAAAGATATTGAAGTTTATGATAAAGGTTTAGAAAAAACTAGAAAAGAATTTGTTAATGAACTTAATTTACTGGGGATAAAATATACTAAAGTTAGTGAAGAGTACTTTGATGAATTAGAAAGTTTACTTATTAAAGCTGATATAGGTGTTAATACTGTATTTAATTTTTTAGATAGATTAAAAAAACGTGTTAAACATGAAAATATTACTGATACAGAATTTTTAAAAGAAGTTATTGTTGATGAATTGTTTATGATATATGTTGAAGGGGAGAATTTATCGGATAAAATTAATATGAGTGATGAAGGACCAACAGTTTTATTATTTGTTGGGGTTAATGGAGTTGGTAAAACAACAACGATAGGTAAGCTAGCCAATAAGTATAAAAAAGAAGGCAAAAGTGTAATGTTGATTGCGGGAGATACTTTTAGAGCTGGTGCTGTAGAACAATTAAAGATTTGGGCAGATAGAACTGATTCATTATTCTTTGGTAAAGAAAATATTGATCCTGCAGGTGTAGTTTATGAAGGGTTAGAAATTGCTAAAAAAGAAGATGTTGATATAGTTTTAATAGATACTGCTGGTAGATTACAAAATAAAGTAAATTTAATGAATGAGCTTGAAAAAGTTAATAAAGTTATAGGAAAATTAATACCTAATGCTCCTCATGAAACGTTGTTAATAATAGATGCAACAACTGGACAAAATGGTATATTGCAAGCAGAGAGTTTTAAAAATATTACTAATATTACTGGTATAGTATTAACTAAATTAGATGGTACTGCTAAGGGTGGTATAGTGCTTGCTATTAAAGAAGATGTACATATACCTGTAAAATTTATAGGTTTAGGAGAAGGTATAGATGATTTAAAATCTTTTGATATTGAAGAATATATTTATGGATTATTTAAGGATATGATGTAATGGAAGAAAGAGATTATTTAATTACTTTATTTGAATATTATAAAAGTTTGTTAACTAACAAACAAAGAGAATATTTTATAGATTATTATTATGATAATTTAACTATGGAGGAGATTGCTATTAATGATAATATATCTAAAAATGCTGTTAGTAAACAAATTAAAATAATTAAAGATAAATTAAATTTTTATGAAGAAAATTTAAAATTATATTCTAATAGTTTAAATATTAAAAAAATAATTAAAGATAAAGAACTATTAGAAAAAATTATTGAATATATCTAGATGATATATTTTTTTGTATTTTAAAACCTCATTTCTATTTGAAACGAGGTTTATTTTAATCAACTACATTGATTTTAACTGTTTTTGTTTTACCTTGATATTTAACAGTACATATTAATTCATTACCGTTTAATGTGAAATTTGGACCTTCAACTTCACTAATAATATTATTGTCATCTTTATCTTGAACTTCTATTAGGCTAGATAAAGTATTTGAATTTTTCATAGTATCATATTCTTCACGAGTTATTGATTGTTTTAATGCTGTTATAGTAAAATCATTTGATTCAGTAGGTGTGATAGGTTCAGTTGTTTGTTTTGTTGGTTTTACTTCAATACTTACTCCTGATGAATCACATCCATTATAGTTGGTGTAAGTTGATTTAACAGTTATTTCGGCTTTGTCTAATATTATACCATTATATGTATATTTTGTATCAGTTGTTGTAGTTAAATAAGTTCCATTTAGATATATTGCGTAACCTACATTACCTAATATTTCACTATTTCTAGAGATAGTATAATTTAAGTATTTATCTCCCCAATATTTATATACGTTGTTAGCAAATTTATCTTTTAAGAATGCGCTATCTAATGCTTTTGGAGTAGGGATTCCTTTCCATGTAATTGTTATTCCAGTATCAGTACTTGTATAATTTAAATCACTTGGATTATCTAATGTACTAAATGTTGTTGATGTTTCAGTAGGTTGAGAACCCTTTTTAAACATCTCTGTTGACCTTAAATTTTCTGGAGTTGCTGGACTTGCAAGTTCTAGTGGGTCAGTACCAATTTCTACTTCTGCCGTAACAATTGTAGTAGGTTTTTCCCAAACAGAATTAGGTTTTAAAATTTTACTTCCTAATATTTTACTTATTGCACGTCTTTGTGAAGAACCTTCACTGTTAGATAAGTAATATTCTTTTGTAACTTCATCATAACCATACCATAGTGATATACAGTAATCTGGAGAGTATGTTAATTGCCATGAGTCACCAATTATATTACCTGTTATTCCTTTTGCTTTTTTATATGCTGAATCAACTGTTGAGGTACCAGTTTTACTTGCAACGTCTGTACCGCTAACTGTACCAGTTGCAACATTATTACTTGTAACAGCATATTTAAGTACCATGTTTATCATATATGCAGTGGATTCTTCCATTGCTTTAACTTTTTTAGGTTTAACTGTGTAAGTTTCTCCGGAATTTGTATATTCTATTTTTGTAAAACTATATGGTTCTATATATGTTCCGCCTCTTGCAAATGTTGCATATGCTGCAGCCATTTGTAATGGATTAACACCATCAAATCCTCCGATACTATGTGATTCGTTAATGTAACCATTTTCGTATTGAGGAGTAATTCCTAAGTTTGTAACGAATTCTTTAATTTGTTCTTGACTTAATTGTTGGAAAGTATAAAGTGCTGGTATATTTCTACTTGATGCTAGAGCAGTACGAGCAGTCATTACACCTTTATAACTGTTATCCCAGTTTTTAATGCTTCCGCCACCACTATAAGTGAATGTATCGTCGACAACTGTATTTCCTGGAGACCAATTTAAATATTCAAATGCTGGACCGTAGTCAAATATCGGTTTTGCGGTACTTCCTGGATGTCTTTTTATCATAGTTGCATAATTATAACTACGTTCAGATTTTTTGTTTCTTCCTGCACCAATTGCGGCAATACTACCGTCATGAACATCTATAACTGTCATTGCTGCTTGTACTTTATCATTTTTCCAAGTATAACCATCTCCATTATATATGCCCTCAATAACATCTTGTTTTTCAGGATCTAGAGTTGTGTAAATGGTCATTGAAGTAGTTGCAGGATCATTACCAGTTCTATTTATTACTTCTTTTACGACTGTATCAATATATCCTTGATATTTATTTACTGTTTTTCCGGTAGAAACTAATGTACTTTCTAGAGGAATGCTTCTAGCTAAATCTCTTTCTTCTTTATCAATATATCCATGTCTATACATTAAGTTTAGAACTAGATTACGTCTTGATTCGGCTGTTTTAGGATGGCTATATGGATCATAAGCATCAGGTGCTTGGAACAAACCGGCAATAGTTGCTGCTTCAACAAGTGATAATTCACTAGAACTTTTGTTAAAATATTTTTGACTAGCTTGTTCAACTCCATATGCACCACTTCCTAGATATGGCATATTTACATAGAATTCTAATATTTGTTCTTTTGTATAAGTTTTTTCAACTTTGAATACAGACATATATATATCAGTAAATTTTCTTATTATTCCTTTAATACCACTTCTTGCTTTATCAGAGTAGGCATTTTTTACAACTTGCATTGTAAGTGTTGAACCACCACCTGCATTTGAGTGTCCAATTAATTGTCCTGCAACAGCTTTTGAAAATCTTGCTAGGTCAATTCCGTTGTGTTGGAAATATCTTGAATCCTCTGTTGCAACAATGGCATCAATTAATACCTGAGGTAGTTCTTCATAATTTACTAATTCTCTATTTTCAGTACCAAGTCTTGCAAATTCATTACCATTTTTATCTAATAAAACACTTGATTCTCTACTATATAAATTACTTGTATCAAATTTTGGTGAATTAATGATTATATATAAAGTAAATATTATTCCAATTGTTAAACAAAAAATTAAAAATAACATAAATAATATCAATATTTTTTGTCCTAAACCGCCTTTTTTATATTTTAATTTTAATTTATCGGCTTCAAATTTAGCAACTTTAGCATTATTTCTTATTTTAGCTTTAGTTCTTTCTTTTCCTTTATATTTATATACATTAGTTAAATCAAGTTTTTCATTTTCTAATTTTTCTATTTCCTTATCTAATTTTTCTTTATTTCTTTTTTTAGGTAATTTAACTTTATCTTTCTTTGTATAAGTTGTTTTTTTCATTTACTTATCCTCCTTAAAATAAACTTCATCTATTACTTTAATGTAATCTAATGCAGGTCTTATTCCTTCTTTAATAATATATCCTTTTTCTTTTATATAATCGTATGGAATACTTTTTCTATCATTATTTTTTATAAAATCTATGATATCATTACCATCTAGTAAATAATACAAACTATTTATTTTTATAATTAAAAAACTTATTCCTTTATGATTAATAATTCTTTTCATATGTAACAATTGATGATCATGTAGGTTAGATAATGGAAAAGAAGTTTTATTTAATGTTTCTTTAGCATCAAAATCAATATATTTTCCTTTATAAATACCGTTGTAGTCTAGGGTACTAGGTATTTTATAATAACCTTCTAATATTTTATTTTTTTTATAATCAACATTACATACTAGGATAGGTGTTGGCTTTTTATATATTATTGCTATATCATTTTCTAAATAATATTCATTGCTTAGGTTAATTAAGTTTTCTAATTTCATACCTCTGTTTTTATGAGGTATATTTCTTTTATATTCTTTATTTATACTTCCAGGATATAACACACACATCACCTTATTTAATTATATAATATAAATAATCTATTTTCTATATAAATAGTTACAAATTTGCATTATTTTACATTATTTTATATAATTATATTGGGTGAACGAATATTATGAAAATAGAATCATCAGATTTGACAAATATTGCTGTAAGAACTAGTCAGTATCCTACAGATATGAAAGATGAATTTTTACTTGTTGGTAAAAGTAATGTAGGGAAGAGTAGTTTTATAAATACTATACTTGCTAGAAAAAATTTTGCTCGTACTAGTAGTAAACCAGGGAAGACTCAAACATTAAATTTTTATTTAGTTAATGATAAGTTTTATTTAGTTGATGTGCCTGGTTATGGTTATGCAAATGTTTCTAAGAGTACTCAAAAGAAATTTGGCTTAATGATAGAAGAGTATTTAACTAAGAGAGATAATTTAAGAATGGTATTTATGTTAATAGATTTTAGACATAAACCTGGTGAAAATGATATTTTGATGTATGATTATTTAAAATATTATAATTTGCCTGTATGTTTAATAGCTACCAAATACGATAAGGTTAAATCTAGTCAAAAAGATAAACAAGAAAAAATTATTAGAGAAACTTTAAAAATTAAAGAAGAAGATAGTTTAGTGTTATTTTCTAGTATTACTAAAAAGGGTAGAGAAGAAGTATATAGACAAATCGAAAGCAAACTTAGTTAATGCTTTTTTTTTATAAAATAAAAAAATCACAATTAAGTGATAATTTTATAGCATCATAATCATACTTTTAGATAATTTTGTTATTTTTAATATTTTATCTGTAGAGTAGCCTTCATTTTTTAATGCTTTTGCTAATGAAATTTTCTCTTTTTCGAGTTCTTGTTTACTTTGTTCGAACTCTTTTTGTTTTGCTTCTACCTTTTTTGTTTCGATTTCAGCAAATTCTAGTTTTTTATTTGCTTCTATTTCGGTAACTTTTAGCTTCTTATTTGCCTCAATTTCAGCAATCTCTAATTTTTCATTTGCTTTATTAAATGTTTCATTTGCTATATCAAATTTTTCATTTGCTTCTTCTAATCTTTGTTTTACATCTTCTTCGCATGATTTTAAAAATGCTTCTCTATCATATGTTA
>CAKOID010000004.1 GCA_934086355.1 uncultured Bacilli bacterium
CATATTTTCCCTCCAATTTTATTATAACAAAAAAATGTAGACTGTTTTTATGTGTCTACATTTATCTTACAACTTCATTTATGAGCTTTGTATTTTCTTTTATAAATATTTATCAAAAAATTTACTTATTCCATCTTCGTCATTAGTATCAGTTACATAATCTGCAATATTTTTTAAATCTTCTATAGCATTTCCCATCGCTACACTAATTCCAACACTTTTAAACATATCAATATCATTTACACTATCTCCAAAACATAAACTATTCTTTTTATTTATATTAAGGACTTTTAATAAGTCGTTTATAGCATTACCTTTACTAACATTCTTATTAACAACATCAAAAAAATAATATCCATCTTTAATTTCATTCAAATAATCGAACGATTGATTAATTACTTTTAAATTAGTTTTGTTATTTATATATAATTCTAATTCTTTCATTACATTAATGTCATCATTACTAATTACTAACTGCACCTTATCTTCTTTTATATCACATAATTTGTCAATAATAATTTTATCTTCTTTATTTTTTACAAAATTATTAGAATATTTATTATTAACAGTATTAATTATAAAACTTGATTTAGTTTCATTTGAGTAATTCCATAAATATTCTAAATCTTTACTATATAACGTATGTGAAATAATAATCTTATTTAATTCATTATCATATATTAATGCTCCATTATTTGAAATACTATATTTAGATTTATTAATTTGTTTTAAATATTGTTTTATATAACTATTTGCTCTTCCTGAACAAAGTACTATAAAGATATTTCTTTCTATTAATTTATTTAAAGTATTAATAGTATTTTCACTAATAACTTTATTAGAATTAGTTAATGTTCCATCTATATCAAAAAAAACTATTTTAATCTTCAAATTATTCATCATATCACCTAAAATATATTCTAACATACAAGATTTTATTTGACAAAATAAAAATAACCTCTATAATATTGTTACATGGGTGATATTATGCCAAATATATGCGAAATAAAAAAAATATTAGAATTAAAAATAGGTGAATCTAAACAAGTTATACTAACAGGACACATTGGAGCAGATTTTGATTCAATAGCATCTTGTATTGCTATGAGTGAAATAGCAAAAAAATTCAAAACAGATGTTTATATACTATATAATGATCAAGAAATCAAAGTTGAACCAGGCGTAAAACAAATGATAGACAGTACTAATTCTACAATAAATTATATTAATAATGAAGAATATAAAAAAATCAAAACAAATAAAGATTTATTAATAACTCTAGATGTAAGTTGTAAAGATATTTTACCTTGTAAAGATTATTTAGATTATTTTAAAGATATAATTGTAATTGATCATCATAAACAAAATGATAATAAGATCGAAACACCATATAAATATATTAATACAAATATTTCTAGTGCTGCAGAAATAATGACTAATTTATTAATATCATATAAAATAAATTTTACAAAAAACATAGCAAATTATTTGTTGGCAGGTATATATTTGGATACTGATAAATATACAAAAAATTGTAACAGCAAAACAATGAATACTGTATCTAAATTACTTGATAGAGGAGCAGATATAGCAAAAGTAAATGAATTTTTTGCAACTGATTTCGAAAGCGATAGAAGAGTACAAGATTTAGTAAGTAAAGCAAATTTTATAACATACAGTATTGCCATATGTATAGCAGATGATGATGTTTTATATACAAAAGAAGAACTTGCTAAAGTTGCTGACTATCTATTGAGATTTAAAGCTGATGCTGCATTTGCCGCAGGATTTATAGATGATGAGTTAATTTCAATAAGTGCTAGAAGTAAAGGAAAAGTAGATGTTAGTAAAATAATGAATAAAATGAATGGTGGGGGAAACATCTACAGTGCAGCAACAAAAATAAAAAGTAATGAATTAGATGAAGAAGTAAGAAAATTAGAACTCTTCACTAAACCAAATTTCTATCTAGAAGAAAATTAATAAAGAGGAAAATTAAATATGAAAAATACAGAATTAGAAAAAGAAATAATTGATTTATTAAACAGATTAGAAGATGGGATATATTGCGTTGATACTTTATCTTACGGTAAATTTAAAGTTATAAAACGCAATCAAATTGATATTTTTAATAAAGATAATGTATTAGTAAAAAAATACGATAATAGTATAGTCTACAGTAAAGAAACAATATCAATCGATAATCTTGTAGAAATAGCAATGGGATTAAATAAACAATATAAAATTAAACCTGCAGATGATGTTTTAGTACCAAGTAGAATGTTAATTGAATTAAATAATTTAATTGGTGGAGTATACAAATTTATTGTTAATGACGAATATTATTATTTAACTATGAATGATTTCAAATATAAAAAATTATTTAATAATGAAGGCAAAATTTATAATCCATTGTATAATTTAAGAGATAATTTCTTTTTAAATGATGGAATAGAAGAACAAATATTATCCTATTTAGATAAAGAAAAAGATTTTCAATCACCAGAAATGAATGAATTCTTTGAACAAACTAGAAAAGAATTAAGAAGCAAATCTAAAACTTTAGCATTGCAATTACTAAAATAAAAAGATAACAAGCATTATATAAAAATTATTATAAAATATTTTATATTTGTTATCTTTTTATTTTATATAGAAATGAATGTTTATATTTACTTAAATATAATAAATTAAGTAAAAGACAGTATGTTTGAAAAATTGAAAATAAATTGTATATATCATTTAAATTATTTAGGGGGAAACATACTGTCAATACAATAATACCAATACACTATATAATTGTCAATTGTTTTATTATATAAAATGTATTTATTTATAATTTATTCTTGATAAATCTATATATTGTATGTTATTATTAATTTGTTTAGTTTTTTAAGACATTTTTATGGAGGTAAAATGGGTATATCTAAAAACGATCTTTTGCTTGAAAATAAAAAACTTGAAAGTACTATAGATATTGTAAGAAAACAAATATCAACACTTAGTACGAATCTTTATGATAAGGAAACTAAATTAAGAGAGTTTCAAAAAATGATGTGGGATAATAAAGCTGAACTAGATCCCGCTGAAATGAAAACATTAAGAACAAGTAATGATTTAGAAGTTTTTTTTCTAGAACAAAAATCAAAAAAGTTTAAGAAATTATATTCTATTCAAAATAAACCATACTTTGCTAGAATAGATTTTAAGACTAATGAAACAGAAGATAAAGTATATATTGGTATAACTAATGTAGAAGAAGACCTAAATTATTATGTATACGATTGGCGTAGTCCAATATGTTCTATGTTTTACGATTATGGAGTAGGACAAGCTAATTATAAATCTCCAGATGGAATTGTTGAAGGTGAAATAACTTTAAAAAGACAATATCAAATTAATAATGGAAAATTAGATAACGTCTTTGATACTACAATAAATATTGATGATGAAGTTCTTCAAAGCGTTCTAAAAGAAAATTCTAGTGAACATATGAAAAATATTGTTAACACAATACAACAAGAACAAAATGTAGTCATTAGAGATGATAAAACAAATAATTTAATAGTTCAGGGTATAGCAGGTAGTGGTAAAACAAGCGTAGCACTTCATAGAATAGCATACTTACTTTATAAATTAGACTATTTAACTAGTAATAACGTATTAATATTTTCACCTAATAATATATTTAAAGAATATATTGGTAATGTACTTCCAGAACTAGGAGAAGATAACACTTTAATAACAACATTTCATGAATTTGCATCAACTTACATAAAAGAATATTATAGAGTAGAACCATACAGTGAATTTTTAGCACGATATTATAAAAATGAATATCAAAATAACGAATTAATAAAATATAAACTTAGTGATAATATAATACCAATCTTAGAAAATTATGCAAAAACAATCACTAATCTAACTAGATTTATTAATGATATAACATATAAAGAACAAACTATATCAAAAGAAGAATTAAATAATTTATTAAAAAATAGATATAACAAATTTAATTTATTTGATAGATTTGATTATATAACAGAAAAAATTAACAATAGATATTATAGTGGAAAAAAGCAAGATAATATTAGAATAAAATCATTATTATTAAAAAATATAAATACCACAACAAATATGAAAGATATTTATAAAAGCTTTTATGATAGTCAAGAATTTTTAAATGATTATAATGGATACTTTAATAGAAATGAAAATATAAAAAATCTAAATAAAAAAGTATTAAATTACGAAGATTCAACTCTATTTATTTATCTTAAATTTTTGCTTACAAATATTCCATATAGAGTAAGTACTAAATTAGTTGTTATAGATGAAGCACAAGATTATACTCTATTACAATATAAAATAATAAAATTATTATTTAGAAATACTGATTTTACAATATTAGGAGATATAAATCAAACTATAAATCCATTTTATAAATATGATAATCTAAATATATTAGAAAGTATATTTGATGGTGTAAGCAAATACGTTGAATTAAATAAAACTTATAGATCAAGTCCAGAAATAATAGAATATTCAAATAAGATTCTTAATTTAAAACATTCTAGTGCTGTTAGACGCAACACCAACATTCCAGTAAGTATTTTTGATAAATTAGATTATAACTTATTGATAGATAAAATTAATTATTTAAAAAATAAATATAATAGTGTAGCAATTATAACAAAAAGTATAGAAGAAGCAAATCTAATACATGACAACATAAAAGAACAAATAAGTGAGATTAATATAGTCGATATAAATACAGAAAAATTTAATAAAAATCTAATAATAATGCCCGCTTATGCATCTAAAGGACTAGAATTTGATTCAGTTGTAATAATAAATAATTTTGATAAAGATAAGTATTTATATTACGTTGCAGTTACACGTAGTCAACATGAATTAATTATTTTTAATATCAAATAATATTTAAGAACATTAATTTGTTCTTTTAATTTTACAATATTTTAATTGATTATTGTCTTCAAGTAACTTATAATTATAATAGAGAAGAGTGGTAAAAATGAAAAAAATATTATTATTTATAATAGGAGTTTTAGTTATATTAACTCCCAAAATGGTGTTTGCTGATGGAATAAATGACTATTATATAAATGCAACAATTTTAAACAATGGTGATTTAGAAATCGAAGAATATTTTGATTTAGAGGGTCATTATAATGGAATGGAAAGAATAATAAAGTATAGAAATTCCAACTCAGTAGAGTTTAATGCATATGATACTTCATATGGTGGAAGTAGTATACATAATGGTAATAATATGATGATAAAAGAGATTAAATCAGTTAGTATTAATCATGATTTCAACTTTAACAACTTCGATGGAAAATTATTTAAAAAAGTGGAATACGCTTCTATTGGAGATTATGGAGTTTATACTGAAAACATAATTGATGGCGGATTATCTACTAAAATTTTCATGCCTAGTAGTAAGAAAAAAGCATTTTATATAAAATATATTTTAAACAATATGGCAGTTTTGCATGATGATGTTGGTGAACTTGGATGGAGTATATTTGATACAGCATTAAACGAATCTATTAAAAACTTAAGAGTTTATGTTAATATTCCTAATAATAAAGACATTATAAAAGTATGGGCACATGGTCCAGAAAACGGTAAAAGTAATATAATATCAAACGAAAAAGTTGAAGCTTCTATAAACAATTTGAATTCAAACACTGCAATAGATATTAGGGTAGTATTTGACAAAAGCGTTATAAACAATTCAAATAAAACTACTAATGTTTCTGCTTTAGATAAAATAATAAATTATGAAACAGAATTGGCAAATATTTCAAATGAAAAAAGAGAAAATAATATAGAAAGTAAATTTTATACTTTAAAATCAGTGCCATCTATGAATAATTATATTGCTGTTTTAAATTCAATTAATGAATATAATAATGAAGAAAAAACAGAATATTATTTAAATAGATTATATGAATATAAAGATAAAGTAGATGCGTACGAATATAATAATTTTGAATCTGAAATACAAAAACAAACTTATTATGCATATGAAATAACAAGTTGTAGTTCTGATAAAGTATTTAATACTGAATTAAAAAATAAAATTACAGAAGAAAGAAACAATCTTAAAAATAAATTAATAAAAACAGAAATATTAAATGAAATAAAATCAATTATATTAGCAATGTTATCTATATTATTATCTTACTTAATTATTTCTATACCTAAATTTAGAAATAGAAAAATAAAAAAAGTAGATCCTATTTACACACGTGACTTACCAAAAGACATATCAATAGTTTCTGCAGGAATATTAATAGACAGTAAATTATCAAAAGATGAAATATCAGGTGCAATATTAGATTTAATAAGAAAAAAAATAATAATATTAGATGATACAAACAAAAAACATCCAATATTAATATTGAATAAAGATAATTATAATGTTGCTTCCGATACAGATAGTTATTTAGTAAAGTTGATATTTGAACACAGCAATCAAGTAGAATTAAAGAAAATAAAAAAAATTAATACTGATAGATTTAAAAACTGGAAAAATTTGTTTTTAAAGGAATTAAAAGATAAAGGTTATACTATTGAAACTGATGATGAAAAGCCAATAAAAATTAATGTTATTTTTGTAGTATCATCAATAATAAGTTTTTTTACTCCATTTTACATTTTAGGAATATTCTTTTTATTAATTTATTCACTTAAAAGATATAAACAGTATACAATAATTGTTATATTCCAAATTATAAATTATATTTTATTAAGGAATACGTTATTAAATAATCATTTTATTTATTTATCAATAATAACTAATATTTTGGCAATAATAATGTTATTTCTTTATTTAAGAAAAATAACATTTAAATTAAATATTAAATTAACTAATCTAGGATTAGAAAAGAGAAAAGAATTATTTGGTTTAAGAAACTTTTTAAATGATTTTTCTAGATTAAATGAAAAAGATATTCCAGAAGTATACTTATGGGAAGAATACCTAATATATGCAACTGTTTTTGGTATAGGTGATAAAGTACTTAATAGTATGAAGTTAAAAGATATAGATAATAGTATAATTGATAATGTTTCTTTTGTATATAATTATAGTAATTATATTGATTCTTTTTCAAATATTTCTAATAATATATTATTTATGGCTAAACCTGAAATGAAATTATATATGCCAGAATCATTAGACGCTGGTTCATGGGGAAGTTCAAGCTCTGGAAGTGGAGGAGGCGGAGGTTTCTCTGGCGGTTCATCAAGTGGTGGTTCATTTGGTGGAGGAGGCGGAGGAGGACGTTTTTAGTACTTCACACTTCGACAAAATAAATACTAAGTTCTTGATATAGTAATTAAGGTGATTATATTGAGAACTTTTTACATTTTTAAAATAAATAAAAAATTTATAGCGGTAGCAAAAAATATGCCCGAAAACATTTATACACTTTTAAATAGCATATATAATTATAAAGGAAAAAATATTGTAGTTGCTTTTGATTTATTTAATGAAATATGTTTACCAATTAATATGGATTTTTTTAATAAATATATTTATGACAAATTAAAAAATGATGAAGATTATACAAAATTTATAAATACACATATGTATCATAATTATTTTAGTGAAGAAGAAAGCAAAATGATAATATATAAAAGTCACATGAGAATTAAAAGTAATGAAGAAAACAACGTATTTTTATGTAATCTAAAAGAAATAACAAATTTATTTGTATGTGATTTTATTCATAATTATTATAATTTTTTTACAAAAGGTAAAGAAGAAAATATACGTAACAAATCAAAATAAATTTCTTGTAAAAATATATTATATCTAGTATAATCTTAGTAAGGAGGGATATTATGTTACATGATATATTATTAGTACTTGTAGGTTTAATTATTGGTGCATTAGCAGGATTCTTTATAGCAAAAAGCTACATGCAAAAATATTTTAAGAAAAATCCACCCATAAATGAAAAAATGATAGAAACATTAATGAGTGGTATGGGTAGAAAACCTAGCCAAAAACAAGTAAAACAATTAATGCAACAAATGAATAAGATGATGTAATGAAAATAGATTTAAATTATTTAAATAGATTTGGAAAAATGAATATTGACAGTGATTTTGTAATTGATGAAGATTATTATAAAAACACTGACATTAGAAAATTAGAAGATTTGCATGTATCAGGTGAAGTTTTAGTAGATTATGATGATTATATCAATTTAAATGTAAAAATTACTGGAAGAATGATTTTACCTTGTGCAATAACTTTAAATGATGTTCCTTATGATTTCACAACAGAAATTGAAGAAAATATAGGAAAATTTGAAGAAATTTATAAAAATAATAAAAATTTACTTGAAATATCTCCAATTTTATGGGAGAATATTGTATTGGAAATTCCCATTCGTGTTGTGTCTAAAGATATAAAACCTTCCAACACATCTGGGGATGGATGGGAATTAATAAGCGAATAGTAAGGAAGGAGTGATAATATGGCAGTTCCATTTAGAAGAACTAGTAAAACTAAAAAGAGAATGCGTCGTACTCATTTAAAAAAAGAATTACCAGGAATGACTACTTGTCCAAAATGTGGTGCAGCTATTAGACCTCATAGAGCTTGTACTGAATGTGGTAATTATAAAGGAAAAGAAGTTATTGAAATAAAAAAAGATAGCGAAGAATAAAAAAACTTGCATGAACAAATTATATTTGTTATAATTAATTTGTTCTTACAAATGGCGGTGTAGCTCAGTTGGCTAGAGCGACCGGTTCATACCCGGTAGGTCGGGAGTTCGACCCTCTCCGCCGCTACCATTTAAGATAATAAAATGAATCTAAAATATATTAGATTTATTTTTTTTGACATAATTAACATTTGATGTTACTATATAAACACAAAAAAAGGGGGACAATATGGAAACTTTACTAAAATATTTTATCGAATATATTGACTCTTTTAATAAAATTGAGTGTGAAAAACAACAAGAAAAATTTGCGTATAATATTATAAAGATTATTTTGTTTGTTAATTCCATGAAAAAAAATAAATATACTTCTGAATTTAATAAAATATATAAAAAATTAGATAATAAAAAAATCTCAGAAATATATGAAAGTATGTATTCTTATGAAAAAAACTTTGATGAGAAAGAAAAATTTGATTTAAATGAACTTGAATACATCAAAAATATTACTAAGTATATATATACGAATGATGAACTGATATACGAACGCAACGGAAATATGAATAGTTTAGAAAATTATATAGGAAAAATAAACTACGAATACTATATGAATAAAGTAGACATCATAGTTTCGCATAATATTGAATCTTGTTGTTTATACTTAGTTGATACTAATCTAATATTTATTGAAAAATTTGATATTCCAACAATTCTTCACGAAATAATACATGTAAATAAATTTCATGAAAAATATTCTGAATTTGCAAGCATACTAGCAGAATTATCATATTGTTCATACTATAAAATTGGTGATTCCGGATATAGATTAAATGATATAGAATATATTAAAAGATTAAGCTCATCAAAATTTAGAAAAAATAATAGAGAAAAATATATAGTAGAATTCGAATACTGTTTAGGTACGCTTTTATCTATACCATTTATATATAAAAATGGAAACAGTTTTAAAAATGTTGAAGAAGTTATAAAAATAATTAATAATTATCAAGATAAAGATATTTTTTACATAATGAACAAATTAAATCTTAGTAATAGCGATATAATTGATGGTTTTAAAAATTATAGAAAAATACTAACAAAGGGGGAGTAAAATGTTAGATATTGAATTATTAAGACAATATTTTTGTGAATTAGGAATGGCATTTGAAAATATTAATGAATATTTAGAAAATACACTATGTCCTTTTGATAGAAAATATTGTGATTGGACTAATGAAAATGAAATAAATAAAAAAACATTAATAGATTATTTAAAGCAAAATGAATTATTTGGAAAATACATTAAATTATTAGAGTTAACTAATCATAAAGATAATAGGGTTTTAAAAAATAATAATACATTTTTAATAGGAAAAAGTTATATAAAAAACAATAATAAAAAAGAAAATTTTAATAAGTATGTATTAAATAATTCTGATGTTTTATTTACAAAAGGATTATATAGTAATTTAGAATATTTAGCACACTATTTCTTATTTTTAGACAAAAAAATATTATTAACAGAATGTAGTGATGATGTGAAACATATGGAAAAAGTTAAAGAATACTTTGATAAACTTAAAATAACATTTGAAAATACATATAATAAACCTATTGAATTTGTTGATGATTCATATAAAAATAAAAAAATATATATTTTACATAACTAAAATAAAGAAATCTACTTTATTTTTTTTTTATTATTTGATATACTTTAATAAGAATAAGAGGGATTGCTATGAATAATATCGTTAATATGGTTAATTATTATTTAATACATAAGAATGCTGATGACAGTGTAGTAAGTTACATAAAGAATAAATTAAATAATACTAATATCGAAGATTTAATTATCATTCAAATAGAATTATTGTATACAGACCCTAGCGATAAGTTAGTAAGCGGTTTATTAAATTATATAAATAATAGAGTTAATGAAATACTAAAAAATATAAGTTTATATGAATTAACTAATCTAATTTCAAGATTAAAAAATAAAGTAAAATCACTAGAAAATGAAATAAATAAATTAGAAATAAAAAATAAAGAAATATTTGAAATGATTAAAACCAAGGATTTAAATAACGATAATAAATTTGATAATGAAGATAGCATAATTGCCTCTAATTTAATAAATGATACACAAAATAATGAATTCTTAATAAATAGAAAAAAAAGTGAAATTAATTCACTTGGTATTTGGTTGAATAATTTAGAAAAAAGTTTTGATAAAAAAGAAAATACAATAGATTTAGAAGAACTATTAAATAGTTATATAGAACAACTATCCATTATAAATAGAGATGAATACATAAACAAATATATATTTAAAACATATAATAAAATTGATAGTATTTTACTAAATAGTAATCTACTAGATACAATAATTAATATAATTCCAGAATTAGATAGAATATATAATAATAATTCAAGTAATAAAAATGAATTATATAAATTATTAGATTATTATATAGATTTGGTTGATTTAAATATAAAGCAAAGAATCAATAAATTAGATTATGAAGAAAAAATATTGCTAAAAGAGAAAATTAATCTTATTATTTATGACATATTAAATAATAGTAATCCTGATGATGACTTTAAAGTATTAATTATAAATAACTATATTAAATATTTATAATTAATCTTTTTTCATTTTAATCATATAATATTATATGAAGACAATAAAAATAGAAGAATTCCCACATGATGGTGAATTAATAAATTTAGAAACAGACTATAATCCATATGAAAAATTGCTATATAATCCTTCATTGTATTTAGATAAAAATAAAAAATATTATTTCTATTGTAAGAAAGGAATAAAAAGTAAAAAGGTTGTTAGTATATTAGAATTATATGGTTATGACGTTACAAGAATTACAAATTAATTCTTGTTTTGTTTATGAAAAATACATTTTATCTTGACAATATGTTAATAAAATTTATATAATAAGGATGTTGAAATTGATTATTTAGGACTATAATAATGTTTTATTTAAAGAGAATTGATGGATGGTGTGAATCAATAATAAAAATTATTTAATCTACCTAATAGAGTGACTAATCATCACCGGCTTAAAGCCGTTATGTTAATTAAGTAAAAAAAGGATGGTACCGCATAATTTATGCTCCTTGTACTATCCTTTTTTATATTAGAAAGAAGGATTTATATGATAGATATAAAATTGATTAGAGAAAATAAAGATTTAGTTAAAGAAAATATAAAGAAGAAATTTCAAGATGAAAAATTAGGAATAGTTGATGAAGTATTTGATTTAGATAATGAATATAGAAATGTTAAATTAAATATGGATGAAAAAAGAGCATTAAAAAATAAACTTAGTAGTAAAATAGGAGCTTTAATGCGTGATAAAAAAATAGAAGAAGCTAATAAAATAAAAGAAGAAGTATCAAGTATGAACGACAAAATAGATGAACTTACGAAAAGAGAAGATGAATTATCTAAAATTATAAAAGAAAAAATGATGGTGATTCCAAATATAATTGCAGATGATGTTCCTATTGGTGAAGATGATTCTAAAAATGTTGAATTAAAAAGATTTGGCGAAGCATTTGTTCCTGAGTATGAAATACCATATCATGCAGATATATTAGAAAGATTTAACGGACTTGATAAAGATGCAAGTGGTAGAACTAGTGGAAACGGTTTTTATTATTTAATGGGTGATGCTGCCAGACTTTCAAGTGCTATGCTTAGTTACGCCAGAGATTTTATGATAGACAAAGGCTTCACATATTGCATACCTCCTTTTATGATAAGAAGCAATGTTGTAACAGGAGTTATGTCATTTTCTGAGATGGATGCAATGATGTATAAAATAGAAGGTGAAGATTTGTATTTAATTGGTACAAGTGAACATTCTATGATTGGTAAATTTAAAGATCAAATAATTAATAAAGAAGCCTTGCCAATAACTATGACTTCTTACAGTCCTTGTTTCAGAAAAGAAGTTGGCGCACATGGTATAGAAGAAAGAGGAATTTATAGGGTACACCAATTTGAAAAACAAGAAATGATTGTATTATGTGAACCGGAGGACAGTGATGAATGGTATGAAAAAATGTGGCAATATACTGTAGAATTATTTAGAAGCCTAGATATTCCTGTTAGGCAACTAGAATGCTGTAGTGGCGATTTAGCAGATTTAAAATATAAATCATGTGATATAGAAGCTTGGAGTCCTAGACAAAAGAAATATTTCGAAGTAGGTAGTTGCTCTAATTTAACAGATGCCCAAGCAAGAAGACTCGGAATACGTGTAAAAAGTGAAAAAGGAAATTACTATTTACATACTTTAAATAATACGGTTCTTGCAAGTACAAGAGCGTTAATTGCACTTTTAGAAAATAATTATAACGAAGATGGCAGTGTTAACATACCAGTTCCTCTAAGACCATATATGGGTGGAAAAGAAAAAATAATTTGTAAATAGATTAAGGTTTGTTTTTATACGAACTTTTTTTCTTTTTTTATTTATATTTTTATAATGTTAATTAGACATAAAAGTCATTTCGACAATCATTAATTATATCGAAAAAATAATTGGAATAAAGATTTATGATATTTTATTTTTTATTTTAAAAATATATTAATTTATTAAAAAATATGTTACAATTATTAGCGTAGTAGAATAGTAATAAAAAATAGCCTTAATTCTACGATTAATTATTTTATTGTATTGAATTGAGTTATTGTTGATTATTTTATTAATATTAAAAAACTATTTTAATTTAACCTATCACAAATTTTGTTAAATAATAAAATTGACAACATAAAATACTATCATCTACTTAAAAAATGTTTGAAATGGGAGGAAAAATTATGGATAAGAAAAAGAATCTAGGAGTTGTTGGAACAGTTATCGCAGTTATTGTTGCAGTTATAGGTGTTTCTATGGTTTGGGCAGCTTATACAACAAGTTTAAACATCAAAGGTAGCGGAACAGTCAAAGGAGCTAAATGGTCAATTATATTTACTGATTTAGGTAGTGCTAATGTCGGTAATGATAATGGAATGACTGTGACTGCAAAAGAAGTTACCGCACCTCTAATTAATGGTGATACTTCTATTGAAACTTATAGTGTTGAATTACAAACACCAGGAGATTATATAACTTATAATTTTAAAATAAAAAATAACGGAGATTTTCCAGCAAAAATTGATAGTGGATTTGCATTGCCAGAGCCAAGTTGTACTCCTTTAGAAAATTCACAAGCAACAGAAACTGATGCTAGTAATGTATGTAAAAATATAACTTATACACTTTCATACGTTGATGGAGGAGCAACTGTTCAATCAGGCAACACATTCGCTGTTGGTGAATCAAAAGAAGTTCAATTGAAAATTTACTACAATAAAAATGCAAATACATCTGAGTTGCCTACAGACGATGTAACAGTCACAAATTTAAATATAACAATTCCATTTGTCCAATATTAATATGATAGGTTGATAGATTTGAAGGTGGCATTTGCCACTTTCAGGTCAATTATATTTTTTAGAAAAATATTTAAAAGGAGGTACTTTAATTTGATAAAAAGTGAAAAACGATTAATTATTATTGAATTAATCCTAATAATAGTATTCCTTTTAAGTGTTTTTGTAAAAAATATATTTAATGATTACACATTATTTATAATGCTTACAATAATAAATACATTAATATATTTTTTAATGGGATATGAAAAAGATAAATATATGTATAAAAAGAATTTAATTTTCTTTATTACATTTTATTTAATAGCTTTTATCATAATGATGTATGGTATAGGACTAATATTTGGCTATATCAAATCACCATTTAAAACTGATATAATAAGTATTACAAAAAACATTTTTCCTATTATTTTAGTTATTTGTTCATCAGAACTATTAAGATATCAAATAAGTAAGAAAGGTGAAAAAAATAATTTTATCTTTGTTTTAACTATTATTTTATTCATTACCATAGATATAGTTTTAAATGTTAAAATTTATGATTTAACTAAATTAGAAGATGTTTTAAAATTTAGTACCGTAATTATATTACCAAGTATATTTAAAAATTGGATGCTTACAGCATTTGCATACAAATATGGCCTAGTACAAAATATTATTTATAGACTTATATTAGAATTATATCCATATATATTACCAGTTACACCAGATTTAGGAATATACCTTGAATCAGTGTTACTAATGATATTTCCAGTATTATTAAAAAGAAATATATATTTTAGATTTGATAAAGACAAAAAAATAGATTTAAAAGATAAAAACAATGGGAAAAGAATATTTACAAGTATAATAATTGTATTAATTACATTACTAATTGCATTAAATAGTAATTTATTTAGATATTGGATGGCAGTAATTGGATCAGGATCAATGGAACCCACTATAAATATAGGAGACGCAGTGGTAGTTGATAAAAGTTATCAAAAACATTTAGACAAGTTAAAAATTGGTGATATTCTAGTATTCAAAAATGGACAAAAAATATATGTTCATAGAATTGTAAATATAGATAAAATTGAGGATAATTATCACATTAATACAAAAGGAGACAGAAAAGAACAGATAGAGGATAGTTGGATAGTTACAAATAAAGATATTATTGGAGTTGTAAAGTTCAAGATAGAATATATAGGCTACCCAACAGTTTGGTTAAGTAGGATATTGGAGGAAAAATAAAATGAAAAATATTGAATATTTTAGTACAGATAAATTGTATAAAATAAAACGTAGAAAACTAAAACCAAAAGTAGTTTTAATTACGAAAATTACTACAACTATTTTATTAATAATTGCAACAATTTTATGTTTTAAAGCATCTATTAAATTCAATTCACAAGAAGGGTTAGCAAAATATTCTGAAAATGGAAAAATAGATTATAAAATTTATTTAAAGGATAACGACTATTATAGTACTAGTTATTTAGAAGAGGGAATGCAGTACGTTGCAAGTTTAATTAAAACAATTAATGTTAGGTTTGATTACCAAATGCATTCTGATATTGATATAGATTTTGATACTAATTATAAAGTTGTTGGTGAAATACAAATCACAGAAAAGGATTCACCTTCAAAAATACTTTTTTCAAAAAAAGAAAATTTAGTAAGTAATAAAAATATTTTTAAAAAAGATAATAATTATACGATAACAGAAGAAATAGATATAGATTACGACAAGTATAATGAATTAGTTAATTCATACAAAAGAGATTATGGTTTAATTGTAAGTAGTAATTTAATATTATCTTTAGAAGTAGATAATAAAGGTGATATTGATGGTTTAGAAAAAGCTTTGGATAAAACAAGTAAAATGCAAATAAGTATTCCCTTATCAGAACAAACTTTAAGCATTTCTATGGATACTGATGAAATAAATGATAGTGGAACATTTATAGATAGTAGTAAAACATGTATATCAAATTATTTATTATTTATAGTCTCTATTATATTAACAATAATATCAATATTAAGTATTATACAAGATGTAAATTTTTATATTAAAAGTTTAAAAAAAGACAACTACAAAGAAACAGTAAAAAAAATATTGAATCAATATGATAGAATAATTGTCAATGGAAAAGTATCAATTGATGAAAGTAAGTTTAGCAATATCATTTACCCAGATACGATAGAAGAAATGATAGATGCGGCTCAAACTTTAGAAGTGCCAATTTATTATTATGAGGCAATACCGAATGAAAAATGTTTCTTTATAATTGTTAAGAATAATACATTATACAAATATAGGTTAACAAGAGCATTTTTAGAAAAAAATCCTAATAATAAAAAAGAAATAAAAAAATAATTTTTATAATATAATCGAAAGTAGGTGACAACAATTAAACCAAATAAAGATGTACTTATAAGTATAATTCTACTGATTTCGATATTATTAACTACAATAGTTTATTCAGCTTTCAGTACTAAACTTCAAATTGGTGGAGAATTAGTAGTAAGATCTGATGATGATATTAGAATAACTAATACATCTGTTAAAGAACAAATAGGTGGCGCCTATGAAACTTATAATAATAAGTTTACAAAGAATACTGTAAGCTTATTTGTAACATTGCCGAGTAATTCAAGCATTTCATATGAAATAGATATAACGAATAAAAGTGATTCTATTTATACTTTAGCTGAATTAAATGAATTAACAACAATGAATAGTAATCTATTATTTGAAATTGATACTGAGCAATATGATTTATATGAATCTAATCAAGTTAGAAAAATAGCTATAATTATATCAAATAATTCCAATGAAGAAATAAAAGACAACATTATATTAGAATTTAGATTTAAAATAGCAAAATCAACATTTATAAATGGCCGTGATTTTAATGTTAAAATTAAAACATTAGCTGGTAATGTAGATGCTACTTATGAAACTGAAGATGTTAATATTCAAAATATAGTTAGAGCCACTACATTAAATATTGACATAACAGATGATAATATTATATCTACTACTGATTCGACTGTTCCAATATATGTTTGGTATGACTCTGGAATCATATATTATTATACTAAATTTACTAATCCAAAAATGGCTGATTACAGTGATTTTATGTTTAGTAGATTGAGAAAAGTAACTAATATCGATTTAAGTACGATAGATACATCCAATGTAGTAAATATGTCTTATATGTTTCATAGATGTAGTGCGACTTCATTAGATTTAAGTAATTTTGATACAAGTAACGTAATCTATATGAATTGTATGTTCCTTTATAGTCAAGCAACATCAATAAATGGATTGGATAAATTTAATACAAGTAAAGTTACTAATATGGAGCGTATGTTTGGTTCAACTTCTGCAACAGCTCTTGATTTAAGTAACTTTAATACAAGCAATGTTAGTAATATGGTTAACATGTTTGATAGTAGTAAAGCCATAAATTTAGATTTAAGTAGCTTTGATACTAGTAATGTAACTAGTATGTCACAAATGTTTTACGGTTCTAATGCTACTGTGATAGAAGGTTTAGATAATTTTAAAACTAGTAATGTTGTTGATATGAGTAGTATATTTAACAGTAGTAAAGTCATAAGTTTAGATTTAAGTAACTTTGATACAAGTAATGTTACTAAAATGAATAGTATGTTTAGTAATAGTGAGTTAACAACGTTAAAAGGTTTAAATAAATTTAATACAAGTAAAGTAACTACTATGAGATATATGTTTAATAATACTAAAATACCAAACTTAGATTTAAATAATTTTAATACAAGTAAAGTTACTGATATGACCAGAATGTTTTATGGTAGTAAAGCCACAAATATA
The DNA here is from genome assembly GCA_934086355.1 of uncultured Bacilli bacterium. Next base: position 18,017 of record CAKOID010000004.1, read on the forward strand.
AATTTAAGTAGTTTTGATACAAATAATGTCACAGATATGCAATGGATGTTTGGTTATAGTCAAGCAACAACATTAGATGTGAGTAGTTTTAAAACTAATAATGTTACTAAAATGAATAACATGTTTAGTCATACTCAAGCAACGACTATAAAAGGCCTAGATAATTTTGATACGACTAATGTTACTGATATGAGCTATATGTTTTCTTGGTGTGTAGTTGAAACAATAGATATAAGTAGTTTTAATACCAACAACGTAACAAATATGGAAGGAATGTTTAATAGTAATAACAATGCGCTAACTACAATTTATGCAAGTGATAAATTTGTTACTGATGCTGTAACAAATAGTAATAATATGTTTTTTAACTGTGTGAAATTAGTAGGTGGTAACGGGACTAAGTACAATAGTACATATATAGATAAAACATATGCAACAATAGATACTAGTGATACACCAGGATATTTTACACAAAAAAACAGTTAATATTTCAATTTGCTACATTTACTTAACACTTGTTATTGAAAGATATTACATTTAATGATATTATTAAATAGGTGGTAGTAATGAAGAAGAATAGTTTTAAAAAATTAATTTCTGTTTCTTATAAATTACTATCAGACTAACTAAAACTAGATACTTTTTAAGTACCTAGTTTTTATATGTGTAAGGGAGTGTAGTAATGAAAAAACAAGTAGAAAATGAAAAATTAAGATTAATAGTATTTGAAAGTGCTAAAGAATTAGGTGAAAAAGTAGATAAACATTTATTAGAAATATACGGTTTAAATAGTGAAGAATATACATTTATAGTTCCAATTAAAGAAGTTTTCTTTAATGATGGTCACACTAAAGTAGAGATACAAGAAACAGTGAGAGGAAAAGATTTATATTTGTTAACAGATATAGGTAATTACAGTATAGAATATACAATGCACCAAATGATAAATCACACAAGTCCAAATGATTTAATGATTCAATTATTAGATGGTATTGGTGCATGTAATAGCCATGCAGATAAAATTAATGTTATTATGTCACTTTTATTTGCTGGGAGACAACATAGAAGAAAGACGAGAGAAAATTTAATGTGTGGTTATATGCTACACTTATTAGATTTAAATCAACATATAAAAAGTGTAATAACATTTGATGCTCATGACCAAGGAGTAGAACATGCCATGTTTAATACAGAATTTGATAATTTTTTTCCAACAAATACTGTGTTAGAAAATGTTATTAATGATTTAAGCATAGAGGATTTAAAAAATATTGTGTTTATCTCACCTGATAATGGTGCAGCTGGTAGAAGAGATGTATACTTAAATTCATTTCAGTCTGAAAATATAAATAGAGAAGCTGGAAGTTTCTATAAAAGAAGAGATTATAATAGAATTGTTAATGGTAAGAATCCTATAATAAATCATGATTATTGTGGAAATGATAATTTAAAAGGTAGAACAGCAATCGTAACTGATGATATGATTTCGAGTGGCGGAAGCATGTTTGATGTAATTGATGAATTAAAAAATCGAGGAATAAAAAAAGTATTTGTAATTACTACATTCACATTGTTTACAGAAGGAATAGAAAAATTTGATGAATATTATAAAGAAAATTTATTAGCTGGTGTGTATACAACTAATCTATCTTATATTCCTGATTCTTATAAAGAAAAAGAATGGTTGCATGTATGTGATTGTTCTAAAATGATATCAAATGTAATTTATAATATTCATAACGATTTATCTATATCGAGCATATTACACGGTAAAGGTGAATCAATAAAAATGCTAGAAAAAAAGTTTAATGGAGGAAGATAAAATGTATGATGTTGTAATAGTAGGTGCAGGTCCTGCAGGACTTTTTGCAGCTTATGAATTAATTAATAAAAATAAAAGTTTAAAAATATTGTTATTAGATAGAGGTAAATTTGCTAACCATAGAGTATGTCCAATGAATAAATTTGGAACAAAATGCAAAAACTGTAATCCATGTGGTATTTTATCTGGATTCGGTGGAGCAGGAACATTTAGTGATGGTAAATTAAATTTTACACCTAAACTAGGTAAAAGTGATTTATATAAATATATGAATGAAAGTGAAGCAGAAAAGTTATTGATAGATACAGAAGATATATTTAATAAATTTGGTATGGATAGTGATGTTTATCCTTCTAATATGGATGAAGCATTAAAAATAAAAAAAGATATTGCCAAGCATGGAGCTAAACTTCTAATAATAAAACAAAAACATTTAGGAAGTGATAAATTACCAGGGTATATAATAGATTTTACAAACTATTTAAAAGATAAAAATGTAGAATTGTTAGAAAATGTAGATGTTTTAGATATAATAGAAGATAAAGATAATTTAGAAGTAATTGCAATGAAGTTAAATGAACAAATATCTTTTAAAACAAAAAAAGTTATAGTAGCTCCAGGTAGAACAGGTGCAAAATGGGTTCAAGAATACTCAGATAAACACAAAATACCATATCTATCACAAAGTATAGAAGTAGGAGTAAGGGTAGAAGTAAGAAAAGAAATTTTAGAAGACTTATGTAACGTTATTTACGATCCTAGTATTTTTATAAAAACAAAAACATATGGTGATGAAATAAGAACATTCTGTACTAATCCAGGTGGTTTTGTAACAAAAGAAAATTATTATGGCTATATATGTGTAAATGGACATGCACTAAAAGATGAAAAAACAAATAATAGTAATTTTGCATTCATAACAAAAATTAATCTTACAGAACCAGTAACTAATACAAGAGAATATGGTGAATGTATTGCAAAAATTGCTAATTGTTTGGGAGATGGTAAACCAATCATACAAACATTAGGAGATTTAAAAAAATATAGAAGAACTAGAGAAAGTAGACTTAGTAAACAATTTATTACTCCTACACTAAAAGATGTAGTTGCTGGAGACTTAGCATTAGTAATGCCAAAAAGAGTAATAACAAATATATTAGATGGTTTAGAAACATTAGACAAAATTATTCCTGGTGTAAATAATGATGAAACTTTACTTTATGGTCCTGAAATTAAATTTTTCTCAAATGAAATAGAAACAGATAATAATTTTGCACTTTTAAAAAATAAAAATATATACTTTATTGGAGATGGTGCAGGTAAAGCAGGTAATATAGTTATTGCTGCTGCAACAGGTTTAGTCGCTGCTAGAAATATAATAGAAAACACAAAATAGTATTTTCTATTTTTTAATTTACAAAAATTTACAAAAATTAGCACTCATATATTGACAAGTGCTAAGCATAATATTATAATGTAATTAGCACTGAAGAAATATGTGTGCTAAGGAAGTGATTTTGTGGGAGACAGACAAAGCAAACTATTAAAAGCAATTGTTGAGTCATACATTAAAACAGTAAAACCAGTTGGTTCTAAATCATTATGTAAAAAATTTAAGTGTTCATCTGCAACAATTAGGAACGACATGATGTATTTAGAAGAATTAGGTTACTTAGAAAAAACTCATACGTCTAGTGGCAGAATACCTAGTGAAAAAGGATACCACTACTATGTTGAAAATTTAATGCAACCAAAAGAAATAACTGGAGAAGATGTTTTAAAATTACAAACAATATTAAATAATAAAGATTTAATATTAAGTGATGCTATTAACAAATGTATGGAAATTATTAGTGATATTACTAATTATACAAGTGTAGTGCTTGGTAAAAATTCTAGAGATAATATACTTAAACAAATTAGTATAATTCCTATTGATGAAAAAAAAGTCGTATCTGTTTTAGTAACTAATACAGGGCATGTCGAAAATAGACAAGTTTATGTTCCTGAAGATATTAGTATAAAAGAAATAGTTAAAACTTGTGAGATTGTAAATAAAGAGTTAATTGGAACACCAATAAATGAAATACTAGAAAAATTAGAATTTGTTATAAAACCAGAAATTGCTAAAACAATGCAAAAATATGAAGAATTATGTAGCTTCTTTTACAATGCATTTAGTGAGTTTGAAGAAAATAATGACGATGTATTCTTTGGTGGAAAAACCAATATATTAAAACAACCAGAATATAATGAACCTGAAAAAATAAAAGAAATAATAAATAAATTAGAAGATGTGGAATTAGTTAAAAATATAGAAACCGATGAAAAAGATATAAAGGTTTATATTGGTGAAGAAAATAATTTTGACAAAGATACGACAGTTATAAAAACTAGCTACAACATTGATGGAGAAGTAGGTACACTTGCTATCATCGGACCAAAAAGAATGGAATATGATAAAGTTGTAACACTTTTAGATTATTTAAAAAGCTACATAGAAAGGTAATGTATGAAAGAAGAAAATAAAAAAACTAAAGAAGAATTAGAAAATATAAAAAACAAAGTAGAAGAATTAAAAAAGGATAAAGAAAATATAGAGAAAAATAATAAGCATCATGAAAACAATAATCACAAAAATACAAAACATGATAATAAAAAATGTGAGCATTTAGAAAGTGAGATTGAAAAATTAAAACTTGCATTAAATGCTAGCAATGATAAAGCTATTAGAGCACAAGCTGAAATGATGAATTTCAAAAGAAGAAAAGAAGAAGAAACATCAAATATGCTTAAATATGCTAATGAAGATGTTTTAAAAAGTTTGCTTCCAATAGTAGATAATTTTGAAAGAGCAATTATGTTAGATGATAATGATTTATCTGATGAATTATCTAAATTCCTAAGTGGATTTAAAATGATATATACAAGTATTATTGACATATTCAATAAATATGAAGTAAAAGAAATAGAAGCTGAAGGAATTGAATTTAATCCAAAAATACATCAAGCTGTATTGATGGAACATGATAGTGCAAAACCTAGTGGAGTAGTATTAGAAGTATTACAAAAAGGTTATATGTATAAAGATAGAGTTATTAGACCATCTATGGTCAAAGTAAATGAATAATAAATATTTTGAAATAATTAAACTTACTCTAGAAAAGGAAAGGAAATGATATTATGAGTAAAATTATAGGTATAGATTTAGGTACAACAAACTCTTGTGTTGCTGTACTAGAAGGTGGAGAACCAAAAGTTATTACAAATGCAGAAGGAGACAGAACAACTCCTAGTGTTGTTGCATTTAAAAATGGAGAAGAAATAGTAGGTATAACTGCAAAACATCAAGCAGTTACTAATCCAAATAACACTATTGCCTCAATAAAAAGAAAAATGGGTACTAGTGAAAAGGTTGATATTGATGGTAAAAAATATACACCAGAAGAAATTAGTGCTAAAATATTAATGAAATTAAAGAAAGATGCAGAAAGTTATCTTGGAGAAACAGTTACTAAAGCAGTTATTACTGTTCCAGCATACTTTAATGATGCTGAAAGACAAGCTACTAAAAATGCTGGTAAAATAGCAGGATTAGAAGTAGAAAGAATCGTTAACGAACCAACTGCTGCAGCTTTAGCTTATGGACTTGATAAACAAGATAAATTACAAACAATTTTAGTATACGATTTAGGTGGAGGAACATTCGATGTTTCAATACTAGAACTTGGTGATGGAGTATTTGAAGTTAAATCAACTAGTGGTAATAATAGACTAGGTGGAGATGACTTTGATAAATGCTTAATGGACTATATGGTAGATGAATTTAAAAAAGAAAACGGAATAGATTTATCTAAAGATAAAATGGCTATGCAACGTATTAAAGATGCTGCAGAAAAAGCTAAAAAAGATTTAAGTAGCATGACTACAACAAATATTAATTTACCATTCTTAACACAAAATGCTGATGGACCAGTTCATATGGATATGACAATCACACGTGCTAAGTTTGAAAGTTTATGTAAAGATTTATTTGATTCAACTCTTGATGCAGTTAGAAAAGCATTAAAGGATGCTAAATTAACTAAGAATGATATTGACCAAGTAGTATTAGTTGGTGGTTCAAGTAGAATTCCATATATTCAAAATCTAATTAAAAATGAAATTGGAAAAGAACCAAATAAGAGCGTTAACCCTGATGAAGTTGTTGCAATGGGTGCTGCAATTCAAGGTGGTGTATTAACTGGAGAAGTAGACGATTTAGTATTACTAGATGTTACACCTTTATCATTAGGTATTGAAACATTAGGTAATGTTATGACAGTTCTAATTCCAAGAAATACAACTATTCCAGCAAGTAAGAGTCAAGTATTCTCAACTGCTGTAGATAATCAACCTGCTGTTGACATTCATGTATTACAAGGTGAAAGACCTATGGCTGCAGATAACAAAACTTTAGGAAGATTCCAATTAACAGATATTCCAGCTGCTCCAAGAGGTATTCCTCAAATCGAAGTTAAATTTGATATAGATGCAAACGGTATCGTAAATGTTACTGCAAAAGATTTAGGCACTAATAAAGAACAACATATCACAATTACTTCAAATACTAATTTAACAGATGAAGAAATTGATAAAATGATGAAAGAAGCAGAAGCTAATAAAGAAGCTGATGAAAAGAAAAAACAAGAAGCTGATGCAAGAAATGAAGCAGAACAAGCAATATTTACTACAGAAAAATCTATTAAAGATTTAGGTGAAAAATTAACTGAAGATGAAAAGAAAACATCTGAAGAATTAATAAGTGATTTAAAGAAAGCTCTTGAAGGAAATAACGTAGATGAAATTAAAGAAAAAACAACTAAGTTAAATGAAAAAGCTATGGAATATGCTACACGTATTTACCAAGAACAAGCAGCTCAAAATCAAAATAATAATACTGATAATTCTAATGACGATGGAGCTAGTGAAGCAGAATTTGTAAATAAATAAAAAGATAAGAGTTAGAGTTATCTAACTCTCTTTTTAAATTATTATGGAGGATAAATGAAATATAATAATAGAAATGATATACCTAATAAATACAAAGTTGATTTAAGCGAATTATTTAAAACAGAAGAAGATTTTAATAAAGAAATAGATGAATTATATAACGATATAGACAAAATTAGTTTATATAAAAATAAAGTATACGAAAATCTTTATGAAATTTTAGAATTTGATACAAATATATCAAAAAGAATAGAACGTTTATTTATATATGCACATATAAATAATGATATAGATTTAAGCAATGATAAATATAATAAATTTTATGGTAATGTTATAAAATTAAATAAAAAATATAGTGAATTATCTTCATACATTGTTCCTGAATTAATGAAATATGAATATAATGATATTGAAAAATTATATAAAAAAGATAAAAGATTATTAGAGTATGAAATATTATTAAAAGATATATTTAGAAAAAAAGAACATGTATTAAGTGAAAAAGAAGAAAAGATAATTACAAAATTATCAGATGCATTTAATATTCCAGAAGATACATTTTCTAAATTAACAGATGTAGATTTAAAGTTTGGAAGTATTAAAGATGAAAATAATAAGAAAATAGAGATTAATAATAACAATTATGCTACTTATTTAGAATCTAAAAATCGAAATGTAAGAAAAAATGCATTTAAAACTTTATATAAAGGATATGAAAGTATAATCAATACAAGTGCTGAACTTTTATCAGGACAAATTAAATTGCATAACGGAATAGCAGATGTAAGAAAATATAATTCTAGTCTAGAAGCATCACTTATTAGTAATGAAGTAGATGATAATGTATATAAAACATTAATAAAATCTATTAATGATAATATGAGTATTATTCATAAACAATGGGAACTAAGAAAAAAAATATTGGGCGTAAAAGATTTACACTTATATGATACTTACGTACCACTTGTTAGCAATTATGATAGAAAATATACATTTGATGAAGGAAAAGAACTAATATTTAAATCTCTAAAACCATTAGGTGAAGACTATATAGAAGTGTTAAAAGAAGCTTTTGATAAAAGATCGATAGATGTATATCCAACAAAAAATAAAAGAATGGGTGGATATTGTACTGCATGTTATTTGACACATCCATATGTTTTCTTGAATTTTGATGGGAGATTTGATGAAGTATCCACTATAGCACATGAATTAGGTCACGCAATGCATTATTATTATGCAATAAAGAATAATTCATATCAAAATTATAGTTACACAATATTCGTTGCAGAAGTTGCTAGTCAAGTAAATGAACTTTTGCTATCTTATTACATGCTAGATAATGCTAGTAATAAAGAAGAAAAATTATATATTATAGATGAATTAATAAAAAGATTTAAAGCAAGTGTAGTAAGACAAACAATGTTTAGTGAATTTGAACTTGATATACATGAGCTAGAACAAAACGGTGAAGTATTAACTAAAGATTTATTATGTAATCATTATTATGATTTAAATAAAAAATATTTTGGAAATAAAGTTAAAATCGACAAAGAAATTATGTATGAGTGGTCTAGAATTCCACATTTCTATTACAATTTCTATGTTTATCAATATGCTACAGGATATGTGGCAGCAATGAAAATTGCAAGAGATATTTATAATAATAATCCTGAAGCCCTAAATAACTATAAAAAATTCTTAAAGTTAGGATGTACAGTAAATCCTGTAGACTCATTAAAAATCGCTGGAGTAGATTTGACAGATGAAAAAGTATATACTGAAGCTTTTAAAGAATTTGATAGCAATTTAAATTTATATTTAGAATTATTAAAAGAGGAAGTGTAAAAAATGGCAAAAGACTATTATAAAACTTTAGGTGTAGATAAAAATGCTAGCGACGAAGAAATAAAACGTGCATTTCGTAAATTGGCAAAACAATATCATCCAGATATAAATAAAGAAGAAGGTGCACAAGAAAAATTTAAAGAAATTGGCGAAGCTTATAGTGTATTATCTGATCCTAATAAACGTAAACAATATGATCAATTTGGTTCTGCTGCATTTGATGGAAGTGCAGGTGGAGGATTTGGTGGAGGCTTCTCTGGCGGATTCTCTGGATTTGATTTTGGAGACATTGACTTAGGCGATATTTTTGAAACATTTATGGGCGGAGGTTCATCATTTGGTGGCGGAAGAAGACGTAAAGCATCAAAAATGCAAACAAAAGGTGAAGATGCCTTAGTTCATATCAATCTAACATTTGAAGAAGCCGTTTATGGATGCGAGAAAGAATTTACAATAAATATAAAAGATAAATGCACAAGCTGTAATGGTGCTGGTGGACATGGAGAAAAAACTTGTCCAAACTGTAACGGACGTGGAATGGTTGTAGAAGAAAGAAGAACCATACTTGGAATGATGCAAACTCAATCCACATGTTCTAAATGTAACGGTAGTGGTACAATATTTGAAAGTACTTGTAGTACATGCAAAGGAAATGGTGTTGTAAATAGCAAAAAAACATTAAAAGTTAGAGTACCTCGTGGAGTAGATAACAATGACCAACTTAGAATGAGTGGAAAAGCATCAAGTGGACTTAATGGAGGTCCTAATGGAGATGTTTATATTGAATTTAGTGTAAAAGAACATCCACTTTATCAAAGAGATAAAAGTGATATATATATAAAAGTACCACTAACAATAACTGAAGCAATAATGGGATGTAAAAAAACAATAAAAACATTACAAGGAAATGTAAAAGTTGAAATACCTTCTGGAACACAAAACGGTGATAAAGAAAAATTACGTGGAAAAGGTATTGACGATGAAAAATACGGTAAAAAAGGTGATACATACTTAATATATAATATAATCATTCCAACAAAATTAGATAGAACCCAAAAGAAAATAATTAAAGAACTTAGTGAAACAAATTTAGATAACGAAGAGCAATTTAAAAGATTTAACCGATACAACAGTTAAATCTTTTTTAATAAATATTTTTTTTCTTCCAAATAATCTTGAGTAGTATTCATAATAATGTCTTCTACTTCATTTAAAGTCAAATTATGAAATAAGAAATTTATCGATTCACTAATATCACTTATAATCTCTAAATAATTATCATAATTATTTCTAATCGTTTCCTTATAACAAAGTTCATAAAAAAGTGATAATATAGAATTAAATGAAAACCTAATATCATTTTCATCAAATCTTTTTGTTTCAATTGAGTCAATATCGCATACATACAATTTACCATCAGAAACTCCAATATTATTTAAATGAATATCCCAATATAACATTTTTTTAGATAAAGCAAATTGATAAAAATTAATAAATTCTTCCATAATTTTTTTTATTTCATACAAATCCAAATTATGCATATAATTTTTTAGAGTTACTAAATTTCTATAATAATAATTTGTTACACCAATAAATTTATTATTATCGTATAATATATCAACAATATTTATAGCGTTAGGAAATTCAATTTGATATATTTTATCAATACATTTTTCTCTATCACTTCTAAATTTCTTTTTTATAATTTTATAAATATATTTCCTATTAACATACAAATTACTTTCTTGATTAGTTAATTTTTCTTTTTTTAAATTATTTAAAGGTACATAATGTTCTTTAATATAACTTTCTTTAATATTAATAATTGCCATAAATATTCCTCTCTTTTGATTTAATATTATAAATCTAATAAAATATAAATGCAAATATTTATTTTATATGATATACTTTTCTAAGGGACGTGATAAAATGAAAAACGTAGTTGTATTTGGTGGAGGTACCGGACTTTCACATTTATTATCAGGATTAAAATTATTTCCAGTAAATGTAACTGCAGTTATAAGTGTTGCTGATAATGGAAGAAGTACTGGTACATTAAAAAGAGAACTTAATATACCTGCAGTAGGTGATATTGGAAAAGTTATGCTTACAATGTCTAATGGTAATCAAGAATTAATAGATTTATTATCATATAGATTCAAAAATCCTTCTTTAGAAAATCACCCAATAAGAAATATACTAATGGCAGCATTAATAGATCAAAAAGGAAATCTAACTGATGCAATAGATTTTATGTGTAGATTATTAAAAATAAATGGTAGAATTCTACCTAACACTGAAGACAAAATAGAATTAGTTGGAATTATGGAAGATGATACAGAAGTAATTGGAGAAGAAAATATTACGAAAAGTATAAAAAAAATAAAAGATCTTAAATATGATAAAGATTTTACAGTTAATAAAGAAGTAATAAAAGCAATTAAAAACGCCGATTTAATAATATTTTCACCAGGCTCACTTTATACAAGTATATTACCTCATATAATTATAGAAAGCATAAAAAATGCAATAAATGATAGTAAAGCAAAAAAAATGTATGTAGCCAATTTATTTACTCAACCAGGTGAAACAGATGATTTTAAAGTAAGCGACCATATTAAAGTAATTGAAAAATATATAAATCATATAGATGTAGTTATTGCAAATAATAAAAACATCCCATATAAAACAAGACAAAAATATTCAAGAGAAGAAGAAAAAGATATAGTTAAAGTAGATAAAAATGAAATAGAAAAAATGAATACAAAATTAATAAGTGATAAACTATATGTTTTTAGTAAAGAAGATGGAACTATAAAGCATGATTCGTTAAAAACATCATATTTAATATTTTCTTACTTAATGGATGAGGTATAAAATGACTTTTACAACAAAAATAAAAGAAGAAATAACAGCACTAGTACCAAATAATATAATAGAATCAAGAATAGAACTATTATCATTTTTAAAATATACTTATATAATAGAAGATAATAAAATTAAAATATATATAGAAAATCCTAATATTGCAAGATATATATTTAAATTAATAAAAGCAAATTATAATATAAATGTTAATTTAACCATAAGAACACAAAAAAAGTTTAAACTAAAAAAAATATTTATATTATCTTTAAATGAAAAAGTAAATATAATAGAAAATGATATAAAAGAATTAGATAAAGAAATAATAGATTCTAGTTTTGAAGAAATATCTTCATACTTAAGAGGAACATTTTTAGCAAACGGTTCAATAAATGATCCTTCAAAAAGTAAATATCATTTAGAATTCTTAGTAAATAATATTAGTGATGCTAATACAATAAATAACTTATTAATCAAATTGAAATTTAATAGTAAAGTGATTAGTAGAGATAAAGGATACATGGTATATATTAAAGTAAGTGAAGAAATAAGTGATTTTATAAAATTACTAGGTGCTACTAATTCATTATTTTACTATGAAGATATAAGAATATATAGAGACCATAAAAATATGGTTAATAGACTAAACAATTGTGAACAAGCAAATATAGAAAAAAGTATGAAAACAAGCTTAGAACAAATGGATAATATAAATTATTTAAAAGAACATGATATGTTAGATTTGCTAGATGACAAAATAAAATTAGTAATAAAATATAAAGAAAAATATCCAGAAACCACAATGAATGAATTAGCTTATATAATTAGTGTAGAAACTGATATAAATATTTCTAAGTCATGTATAAACCATTATTTTAGAAAAATAAAAGATTTAGTAAATAAAAGTAAAAATTGTTAGAAAAAAGTTCATCAAAAAATGAATTTTTTTATATAAATATTAATAAATTATGATAGAATAGATATGCAGGTGATAGAAGTGATACATATAGTAATTTGTGATAATAAAACAAAAGAATTAGATAAAATTATAAATAAAGAAAGAACAGTACTTTTAAGAGGTAATGCCACTAGACGTATACCTAATTCTAGAATATTTATAAATGATGAATTATATTTTGTTAATAAAGGAGAAAATAAATCTTTTTACCATGCAGTAGTTACTAATGCAGATAGTTATAAAGCATTAACTATAAATGAAATAAACGAAATATTTGATAAATATAAAGATAAATTAAATTTAGAACCAATAGAAGAAAAAAAATGGAAAAAGAAATGTCTATGTATAATAGAATTTAATAATCTAGAAAAAATAGATGGAATTGATATTCCAGAATATAGTTCTTTAGAAGATTGGATAATGGTAAATAGTTTAGATGAATTAAAATGATGGAGGTTAATAATGAATAAAACAAAAAATAATAAAAAAAAGACAAATGCAAAAAAGAATACATTAAAGAAAAAAATAAATACTAATAAAAACAAAAAAAATAATATTACTAAAACTAAAGAAGTACAAACTAAACCTAAACTAGAACAAAAAAAAGTAATAAAAGAAACTATAGTTAATACTCCTAAAAAAAATAATTTAATAGATGATAAAAAATATAAAGAAGCAGAAAAATTATATAAAGAAAAAAAATATGAAGAATCATATGATATATATTTAAAATTAAATAATAAATATCCAAAAAACAAAAAAATATATAAAAGATTAATAGAAACTTTAACAAATGATTATACAAAAAAAGATAATAGTAGAGATTTTAAAAAATTATATGACGATTATATAACTACATATAAACTATTATTAAATAAAAAAGAATTAAAATATTTTGAAAAAAAATTAGAAGAATATAATAATTTAAGAAAAAAAAGTAATAGTAAATTTTTACTTATAAGTCTTTTAGGATGGTTTGGTGTACATAAATTTATTGAAAAAAAATATGTTCTAGGAGTGATTTATTTATTAACATTAGGTATATTCGGTATTGGTGTTATAATTGATTTAATAAATGATTATGCTGAATATGAAGATGTTAAACAATTAAATATTGTAAGATACATTATAAGTGTATTAGTATTATTATTTGGTATATTTAAATTTGAAAGCATTAATATAATCTTCTTTATAATAGTAAGTATATTAATAACCCCAATAGTATATAGTAAATTACTTAGAATAATACCAAATATAATAAAAATAATAGTAATTATAATACTTTGTTATTTTGGTTTTAAGACTACTGAAAGCATTGCTTTATTACCAACAAATATTCTTGGTACATGGAAAATGAATAATGAAAATACAAATTATAAAGAAATAACAATTCACAATAATAAATCTACTATAAAATTTACTGATAGAAAAGATGAAGTCGGTAATAACGAATATGATACAGAAACAAAAATATTAAAAGTTTATGTAAACGCAACTACATTCTATAAATTTAAAAAAGATGATAAAGAAAATAAATTATGTATATACAACGAATTTGATAGTTGTATAATATATTTTGAAAAGTAGAAGATAGATACTTGAAAATAGTGTCTTTTTTTGATATATTTTTATTAGGGTAGTAATCCAATTATAAATTTACGATTCATAAAAAAGATGAAATAAGACTGTATAACTTCTCTCCCGACCTCGAAATTTTGTTCGGGGGGGGGGGTTATAAA
>CAKOID010000005.1 GCA_934086355.1 uncultured Bacilli bacterium
AGACTACACTATGTATCCAATGGACTTTGAAGAATTTTTATGGGCAAAAGGTTATAGAGAAAATCAAATTGAAGAATTGTATAAATGCATGAAAGAATGTAAACCACTTACTACTACTCAATTTGATGTTATGATGCATAATTTTAGAGATTATATGGTACTTGGAGGAATGCCTGCTATAGTTGCTAAATACATAGAAAATAAAAATTTTAGTGGTATCTTAACTATGCAAGAGCAAATTTTAATGGATTATGAAGAAGATATTGCTAAATATGCAAAAGGTTTTGATAAGGCAAGAATACTTAATGCATACAGAAAAGTAGCAACTTTTTTAGGAAATGAAAATAAAAAATTTCAAATATCAAAGATTGCTGATGGAGCAAGAAATAGAGAATATAGAGGAGTTTCTGATTGGCTTAGTGATGCCGGAATAATTAATATTTCATATTGCATGGAAGATTGTGCTTTGCCACTTAAAGGAAACTATAATCCAGAAAATTATAGATTATATTTTGCGGATACTGGGTTGCTTATTGCTTCGCTTGATGAAGAAGCACAAGATGATTTAAGAAATAATCAAAACTTTAACACTTATAAAGGTGCAATTTATGAAAATGTTGTTGCAGATATGTTAGTTAAATGTGGCTATAATCTATATTTTTATAAAAATGAAAAAGGTACTTTGGAAATGGATTTCTTTATAAGAGATAAAAATTCACTTATTCCAGTAGAAGTTAAAGCAAATGATAATTCAACAGTTTCTTTAAATAACTTAATTGATAGCGATACTTATAAAGATGTTAAATATGGAATAAAATTATGTAATAAAAATATAGGGTTTAATGGTAAATTTTATACATTTCCATATTTTATGACATTTTTACTTAAGAGATATTTAAGAGAAAAATAGAAAGAAATAGAAGATAGAAGAAATTCTATTTTTTTGTTTGAGTTAATTTAATTATAGTAAGAATAAAATTCTATAATTTAATATAAAAATAACTCATATTATTTATTATAGAATTAGAAATAATAATATTTTTAATAATAGTGGGGTGATGATTTGACAATAAGTAATAATATGATATACAATTTATCTGTACTAATAGACATAACACATATTCTAAAGGAGGAGTTATTAAAGTGAGTTATGTTTATAAATGTGCTAGTTATTCGCGTCTTTCTAGAGAAGACGATAGAATTGATGAAAGTTCAAGTATAATAACACAAAAGCAAATAATTAATTCTTTTGCTAAGTTTAATAATTTTAACATCGTTGAAGAATATACTGATGATGGTTATTCTGGAGGTAATTTTGATAGACCTGGGTTCAAAAAAATGATAATGGATATTGAAGCGGGTAAAATAAATTGCGTAATCACAAAAGATTTATCAAGATTAGGGCGTGAAATATATAAAACTGGAGAATATATAGAAGAGTATTTTTTAGAACGAGGAGTAAGATATATAGCAATTAATGATGGTTTTGATTCTAATATAGGTGACGCTATGTTAGGAATAAGATTAGGTGTTAATGATTTATATTTAAGAGATGTGTCAAGAAAAGTTTCTTCCGCTATGAAAATAAAACAAGAAAAGGGAGATTATATAGGTAGTTTTGCATGTTTCGGATATAAGAAAGATACATTTAATAAAAATCATATTGTTCCAGATGAAAAATCAAAAGAAATAGTAAAAGAGATATTTAATATGTACGATAAAGGTTATACATTGTGTGAAATAGCAGATTATTTATCAAAGAAAAAAATTCCTATACCTCTTATTTATAGAAATACTACAAGTAATGCAAAAAAAATATCTGAAAACGATGGATATGGTTTTTGGAAACATCAAACTATAGTATATATTCTAACTAACCCAATTTATATTGGAAACATGAGACAACATGTAAATAAAAAATTAAGTTATCGTTCAAAAAAATTAGTGAAAGTACCTAAATCTGAACAAATTATAGTTCCAAATACTCACGAGGCAATAATAGAAAAGGAACTATTTGATAGAGTACAACTAAAATTAAATAGAACACAAATAAAACGTAATAGAAATAATTCTTTTGAATATTTATTTAAGGGACTATTAAGATGTAAAGAATGTGGGAAGACAATTTCTATAAGAGTACAAAAAAACAAATATACTACTACGTTATTTACAAGATGTAATAGTTATTCTCAAAGAAGACAATTTAGAAGTTGTACTCCACATTATGTTAATTATTCCATGTTAGAAAAAGATGTATTAAAAGCAATAAAGAAAATAGGTAAGGAATTTTTAAATAAATATGATGAAGAAAAAATCGAATTAAAATGTAAGGCTTTAATAAATGATAGCGAAAAAGAATATAGAGATAAATTGAATGAGGTTGAACTTGATATCAAAAAAAATGTCGAAGCTATTTCCAATCTATATCAAGACAAATTAGATGGTGTAGTAGGTGTAGAGACATATAAAACATTATCAATTAAATATGAAAACAGAATTTGTGAATTAAATAAAGAAAAAGAAGAACTTTTAAGAAAACTAGATACATTAGATAAAAAAATAGATACAAAAAAATATGAAGAGTGTAAGAAAATAATAGAAGAATTTTTAAGTTTAAAAAAACCTAGTAATGAAACTATTAGAGAAATAATTGATAGAATAGAAATTTCTGAAGATAAGAAAATACAAGTTTATTTTAAATTAAAACCACTAGAAATTAAGTGGTAATAATTATGTCGTAAACGTATTATTAGCGGACGAGTATTGCATACTAGACAGCTAGGTCCTCCTCCAAGCATTGGTCTATCACAAGAATCTAAACAACTTTCTGGGCATGCATTTTGTTGTAGAACAAGTATAACTTTTAATATCTCTCCGATGCAATTTGTATTTTTTTCATTACACATGTATAATTCACCCTTTCATTTATACTCAATATATTTTATGTAACTTTTGTAATTTAGTGATTTTATTTTTGTAAGTTTTATAGTATAATTAAAGTAGATGAGGTGATAATATGGCATGGCAGTATATTTTAATTGCATTTGTACTTTTAATAATATCTTTAATTATAGTAAAACTAAATAAGAAAAATTTTAATTTAGAAATAAATAAATTAGTTCAATACTTAGGTGGTAAAGATAATATATTAGATACTGAAGTGAATATGTCTAGATTAAAAGTTACATTAAAAGATGTTAGTATAGTTGATAAAAATGCAATAGAAAAATTAGGAGCAAAAGGGATAGTTGAGGTAGATAATCAATTAAAAATAATATTTGGACCTGATGCTGTAAAATTAAAAAAATATATTAGTGATATGAAACATAAAGGATAAAAAGTAATGGTGATAATATGAAAAATATAGAATTAACAAAGAATCAAGTTAAAAATAAGAATATTGTATTGTTAATTACAAGTACATTAACTTTATTATTAGGTTTATCATTCTTTTTTGATAAATATATTGCATTTCTAGATGGATGTCAGATATTTTATGTAGTAATGTTATTATATTTTGGAATAGAATTTGCAAATTATTTACTTACTAAAAAATATACAGGAATGCATCATTTATATATATCATTAGCGTGTATAATAGCAAGTTTTAGTGGTTTAAAATATATTAATGAACCATCTAATTATGTCATAGGTATTACATTAATAGGTTGGTTAATTATAATGCTTATAATAAAATTAATAAAAATAGAAGAATTGAGAAGTAAAGTAAACTTTAGTATATTTTTTAATATATTTTCTATGAGTTTGTTTGTATTATTAGGTTTTTTAGTAGTAACTAATATATTAGTTGGTATAAGTAATGAATGTTTAATATTAGGTTTCTTCTTTACTGCAAATGGTATTTTAAATTTGGTTGAAGTTATAGGGGATGTTAAATTTTCAAAATGAATAAATTAGAATTTATAGAAAAATATAAAATGTATGAGATTTCAGATAAAGAAAATTTTATTATAGACATTATTTATAATACAAATAATAATTTTTTAAATAAAAAAATATATGAGAAACCAATTTGTATGTTAAGATACAATACTTTTTTAAAATTAAATAAGGCAAATAAAATATTAAATAAAATGGGATATAAATTAAAAATTTGGGATTCTTTTAGACCTTTAAAATATCAAGAAATTATGTGGGAAAAATTTCCTAATGAACTTTTTGTAGCAAATCCCAAAAAAGGCAAATGTAATCATTGTAAAGGTAGTGCAGTGGATGTAACTTTGTGTACACTTGATGAAGAAGAATTAAAAATGCCAACAGAGTTTGATCATTTTGGAATAGAAAGTTTTAGAAATAATTATGATAAATTAGATGAAGAAACAAAATATAATGTTTTATTACTTGAAAATACAATGAAACAGTGTGGTTTTAAACCTTTTTCTTCAGAATGGTGGCATTTTGATGATGAAGATGAGTATGAATTAATAAAAGAAATATTTGATTAGTTGCATAAAATTAAAAATAGTGATATTATATTATTCGTAAATCAGTGATAAAAGACATGATTAATATAAATGATTTTAAAGAGAGTTCATGGTGGGTGTAAATGAATAAATTATTATATTAATTACTACTTTTTAGAGACTTTAATAAAGTCCGGTTAAAAGCCGTTATTTAAATTAAGTATAGTTAGGATGGTACCGTGCTAATGCACTCCTTTGGTAGCCATCCTTTTTTGGAGGTTGAAATGAATAAAGAGGAATATGATAATTTGTTAAAAAAGAAGAAAGAATTAAGAGATGAATTATTTAATTTAAGGTTAGATTATGAAATTAGTAAAAAGAATGAATCGAAGCAAAAAGAAATATTAAAAAAAATTAATGTACTGAAAAAAACATATGCACGAACCACTGTATTAATTACTGAATATGAAATAAGAAATAATATAGAAAAAGAAAGTAGGAAAAAAAGATGATAAATATAAAAGAAAATGAAAAATTAAATGTAATGAATCATTCTTGTGCACATTTAATGGCACAAGCAGTGAAACACTTATATCCAAATGCGAAATTTTGGGTTGGACCAGTTATAAATGAAGGTTTTTATTATGATATAGATTTAGGTGATGATGTGATTAAAACAGAAGAATTGCCTATCATAGAACGTGAAATGAAAAAAATAAGTAAAGATGGAAAAAGAATTGTAAGACATGAAATAAGTAAAGATGAAGCTTTAGAATTGTTTAAAGATGATCCATATAAAATTGATTTAATTAATAATATGGATGAAGATAATACTATAATTAGTTGTTATACTCAAGGAGATTTTACGGATCTTTGTCGTGGGCCACATGTAGACACAGTTAAAGAGCTTAAACATTTTAAATTATTAAAACATAGTGGAGCATACTGGAAAGGTGATGCAAAAAACAAAGTATTACAAAGAATATATGGTGTATGTTTTGAAACAGAAGAAGATTTAAATAATTATTTAAATGAATTGGAAGAAGCAAAATTAAGAGACCATAGAAAAATCGGCAAAGATATGGAAATATTTATGACTGATGATTTAGTAGGTGCAGGAATGCCTTTATGGTTGCCAAATGGTGCAATTATTAGAAAACAATTAGAAAATTATATATATGAAAAAGAACAAAAACTAGGTTATAATCATGTGTATACTCCATGTGTTGGAACAGTAAACTTATATAAAACTAGTGGACATTGGGATCACTATAAAGAAAATATGTTTCCAATGATGAAAGTAGATGAAGAAGAATTTGTACTTCGTCCAATGAATTGTCCTCATCATATGTTAGTTTACAAAAACAAATTACATTCATACAGAGATTTACCAATAAGAATTGGAGAATTTGCAACTGATTTTAGATATGAAGCTAGTGGAGCAGTTAAAGGACTTGAAAGAGTTAGATGTATGTGTCAAAATGATGCTCACCTTTTTGTAAGACCTGATCAAATTGGTGATGAATTTAAAAAAGTAGTTAGTTTAATACTAGATGTTTATAAAGATTTTGGTATACAAGAATATAAATTTAGATTATCATTAAGAGATAAAGAAGATAAAGAAAAATACTTTGATGATGATGAAATGTGGGATATGGCTGAAGATAAACTTAGAGAAGTTTTAAATGAACTTGGTGTAGAATATTTTGAAGCAATAGGGGAAGCAGCGTTTTATGGACCAAAATTAGATGTTGAAGTAAAACCGGCTGTAGGACCAGAAGTAACATTATCAACTTGTCAATTAGATTTCTTACTTCCAAGAAGATTTGAATTGTCATACATAGATAATAAAGGAGAAAAACAAATACCAGTAGTATTACATAGAGCAATATTTGGAACATTTGATAGATTTACAGCATTTATAATTGAAGAAACAAAAGGTAATTTCCCATTATGGTTATCACCTCTTCAAATTAATATAATTCCTGTAAACAATGAATATCATTTAGAATATGCAAACAAGATATATGATTTATTAAAACAAAATAATATAAGAGTAGAATTGGATGATAGGGATGAAAAATTATCTTATAAAATGAGAGAAAGTCAAACTAAAAAAGTACCAGTGACTTTAATATTAGGTGATAATGAAAAAGAAAACAATACTATTAGTTATAGATTATTTGGTACAAGAGAAACAACAACATTGAGTGTTGACGAATTTATAAATCATATTAATAAAACAATAAATGATAAAGATTTAAATATTTAATTATGATAAAAAACTAAATAAAAGTAATTGAAATACATTACTTTTTATTTTATAATAATATTAGATTAAGATAAAGAGTTGATGCGAATGAAATATTTATTAAATAAAATTAGTAAACAAACTTTATTTTTTATATCTTTGATAGGAATTGTTGTGGTTTCTTTAACTATGCTTACAACATTTGCTTATCAATCTTTACAAACGGAGTATAATAGTGATAGTAAAAAAGGATTAACGGTAAATGCTGGAGTATTGGATGTTACTTTTGCTGTTACAAATAGAATTAATGAAACTAATTTGCGTTTATTAGATAATTATAAAACAGCAAGTTATTCAGAGTTTACTATAGATAATACAAAGAGTAGTGAAGATGCAGCATATAAAATAAAATTAGTAGATTTAGAATATAGTGAATCATTAAAAATAAGTGATTTTAAATATACAATTACAAAAGTAAACGATAATGGATTAGAAATTATTAGTGAAGGGGACTTTAGTACTTTATCTACTACAGAAATAGAATTATCAAGATATATGACAATAAAAAAAGCTTCTATAGAAAAAGTAAGATTATATTTATGGATAAAAAATAGTGAAAATAATCAAAATAATTTAAAAAATAGTAGTTTTAAGGGAATTATACAAATTGAATCTATGTTTGATTCAGAAACACCTACTTTAAAAAATACTATATTAAAAAATGCTAAAAGTGCAACGGGAGAAAGAACAACTTATCAGGAAGTACCTTTGACTCTGCCAGGTGAAGCCATAAACACAGAAGCTGAAAAAACACTTTCTAAAGCAGAAGATGATTATGGAGATAGTTATTACTTTAGAGGAAATGTAATAGATAATTATGTAAACTTTGCAGGAATGTGTTGGAGAATTGTAAGAATTGCAGGAGACAGTAGTATAAAACTAATATTAGAAGATCAAGATGAACTTTGTTCGGAAGCCATGGATGGAAATTGGAATATTCCTACTGAAACTGGTGGAACAATAAAAAAAGGAAATTTTGGATATACACAATATGACATAGGAACATTAACCGCTTCGGATGGAACAACAAATTCAAGTTTGAAAAGTATAATGAATTATTTAAATGGTAAGACAAATAATATTACTTCAATGGCTTATGCCTTTAAAAATTTTCAAGAGCAAACAAATAATAATAATAAATCTTTAAAAGACAAAATTATTGAAAAATATGATTATGATATTACAAAATATTTAAAAAGCGGTGATTGGTGTTTGAATAATAAAGCATTTGCAACTTTAGATAACAATGAGGCACCTCTTTCAAATGATGAAATACTTGATAGATATGTTAAAAATGCTACATTTTATTATGATTCTTATATACGTTTGAATAGTAATACGTTAAAAAAACCTACATTTAAGTGTAATTCGATAAGTATAAGTAATTATGAAGATAACAATAAAACAAACATGTATGTAGGAACGCTAACAGTTGATGAGATTACTTTTATAGGCTTAAAATTAGGACGAGATAATATAAATAACTATTTAATTAATAAATATCAACAGCAAAATACAATATATTTTTGGTCTTTGTCTTATGGTAAATTTAGTGATAATGTAGGTTCTGCTTTTGGTGTGCATAGTACAGGTAATGTTACTCTTGATAGCATGTATTACAGTAGTTATTTTCGTCCTGCTATTGCACTTGCAACTAATGTAGAAATTTCTAATGGTGATGGAACAATTAATAATGCTTATGAAATAAGATAATATTTAACTATGAAAGTACTTTATTGTACTTTTTATTTGCATATTTTATTATATTAATATAAAATTATATATAGTTGATGGTGGTATTATGCAGTTTAAAAATATAATATACGGTTTTATAATTGGTGATGTATATGGTACAAGTATTTTAAATAATCCAATAAATAATGATATTAAAATACACGATAATAATATATTAAATATAGAAAAGGGATGCTATTCATTTCTAACAACAAACATGTTAGCAACTATAGATTCAATTACAGAAAATAAAGAAATAATTCCAAAAGATATAATAATTAAATTATGTACAAGTTTAATTACAGGAAAATATACATCAAACAATAAAATATATTTAGTAGATAAAGAAAGTTTAAAAGTACTAGAACATTATAGAAAAAAGAATAACTTAAATTACATATATGATGAAATTGATTTAAGTGCATATCCAACTAGTAGAATTATACCAATAACTATATATAATTATTTTAACAAAGATACATTAGATACACTAATACCAGTAATATCATTGACTAATACAAATGAAATTGTACTATTAGGTTGTTTTATATATTATAAATATCTTTTAAATATATTAGAAGGTTATAATAAATATAAGTCATTAAAAATAGATATTCCTAATTATTTTAGTAATAGAAGTAAAAAAATATATAAAAATATATTAAATAATAATATATTTTATAAAGATATTGTATTTGATGATAATATAATAAATGTTTTAAAAATAGTATTTTATGTAATATTAAATAGTGAAAATATGAATGATGTTTTAATGATGATAAGTAATTTAGAAGGTAATACTAATTTATATTGTTCTCTTATTATGACTTTAGCAACTACATTATATGGACTTAATACTATTCCAAGTGATATAATAAAAGATATAAAAAATAAAAGAAATATTAATAAATATATAAGTAGATTTGAAAGGATGTTTTTATGAAAAAATATATTAAGTATATAATATTTATAGGTTTAATAATTATATTAGTTGTAGGATTAAATTGGCCAACTAACAATGAAATTATTAATGTAGAAATGAGTGTAAAAGACTATGGTAAAATAACTTTAGAATTAGATAAGGAAAATGCACCAATAACTGTTGAAAATTTTGTTAAATTAGTAAATAATAAATTCTATGATGGATTAACTTTCCACAGAATAATAGATGGTTTTATGATTCAAGGAGGAGATCCTAATAAAGATGGTACTGGTGGAAGTACAGAAACGATTAAAGGTGAATTTAAAAATAATGGAGTCAATAATACTATAAGTCATAAAAGAGGTGTTATATCAATGGCACGTAGTAGTGACGCAAATAGTGCTAGTAGTCAATTCTTTATAATGCATAAGGATAACACTAATTTAGATGGTAGTTATGCTGCATTTGGTCATGTAACAAGTGGAATGGATGTAGTAGATACTATTGTAAAAAATACTAGTACGTATGGTGATGAAAACGGTATTGTACCCGTTGATAAACAACCAGTTATAGAATATATAAAAATTATTAAAAATGAAAAAACTACAGAAAAGTAGTTTTTATTTTGAAGTTTTAAAGTGTAATTTGCGTTTTATCTTATCAATAAAATCTCTTCCAAATACTTCATCTATAACATTTAACTTATATGTAATAAATATATATATTATTGCACCTATAATAGAATTAATAACAGTTACAGCCATTGCACCACTTCTAGTATATAAATTAAATGGTAAAACTTTATTTAAAGCAAATAATACCATAAACATAATAGAAACAGCAAAAAGTACTTTATATGTCATATTAATTGTAGTATTAAATTTTAAACCTTTACTTTCTTTCTTTAAATAGTATATACTAACACCTATACTTAAAAAGTATCCTATACAAGTAGCAATTATACTACCTATAAAACTTTCAATTCCTATATATTTACATAAATACATCATAGGTACATCAAGCAACCCATTCGTAACAAAACCTAATATAACAGACAAATAAACTGCTTTAAATTTATTCATAGATTGTAACATTGTAGAAGTAGATATATTGATATTAACTAATAATGCAGTAAATATATTTATACTAAGTATTAAACCTCCATAATGATTAGTATTATAAAATATAGTCCAAATAGGAGTAGACAAGATACTTATACCAACAGTCATTGGAATAGAAGTATAAAGTATAATTTGTAATGCTTTATTTATTTTTGCATTAACATTTTCATAATCTTTTTTTACATAACTAGATACTATATTAGGTATTAAACTCATTGTCATACCAAGCACTATAGAATTAATAATCATTGATATTTTAGGACACCATGTTGATATACTAGATGTAATAAATTCTACATCACTAGCACTATATCCTAAATGTTGTATTGTTCTACTAACTAATATCATATCAGTAGAAGAATATACATTTGTTATTAAATTTATAATTATTATTGGTATAGAATAACTAGCAATCTTTTTTACTATTTCTTTACTAGTTATAGAATCTCTTTTATATTCTTTATCTAAATTTAAGTCTTTTTTATTATTTTTTATTTTAATTATTAAATATAAATCAGCAACTAATGCTCCAAAGAAAGCACCAAGTAAAGATACTCCAACAGCAAGAGTTAATGTTCCATTAAATACTTTATATATTAGGTATGAACCGAGTAACATAATTGCTATTCTAACAACTTGTTCTATTAATTGACTAACACTAGATGGTGTCATTATTTTATGACCTTGTAAGTATCCTTTTGTAACACTTAAGAAAGGTACAACTAATATAGAAACTGAAACACATCTTATTACAAAGGCAATATCGTTTATTGTATTACCTCCAGTCATATTACCAATTATTAAATGTGCTATAGGTTTAGCAAAAGTAAATAGTAATACAAATGATAATATTGATAATATACTTATTATTTTTTTTGATATTTTATAAGTTCTAGTTTTAGCTTCTAAATAACCTAGTGTTTCATATTCACTAATTAATTTACTAATAGCACTAGGTATACCAGCACTTGATATACTTAAAAAAATTAAATATATATTATAAGCATAACTATATAATGCAGCTCCACGTGAACCAACTATCGAGTAAAATGGAACAACATATAACATACCTAATATCTTTACTAAAAAGATAAATACAGTTGCTATAACAGTTCCTTCTACAAAACTATTTTTTTTCATTCAATCATTCCTTACATAAGAAAATTATATAATATTTATTAATATTTTTCATTATTTATCTTTATTTTATACATTTTATATACAAAATCTATACTAAAATATTTTAAAAGATAATAGTGAAATTGATAAATATAAAGTAGTAATATAGTATTTATAAAAGAATATTGATATAAATAAAACGATATATTATACTAACGTATATAAGGAAGTGTTAGATTTGAAGAAAAATATTTTTAAAATTAATGAAATTAGCATACCATATGAAACATACACATATTATATAAATGATAATTTGTTTAGAACTACATTTGTATTTTATACAAGTAATATACCAACTTCTTATCATAAATATTTAAAAAATATTATAAATGAATTTAGTATAAATATTTTTTATAGTTCTAAATATTATAGAAATGATACATTTGATAGTAGATACAATAATGAAATAGTTATAGTCTATGATGATAATTTTGATATAAAAAATAATATAGATTTAGAATATGATTTTAATTATATTCAAAAAAGATTTATTAAAAATAGCAATAACTTAAAATTTAGTGATAAATCTATTATAGTTAGTAATGATTTTTTAAATATGAATTTTAATGAAGAAGAATCGAATCAAAATTTATTAATAAAAAGATTTAATTTAATTAGTGGTTTGAATGATACTGGTAAAACTATGTATTTAAAATTGATAGGTAAACTATTTGAAAGTAATTTATATGATATAACGGGTAATCTTTATAGCAATAATAAAAAAATAAGTTCTAGTGAGAAAATCTTATATGAAATAGACAAAATGTTATTTTCAGAGATAAATAATTATGATAATTTTTTACTTTTAATTGATAATATTCCTTGGCATTTATTAGATAATAAAAACAAAATTAATGTAATTGATAAATTATTTGAATTTTCTATGGATGAGAAGCCTATATATATTACTTCGGTAGATAATGATATAAAAACTTTAACAAAAAAGAGAATATATAATCCTAATTTTATAAATTTATAAAGGAAAGATAGGAAGAATTTTAATAAAAATTATTGATTTCTGCTTTCTTTTTGTTTTATAATATTTATTGTTATTAGAAAGAGAGTAGTTATGGAAAAAGAATTATTAAGTAAAATTTATAAGTTAGGAAAATATATTTTATTAATGTTATTATTAATATTAATTGTATTAGTTGTAGGTGTTTCTAAAATGTATTCATCAAGTAAAACTGATAGTACAAAAGAAGAAAGTGATTATAATACTAATTATGATGTTTCGATGTTTAAAGAAATAAACGCAAGTGATTTAAAAACTGAAACAAAAGGGAAATTAAGTGTAGTATATATTGGCCGATCTACTTGTGGATGGTGCAGTGCTTTCTTACCGAATTTATGGGATGCACAAGAAAAATATGGTTATACAACTTTATACATCGATATAGCAAAAATTATAGATTTTGATGAAGGCGGAATATTAGATCAAAGCTCTTATGATTTAATGACTAGTTTAACAGGAGAAGGTTATGAAGATTATGTTAGTAAAAACTTTGGTTCAACTCCAATGATACTTATTATGAAAGATAATAAAATTGTTGGTGCACAAACTGGTTATTCAGAATATGATGAATTTGAAAAAGTTCTTAATGATGCTGGAATAAAAAAAGATTAATGAAAAAATCGTACTAAAATAAACAGATTTTAATAAACTGTATAGTACGATTTTTATTATTTGTAAATTCGACAAAATTAGTTAAAAAATGCATAAAAAAACTATTGAACTATTTAAAAACAAGTGTTATATTTTAGACACTGTATTTAGTTTTGAAAGATGGTTAGTAAATAGAAATTGATAATTGAATAAAAAAGAATGTGACCGCACCGGTAATTCGGCACGACCACATTCATAGAAATTAAATTAATAATTTCATTAAATATAATATAGAATTATTAATAAAATATGTCAATAAAAAATTAAGGGAGGAAGAAGAAATGTTAGAAATAAAAAATATAAAAAAAATATATAAAACAGGTGATTTCACTCAAATTGCATTAAACGATGTAAGCATAAAATTTAGAAAAAATGAATTTGTAACAATTTTAGGTCAATCTGGTAGTGGGAAAACTACTATGTTAAATATTTTAGGTGGTCTTGATAAATATGATAGTGGAGACTTAATAATAAATGGTAAAAGCACTAAGAAATTTAAAGATAAAGATTGGGATGCATATAGAAATAAAAGTGTAGGTTTTATATTTCAAAGTTATAATCTTATAAATCATATAAGTATATTAAAAAATGTAGAAATGGCTTTAAAATTAAATAATGTTTCAAGAAGAAAAAGACGTGAATTAGCAATAAACGCTTTAAATAAAGTTGGACTATTAGAACATATAAATAAAAAGCCAAATGAATTATCTGGTGGACAAATGCAAAGAGTTGCAATTGCAAGAAGCTTAGTTAATGATCCAGATATAATTCTTGCAGATGAACCAACAGGAGCATTAGATTCGAAAACAAGTATACAAATAATGGATATCATTAAAGAAATATCAGAAGAAAAATTAGTTATTATGGTATCTCACAATAAAGAACTTGCAAATCTATATTCTACTAGAATTATTGAATTAAAAGATGGTTCAATAATAAGTGATAATAATCCTGTAAAAGATAATGAAGAAATAATAACGAATTATAAATTAAATAAAACTAAAATGTCATTTTTAGAAGCATTATCTCTTTCATTTAATAACATCATGACCAAAAAAGGAAGAACATTATTAACTGCATTTGCATCAAGTATAGGTATTATCGGAATTGCACTTATATTAAGTCTTTCAAATGGCTTTGATAAACAAATAGATAAATATGAAAAAGGAATTTTATCTGCAATGCCAATAATAATATCAAGCGATAGTGTACAAATGGATGAAGATACTATGGAAAAATTAAGTGGGAAAAATCAAGAAAAATATCCAAATATTGATTATGTTATTCCTAAAAAAAGTAATGAAGAATTAATGACTAGAAAAAATAATATTACTGAAGATTATATAAAATATGTAGAAAATACTCCTAAAGATTATTCATATGGAATATCATATACAAGATATACAAATATAAATTTCATTCAAAAAACAAAAAACAAAATTGAATTAATAGATAATAAGTTATTAAATGCTACTAGCATACCTAAATCATTTACTGATAAACCATTCTTAAATATATATTATGATGTTATATCAGGTAGATTACCAAATAAAATTAATGAAATGGTATTATTTGTAGATGCCAATAATAACGTAGATGAAAATATTTTAGATGCATTAGGACTTGATAAAACAAAAAATATAAATTTTAATGATATATTAAATTCTAAAATAAGAGTAGTAATGAATGATGATTTATATAAAGAATCAAATGGATACTTTATAATGAATAAGGAATCAGAAAAAATGTATTATGATGCATATGAATTAAACGTTGTTGGAATACTTAGAATGAAAGAAGAATATCCATCATATATAACATCTTCATCTTTAGGTTATACTGATGATTTTATGGAATACTATATAGAAACTAATAATAATTCAAAAATCGTTAAAAAACAAAAAAATAGTGATATAAATATTTTAACCGGAATGTCATTTGATAATTCTAATATGACAAAAGATAATATGATATCTTATTTAGGAGGAAAATCTGTTCCTTATGCAATTTATTTATATCCAAAAGATTTTAATAGTAAAGATAATTTACTTAAATATTTAGACAAATATAATAAGGATAAAAGTGATGAAGATAAAATAGTATATACAGATCAAGCAAAGATGATATCGAATATGAGTGGTTCTATAATGAATGCAGTTACTATTGTTTTAATTGCTTTTAGTTCCATATCATTAATAGTTTCATCAATAATGATAGGAATAATAACTTATATAAGTGTACTTGAAAGAACTAAAGAAATAGGAATTTTAAGAGCTATAGGTGCAAGAAAAAAAGATATAACTCGTGTTTTTAATGCAGAAACTTTTATAATTGGTATAACAAGTGGATTAATAGGAGTTTTAATAGCATATCTACTAACTATTCCAGCAAATAAAATTATATACAAATTAACTGATTTACAAGATGTAGCAATATTAAGTCCTACTCATTCTATCATTTTAATTATAGTAAGTATGACTTTAACATTAATAGGCGGATTTATCCCTGCTAAAATAGCAAGTAAAAAAGATCCGGTTGTAGCACTTAGAAGTGAATAACTATTTGACTAACATACTATAAAGTGCTATACTAATCCTCACTTAGGGGGGAGAAAATAATGTATAGTAGTATTAATATTACTTTAAATGAATGTGAGTTGGAATTTAGAAATAAATATAGTTTTAGAAAAATGTATAATAGAATAGATGTAGATATAGTTGCAAATGAAAATGAACAATACTCTAAAATAATAACAGATTATAATAAAATTAAATGTTGTTTAAAATCTGATTTAGATGAAAAGATCCAAATGTATGAAAATGAAGATTTTAGTTTTCTTGAATCATTACAAAATAAAGAAAATGATTTTTACAAAAATATTTTTGATAATATTAAATATGTTTCTTTAGATGGTGAACATGAACAAATATTAACTTTTTTAAAAAATAATTCGAACTTAAAAGATAAAGAAATAGTATTAGTTGGTGATTATAGTTTAGGTACAACATTAATAGAAATTGCTAAATTAGAACAATTATATAAAGATTATAAAAATATTAATGTTATTCTTGAAGGTAATAAGCTACCAGTAAGATTAGGAGATTTTAAGAAAACAGTTAGTAAAATTAATGATATTACTAATGAAATGAAAAAATACAATTTTAGTGAATTAGAGCAAATAATGTATGCTTATGATATAGCTAGAGATGCACTTTACGTAAGAGAAGATGAGAATGAATCTATATTGGAATCAAGAGATTTAACTAATGTATTATTTGGTGATAAAAGAGTATGTGAAGGTTATGCGAATATATTTAATGCAATATTAACTAAACTTAATATTAGAAGTTTAGTGTATAGGGCTTATAATATGGAAACAAAAATTGGACATGCATATAATTGTGCTTATATTGATGATGAGAAGTATAAAGTAAAGGGAATATATTTTTTTGATCCAACGTTTGATAATAGAAAAGATAATACAAATAATTATTTATATTCATATAAATGTTTTGCATTAAATAAAAAAAATATGGAAAGAATACATGGTAATAGATTTAAAGATGGTCATACTTTTGATAAATATACTGATGATGATATTAAAGAGTGTTTAGAATTAATAAAAAAAGATGAGTTAGAAAATGTTGATAAAAAACTTATTAAAACAATAAATATGATTTCACATTTAATAAATAAGAAGAGTTTAATTTCTATATTTAGAATAAATAAAAAACATATATATATTCCAAGTGAAATTTTAGAGGAAAATGATAAAATAACTAATGATGAATTAATAGATGAAATAAAAAAAATTGATAAATATATGAATGGTAGTATTGATTTATCTATATTAGTAAATGTTTTATATAATGTACGTAAAATACAATATTATAATTATCCTGAAAAGTATCCATTTGATACCAATAATATTAAATGTGTTGTTTATAATTCTAGATGGAAAGTTAAAAATGAGTATGCATTAAAATTATTTGAAGCTATATTTGGTGAAAAGAATATAAATGGTGAAAAAATTAAAAGCGTCGATGATATAATTGAAGAAAATAATATTGATTTAAATATAGAAAGAGTAAAATTAACTAAGACACTAAGAAAAGTATTAGAAAATAATAATAAATAGTACTATTAATTTAGTACTTTTTTTGATATACTTTAAAAGAAGGTGTTATATATGGAAGATATAAGATTTAATAGTTTAGAAGAATTATATAATAGATTAATACCAGCAATGGAAACTAAAGTTAATGAACTTAAACATAATGGAATAAGATATATTAATATAGATGATGTATGGAATTATTTAAAGAAAAATAAATGGAATAAAAGTAAAAATTTATCTTTGTCAGATTGTGTAGACGATATACTTAATACAAGTGATGAAGATTATAAAAAATATATTAAAGATAAAATGAAAAATATACTAGGTGGAGATAACATATGAATGATTTAGAATATATAATTAATAAATATGAAGAAGAAGGATTTAGTAAAGAAAAGATAGATAAAATAAAAGAAGCATATAATTATGCATTAGAAAAACATAAAGGAAAAAAACGTAAAGATGGAAATGATTTTATAAATCATCCTCTAAGTGTAGCTAGAATATTATGTGATATAAATGTAGATGATACGACAATTATATCTGCATTAGTACATGAAACAATATCAGAATCAAATGCAACAGGGGAAGAATTAGAAAAATTATTTGGTAGTGATGTAAGAAATATAGTAGAATCATTAACTAAAATCAATAAATTAAAATTAAATGATGATAGTGAATCAAGTAGTTTATATTTAAGAAAAGTTTTGGTTGGACTATCTGAAGATCCTAGAGTTTTAATAATAAAATTGGCAGATAGATTACATAATATGAGGACACTAGATTATTTGCCTATTGAAAAACAAAAACAAAAAGCAATGGAGACAATGAATGTTTTAATACCAATAGCACATAGATTAGGTATAAATAGTATAAAGAGTGAATTAGAAGATTTATCACTTAGATATTCTAAACCTGATGTTTACGAAAGTATATTAGAAAAGTTAAATGGAACACGTGAAGAATTAAATAAGGTATTAAATGATATGATAGAAAGTGTTAGTGATATACTTAGTAGTCATAATATAAAATTTAAAATAAAGGGTAGAGTAAAAAGTGTTTATAGTATTTATACTAAATTATCTACAGGACGTAAATGGAGTGATATTTATGATATACTTGCAATGCGTGCTATAGTAGAAAATGTAAGTGATTGTTACTTAGCTGCTGGATTAATTCATGCAAAATATCGTCCTATTCCAAAACGTTTTAAAGATTATATAGCAATGCCTAAATCAAATATGTATCAATCTCTACATACATCAGTATTTGGTGATAATGGTCATATATTTGAAATACAACTTAGAACTAAAGAAATGGATGATATTGCAGAAAATGGTATAGCAAGTCATTGGTCATATAAAGAACATACTTCAAATAATATAAAAAATATAATGGATCAAAAACTAGAAATGTATAAAAACTTAATTGATAGTTATAACGAAGATATAAGTGATGATGTATTTAGAGAACATATGGAAGATGAATTGTTGTCTGATTTAATTTACGTATTCACTCCTAAAGGTGACGTAATGGAACTTCCAGTAGATTCTACACCAATAGATTTTGCATACAGAATCCATACTAATGTAGGAGATAAAATGGTAGGTGCTATAGTTAATGAAAATATAGTACCAATAGATTATAAATTACAAGATGGAGATATAGTAAAAATAAAAACAGATGTTAATAGTACTCCTAATAAAGATTGGTTAAATATAGTAAAAACTAGTCAAGCAAAAAATAAAATAAAATCATATTTTTCTAAAGTAGATAAAGAAAAATATACAGAACTAGGTAGTAGTTTATTAGAAAAAGAAATAAGAAAACAAAAACTAAGCTTTAAAGAAGTATTTAACGATGAACATCTAGATAAATTATATAAAGATTTAAAAGTTAAAAGTTTAGATGAAATATATTTAAATGTAGGATCACTTAGATATACGCCATCATACATTATTAATTTAATATATGAAGATAAGAAAAATGTACAAGATATATTATTAGATAAAGTATTAAATAATAATAAACTTAATACAAAGAATAATTATAAAAAAGATATATTAGTTGCTGGATATGATGATATTTTAGTTAACGTAGCAGAATGTTGTCATCCAGTTAAAGGTGATGAAATTATTGGATATATTACAAAGGGGAATGGAGTTACAGTTCATAAAAAAAATTGTGTTAATATAAAAGAAATTAAAGATAGATTAATTAATGTAAATTGGAATATGGAAAGTGAAAATACATACATATCTAAATTAAAAATAATAACGAATGATAATCATAATAATATGCTTGAAATAGTTACAAAAGCTAGTCTAAAGAATATTATAATAACTTCAATAAATGAATTTAATAAAAATAATATGCATGGTTATAATATAACTTTTAAAGTAAAAGATAAAAATACATTAGATAGTTTTATAGAAAGTTTAAGAATATTATCTTTTGTAAGTGAAATAGAGTTAGAGGACTAATATGAAGGTAGTTATACAAAGAGTAAAAGAATCTAGTGTAAGTATAAATAATGAAATTTATAATAGTATAGATAATGGATTAATGATACTAGTTGGTTTTACTGAAGGAGATAATACTCTAGATATAGATTATATTGTTAAAAAAGTTGTTAATTTAAGAATATTTGATGACGAAAATGGAATTATGAATAAAAGTATATTAGACACTAATGGAAGTATATTATCTATCAGTCAATTTACACTTTATGCTGATGCTAAAAAAGGCAATAGACCAAGCTATATAAAAGCATTAAAAAGTGAATATTCTAGCAAATTATATGATGAATTTAATAAAAAATTAAGTGAACATATAAACGTAAAAACTGGTGTATTTGGTGCTGAAATGAAAGTTAGTTTAATTAATGATGGACCAATAACTATTATAATTGATAGTAAGAATAAATAAACTTTGGAATAAGTTTATTTTTCTTTACATAAAATTGTAAAATTTTGTCAATAAAAGTGTAAATTTGTTTTTTCAATTGATTATATATTTTTTATCACTTATAATGAAATTGAAAAGTACGAAGGAGGAATAGAAAAAATGAAAAAACGTATTTTTAAAAGTGTGAAGTTGAGTTATGTTATTGCTCTAGTCATCGGTGCATTATTTATGATTCAAAATGTAGAGGCAAGAGATATTGAAAAAGATTTAACATTATCTCAAGACATTACAGAGGATTTAGTTGTAAAAAGTGGAAAGAATGTTACAATTGATTTAAATGGATTTAATATCACAACAACTAATAAAGATGCAATTAAGGTAGAATTAGGAGCAACACTTACTTTAAAAGGTAAAGGTAAAATTGAAGCAGTTGGTAATGGAGTTGCAGGACTTTATAATAATGGTACTACAGTAATTGATGATAAAAATACCGAAATATATAAAAAAGAAACAGATGCAAATGTAGACAGATATTATGCAATATTAAATCATGGTAAATTAACTATTAATAATGCAAAAGTAACTATGGATACAAGTTTAGGAAAAAATGCATCAAGTTTAATTGCAAGTGGATATTATAATTTTACAAAAAACACTGCAGAAAAAATAGGATATGTAAGTGGAGTAGGAATGGAAAAACCAACACTTACAATAAATAATGGAGAATTTAGTGGTGGAATTAACACTGTAAAAAATGATGATAACGGAACTTTAACTATAAATAATGGTATATTTAAAAACTACATACAAGTTGCAGTAATGAATGCAAATATTACAAAAATTAATGGTGGAGAATTTAATGTACCAACAGGAGAAGATAAAACTACAATATACAATCTTTATTTAGCTGGTGGATATAATGAAGGTATATTAGAAGTAACAGGTGGTACATTTAGAGCAGAAAACTTTATAGAAGGATATGCAAATACACAAAAACCTATAACAATAACTAATGGTAATTTTGAAATAAAATATATGATAAATAGTAATTTCAAAAAAGATTCATTAAATAATAATACATTAAAAGTAAGTGGAGGAACATTTGACGTTAATTCTGATGTATATACTTATATAAAAGAAGGTTTTGATGCATTTGATTCAGTAGACGGAAATCTTATAGTTGATAAACAAGCAGAATTTAAATTAAATAAAAAAGTATATTATGTTGAAAAAGGAAAAACAATTAAATTAGATTATACAGCAAATGAAACTGGTAAAAAATATACTAATTTCGGTAGTGCAGATGAAAATATAGCAACTATAAAAAATTTTGAAATAACTGGAGTAAATGTAGGAAAAACAACAATCGATTGTTTTATTGGCGGACTTGGAGAAGAAGTTCAAGTTATAGTTTATGAAATAAAAACGGATGATGCAACTAAAAAAGAATCAAATAATTTAAATAATATAATTAATAATATAGTAGAAAATAAAACTAATAAAGGAGTAGATGAAGAAACTTCAAATAAATTACTAGACGCTGTTAAAAATGGTAAAACTATTGAAACAGAACTAACTACAAAAGAAGTAAAAGCTTCTGAAATAAGTAATGATACAAAAACAAAAATAAATAAAATTCTAAAAAAACATGAAAGAATTGCTGCTTTCTTCGATATAAATGTATTGTTAAAAGCAGATAATAATTCTATAGGAAAAATTACAGAATTAGAAAATACTGTATTAGTTAGTGTTGATGTTCCAACAACTCTTCCTGAACTAAAAACAGGTTATACAAGAAAATATTATATAATACGTGTACATAATGGAGAAACAACAAAAATAGATGCTAAACTTGTAAATGGGAAAATAGAGTTTGAAACAGATAAATTTTCTGACTATGCATTAGCATATGTTGATGAGGCAACAACTACTAAAGAAGAAGATAAAGGAAAACTAGATGATGTTCCTAAAACAGGATTTATAAATTATACTATAATGTTTATTATATTTGGATTAATGGCATTAATAAGTTTTAAAATTCTAAGAAAAAATTAATAATTGAGTGCTAAGCACTCTTTTATAATACATTAAATTATTGTATAATCATAAAAGGAGACTACTATGAAAAAGAAAAAATATAAATTAAAAAAGAAATTTTATATACCATTTTTAATTATAATATTAAGTCCATTTTTTCTAATGGGATATAAAATATTTTTACATCAATCTAATAATAAAAAAATAGAAAAAGCATTAGAAAAAACAGAAAAAGTTATTAATAGTGATGATAACAAAAATACTAAATACCTAGAAGAATTAAAAACTATGAACAATGACTTTGTAGGAATTTTAGCTATACCAAATACAATAATTAATTATCCAGTAATGTATACAAAAAGTGATTATTATTTAAGACGTAGTTTTGATAAAAAACAAAGTGATGCTGGAACGCTTTATATAGATAAATATAATATAATAGATCCAATAGACGATAATATAATTATTTATGGACATAATATGAAAAATGGGACTATGTTTCATGAATTATTAAATTATAAAGATGAAGAATACTATAAAGAACATAAATATATATATTTTAATAAAATAGATAATAATGAAAAATATGAAATAATATCTGTTTTCTATTCTAAAGTATATTATGAAAATGAAAAAGTATTTAAATACTATAAATTTTATAGAACAGAAGATATAACTGAATTTGATGATTATGTAAAAAATATAAAAGAATTAAGTTTATATGATACAGGTATAAATGCTAAGTTAGGAGACAAATTCATTACATTATCTACATGTGAATATAGTCAAGAAAATGGTAGATTTGTAGTCATTGCTAAAAAAATATAATATTCTTAAAATAAATTTCATCCAAAGTATTGCATATCATTACCTGATAGGTTATCATATGCGATGTAAAGGAGATATAATATGGTTATTAGTAAGAGCAAACAATATATTAAACTACAAAAAAATTATTAAGAAACATTTAGATAAAGAAAAAATAAGAATAAATAATATTGAGAACTTGATAAAAATAATAGAGAACCAATTTAATAGAATAAACTGGTTCTTTATTTTAAACTAAACGTACTTATAATTTTATCATTAACATAATATAAAACACTATCAACATCACCATAGTTATCTTTAATACTTAAATTTATAGAATAACTAACTTCCTCTAATATATTATTAGTATTAATATCATCTAATATATTTTCATTAAAATTTAAAAGAAGAGATTTATCAGTTTCATTATAACTTAGTAACTCAGTATTATTATTTAAATAACTTATTAAATTAGTATTTAACATTTTGCTACTTGTTAATTCTTTTATAATAATTTCTATTTTACTAATATCATCATTATTAACTTTAGTAACTGGAACATAGTAATAATAATCATTATATTTAGATAAATAATATATTGTAGTTTTAGTAGTATTATTTATATTATTAATATTATATTCTTTATTAATTCCTATACTTCTATCTAATATAGTAGGAAGTTTTTTATTTGAATTAGGTAATTTATTAAGAATAGAACCTTCTACATATATAGAAATGTATTTAATATTATCTAAACTAGTTAGAGAATATACTATTGCTTCTATCATTTTTTCTTCATTATATATATCTACATTTAATAACTCTTTGCTAAAATTTAATTTAACTAATTGATCTTGTATTTCTAAATTTAATAATTTAGTATTTTTTGGTATAACTTTCTTAAAACCTTCTCTTATATAATTGTTAGAATCTATTGTTAAAATACTTATAATTTCTTTAATTTTATCTTCTTTACTTTTACTAGTTAATATAGTACTAACTCTAGAAATATATTTATTATTATCTATTAAGTATACAATATTATTTTCGTTATTAGAATGACTTATATTAGTTTTAATAGATTCATTTTTATTAGGAAATATATATAGTATTCCAAGTATTCCTAAACAAGATAAACTAATTATAATTTTTTTAAACGCTTTTCTTTTTAACATATTTACACCTAATAAACTATATGAATTTTATGATTTTTAATTCTTAAAATGTAATAAAAATGGTAATAAAAAATATATTATAATAGGTGAGTAACATGGATAAAAAAGCTAATTTTAAAGAATTTGTATCACATCATCCAGAACTAATAACATTTGTAAAAAATAAAGAAAATACATGGCAAGACTTTTATGAAATATATGATATATATGGAGAAAGTGAAGATGCATGGAATAAATACTTTAATAAAGATGATAGTATTGGAGAACTAACTAACTTATTTAAAAGTATAAATATGGATAATGTACAAAAACATATAAATAATGCACAAAAAGCGGTTAGTTTAATTCAAGAAATAACAAATAAAAGTACTCCTAGTATAGTTAGTAAAACTCCAAGACCGATAACTAAATTTTTTGGAGATTAAATGGAATTAGATATAATGTATAAAATCAAACAAGATAAAAAACACTATGATTTTTTAAGAAATAATAGTTATTGGTATAAATATTTAAATAGAAGTAAAGATAATTATAAATTATTTTTAGAAGCTTACAAAAAATATAATAGAAATATGACTACTAACAAAGTAAATGATACTATTAATACAATAGATACAGTTAGTAATATATTAAAAATTATAGAGTAAGTTTCTTTTTTTGCAATTTTATAGATTTTGTAGTATTATATATAGCACAAAAAGGGGAAATATACATATGAGAGAAGATAATATAATAGATTACTATACAGGAACACAAGCATATTTAGCATTTTTAGTAGGTGTTACCCATGATAACTATGAATGCCGTAAATGCATATTAAATTGTGGAGATGAAAGTATAAATGCTGCAAAAATGGGTTTTATTTCTAATATGTTCTTAATGATTAAAGAAGGAATAGTTGAAAAACAAGGAGATGTGTTTAATGCATTAATATTAGAAAAAGAATTAGAAAAAAATGTAAATTTAATTGCAAGAAAACAAAATGATGAGTATATAATCGATAATTATGTATTTAAAAATAAAGAAATATTAGTAGCAGAATTAAGAAACAAAATAGCACATGGTAATTTTAGATTTGATTTAGGGCATAACAAAATAATTCTTAATATTAATGATAATGAAGTTAGAATAAATATAGACAAATTATCGAATTTTGTTGTATCAAGTGCAACGAGTTATTTTAAAAATTTTAAAACTAACAGTTATACAAGAAAAATTACTTTTAGCAAGAAAATAGATACACAAAGAACTAAAATGATAAATAATAAAAACGAATTAATTAACTTTATAAAAAAATATAAAAGATTAACTATAAATATAAAAAGCAAAGATGAAAGTATTATTCCTAAATTTGTTTTAGATGATTTTGAATTCTTACTAAGTTTTTTTAAAAGAGATGCAGATGAAAAATTATTATATGAAAATATAAAAATATTTGAAAAGTATTATAATAATAAATATTCAATAACATTTAATAAAGAACCATTTAAAAATATAGATTATTCATCATTTGCAGATTATATAATTAATTCTTTAAGAAACAACGCAACATTCATGGACCAAGCAAAAATTATTGGAGCAGAACTAGAACGTTATGAATGTATTGAAGATTCTAAATTAAATATTATGCTTGATAATCTACATAATATTATGATTTTAAATGTTATAAAAAAAAATAATACAGTAAGTGTTCCAAGTATAGGAAAAGAAATAAAAGCAAGATTTGGACGAACAATAATGATATCTGCTTATACTGTTGCGTCTTCATTAATAACAAGTTTTAATGCATT
Source organism: uncultured Bacilli bacterium (assembly GCA_934086355.1). The sequence goes on from CAKOID010000005.1 coordinate 26,194, forward strand.
ATTTTCTTATGGAAAAGATAATATTTATAAAAATAGAAATAAATATAGCAAAGTTAATAGTGATGGCTTAGATTATGGAAAATTAGATTTATCACTATTAAATATAGAAGTATGCAATGTTGATACAGGATATATTGATGACTTAGAAAAAAGAAAAGATGCAAAATATAAAGATTTAGAAAAAATAGATAATAATATAATTAAATTAAAAGATCATATTTCAAAAACTAAAAATAATGAAGCACAGCTTAAATTGAAAGGTTTACTAGAACAAGCAGAAACTGTAAAAATAGAATTAAATGTGGAATATAATAAAATACTAGAAGAATACAATAATGCTGTTAATTATTATAAGGATAATATAGATTATTTAAAAAACGAACGAATTATAGAAGGAATAAGAAACTCTATAGCACATGGTAATTATTATATAAAACATGGTAGTAGTATGAATGACAGTATAATCGTATTTGAAGATATATATGAAGGTAATCTAAACTTTAAATGTAGTGTGAAAATAAATGATTTTATGGAATTTTTAGATAAAAGTTATCATGTTATAAGTGAATTTATTAATAATAAAAAAACTAAAACATTAACTAAATAGTATTATAATATTTAAAATATGATAAAATAATAAAGAGTGATGAAATATGTTTAAAGAAGAATTAAATTTAGTACCACATTTACCAGGATCTTATCAAATGTATAATAAAGATAACGTTATAATATATGTTGGTAAAGCAAAAGATTTACGTAATAGACTTGCTAATTATTTTATAGGAAAAAATACTGGTAAAACAGAAATAATGGTAAGTGAAATAGATCATTTTGAATATATAGTAACTAATAGTGAATTAGAAGCTTTTATATTAGAGTTAAATTTAATAAAGCAATATAATCCTAGATATAATATATTATTAAAAGATGATAAAAGTTATCCATATATAGAATATACTAGAAAACCATATCCATCTTTAAAAGTTGTAAGATATTTAAACATAAAAAAACATAAAGATAAATTATTGTTTGGACCATTCGTTAATGTATATGCTGCTAGAAGAATAGTTAATTTAATAAATAGATTATATCCTTTAAAGAAATGCGATACATTAGGTAAAAACTTATGTTTATATTATCATATAAATGAATGTTTAGGATATTGTACTAAAAATGTAGATCAAGATAAAATAAAATCTATGGAAGAAGATATAATAAAGTTTTTAAAAGGTGATGAAAAAATAATCACAGATAAATTATTAGAAAAAATACAATTTTATTCAGAACAATTAAATTTTGAAAAAGCAAAAGATTTAAAAAATGAATTAGATTATATTAAAGTAGTCATGGAAAAACAAAGAGTAGAATTACATGATAATATTGATAGAGATATAATTAATTATTATTTTGATAAAGGATATTTAAGTATAGAAATATTTTTCTTAAGAAATGGTAAATTAATAGGTCATAATAATAAAATAATTCCAGTAATGGAAGATTATATAAGTGAATTAGAATATTATATTGCATTATATTATAATAAACATGAAATACCTAAAGAAGTATTAGTACCAAATGATATAAATATAGAGTTATTAAATAGTATGATTAATACTAAATTTACTACTAGTATAAGAGGTAATAAAAAGAAATTATTAGATATGGCATATAAAAATGCTAAAATGAATTTAGAAAATAAATTAGTTTTATTAGAAAAAGAAAGTATTAGAACTAATGGTGCTAATGATGAATTAAGTAGATTGTTAGGTTTAAATATTTATAGAATAGATATATTTGATAACTCTAATATATTTGGTACATTTAATGTATCTGGTATGGTAGTATTTAAAAACGGTTTACCTAGCAAAAGTGATTATAGAAAATATAAAATAACTGTAGATAAAAATGATGATTATAATACTATGAAAGAAGTTATTTATAGGAGATATTATAGATGTTTAGTTGAAAAAAGTGAATTACCAGATTTAATATTAGTAGATGGTGGTAAAAATCAAATACATGCTTGTTTAGATACTTTAAAAGAATTAAATTTGAGAATTAAGGTATGTGGTTTAGTTAAAAATGATAAACATAGAACTAGTGATTTAATGGATGGAGATACTTTAAATATTTATGATATTGATAAAACTAGTAATTTATTTCATTATTTAACTAGAATACAAGATGAAGTACATAGATATACAATTAATTATCATAGAACTATAAGGAGTAAAGGTTCTATATCTAGTATATTAGATAATGTAGAAGGAATAGGTACAAAACGTAAAAAGGAATTAATAAAACATTTTGGTAGTGTTAAAAAGATTAGTAATGCTACTACTTTAGAATTAAAAGAATTTATGCCAGAAAATGTTGCAATTAATTTACATAAGTATTTAGAAAATTATAAAGATAAATAAAATATAATATTAGATACTTGAAAATAGTGTCTTTTTTTGTTATATTTTTATTAAGGTAGTGATACCGATTAAAAATTTACGATTCATGAAAAAGATGATAACAAGACTGTATAACTTCTCTCCCGACCTCGAAAATTTGTTCGGGGGGGGGGGTTATAAAGAAGTAAGAATATATAGTCTTTTTTGTGTATTAAAAAATGACAAATTATTTGATTTAAATATGTTTTAATATAAGTACTATAGGCACGTTCAAAAGATATTAAATGTTTATTATAATAATATTGTCAAAATAAAGAAGGAGTGTGATTACGATGGTGCGACGGTTCGGTCGTAATTGTATAGT
>CAKOID010000006.1 GCA_934086355.1 uncultured Bacilli bacterium
CTATAGGCACGTTCAAATTAAATATAATATTTATTATAATAATATTGTCAAAATAAAGAAGGAGTGTGATTACGATGAATCGTAAACAGAAAATAATAGTTAGTATAACAGGAATAATTTTAGTTAGTTTAATCTTAATAGGATTAACGTATGCATACTTTCTAACTAAAATTACTGGAAATACTAATTCAAAATCTATAAGTGTAACAACAGCAAACTTAGCAATAGTATATGATGATAATAGTGCTGAGATATTAGGAAAAGATTTAATATTAGAACCAAATAGTGAAAAAGAAATTGGTACTAAAACTTTTACTGTTACCAATAAAGGTAATGCAAAAACAAGTTACGTAGTAGTAATAGATGAAACAAAGATAACAAACGCAACAGACGGAACAACAACTACATTTGAATCTAATGATTTTAGATATACACTAACATGTACAGAAGGATGTAATGGAGTAGAAACACAAAGTGTATTTCCAATAAATGGAGGAGTATTAGTAGGAAATAGTATAGATGTAGGAATAGTACAAACATATGAATTAAAATTATGGTATATAGATACAGGAATAGACCAAACAAATGACATGAATAAAAGATTAGAAGCAAGAATAAATATAACTGACGCAACTGCACTATCAAATTCTCTTCTAACAAATAAAAATAGTTTAGCATATAACATTATAAATAGTGCAAGAAATAAAACAAATGGAACTGAATTATTATCAGTGCCTCGCACGAAAGTAGTTGAACAATTTCCAACTGAATATGTGAGTGATCCAATAAAAGAATATGAAAAAGTTAGTACAAACGATATAAGGGCAGGAACAGCATCTTGGCTTGTTGGTAATGATAAGGATAAATTACAAGAAGGAAATGGTGATACTGTTGATGATTATAAAGAAGCTGTTGGAAAATACGTTTATAGTAGAGCTGAAAGCTGGATTAAAAAATTAGTAGCATACGATGAGACAACAAGTATGTTAACATTTGAGAATGAAACAACAAAAAATGAACAATCTTTAAATATTACAAATGATATGTACGGAACAAGTTACTATTATAGAGGAAATGTAGAGGATAATTATGTTAATTTTGCAAATAAATGTTGGAGAATAGTTAGAATACAAGGTGATGGAAGTATAAAATTAATACTTCAAGATCAAGATAATTTATGTAATAGTTCAAATTTAAGTACAATTAATTGGGACATCCCTTTAGAAACGGGTGGAACAGTGAAAACAGCATCTTTTGGTTACAAAAGTTTTGTTACTTTTCAAAATGAACATGTTACAGTAAATGGATACATTGCAGATTATTTACACAGTGAAGTAGATTCTATGGCAACTGGATTTAAAGATTTTCAAAAAACTTTTAGCTCAAGTGAATTATCAAAATTAAAAAGTGGTGATTGGTGTATTGACGACAAAATATATACTAAAACTGGAGATGCAAAGCCCTATACTTTTACTATGGTAAATAAAACGGGTGATGAATTATTTAATTATAAAAAAAATAGCATATTAGAATCAACAGAGTATTATTATAAAAGTGGCATTAGACTAAGTAACGATTTATCCGATGATTATGCTCCAACGTTAAATTGTGATGGTAAAGTAATGGCGGACTGGGATGATGTAGATAAAACACCAATGTATGTCGGTACTTTAACTGCAGATGAAATATTTTATACAGGTGCTAAAACAATTTCTGATGGTGTAATTTATTCATATCTAACAAGCAGAGAACATATTGAAAAAACACTAAATGAAGAATTATGGTATAACACATTATCTTTGTATGGAAGAGGCAATTCTGATTCTTCTACACTTGTTTATAAAGTTGGACCAAACGCAAGATTAAATACAACTGCTTCCGCATATCTTAGTCATAAAGAATCTATGAGACCATCAATAATTTTGAAATCAGACACAATAATTTCTAGTGGAGATGGAACAATCTCAAACCCTTATGTTATAGGATAAGTGTAGAGAAATTATGAACAAGAAAAAAGGATTTACTTTAATAGAAATAATAATATGTATAGGAATGCTTGCAGTAATAGCAGTAGGAAGTATTGTGGGAATAAATTTAGTAAATAAAAATTTGACAATAAAAGAATTGAATCAAATAACAAATAAAGCAATACAAGCTGCACAAGTGTATATTGAAACCAATAAAGAAGCTCAAAATCAACTATATACTGAGCAAAATGCAGTTAAAATTCCTATTAAAGTTTTGGTTAATGAAGGTTTATTAAGTTTAAAAGGAACAAAATTAGATAATAGTAAAATTAAGAATGAATATGTTATAACTGCATTATCTACAGAAAGTGGTAATAGTACTGAGTGTACAAATATAGATTCAAAGGCAAGTTGGGATAATGATAAAGTAATTTACATATGTACTAATTTAAATAGTAAAGGAGAAGTAACAGGAAGTAATTTAGCAACTATCGATCCAACAAAATATAATAATAGAACGAAAGTTTCTAGTGAACCATACTATTTTAAAGGCTATACAGCAAGAAATTATGTTAAATATAATGATACATTATTTAGAATATATTTCGTAGATACTGATGATACTTTAGTATTATATAATCAAAACTCATTTGGCGATACTTTTAAAAATGAAACAAAATCAATTACAAGCTATAATGCTGCAAATAGTGTTACATTTTATAAAAAATATTACCCTGTTTATTGCCAAGATAATTTAGATGAAAAGAGAATCGCAAGAAATGGAAAAATTTCTTCTTCAACAGTATTTGAAGGTGAAACTGATATTACAAGTGTTGACGTAATTAATACTTCCTATTGTACTGATGATAGAACTGATATAAATAGTACGAATTCAAGTACTGAAGCTTTTCTAGATACTTGGATGAATTTCGATGCTCACATAGCTGTTGCAACTAAAACTGGTACAAATACGTATATTAAACCATCAGGAGGATACAAAATTCATTTAAATAATTCATTTAAGTTGGGAAGTGGAACAGGAGACTATTCTAACCCATATATTTTAGAAAAAAAATAGTAGTTTCTTAAAAATAAATATTGATTTAATAATTAAAAATCATAAAAAAACTTAAGATACTTGTAATATAGTATCTTTTTTTAGTATAATTATTAAGAGGTTGATAAGATGATAGAATATAATAAAAATAATGATATGAAAGATATAATTATGGATATAATAAGTAATGTATTAGTAAATATGATAGTTATAATAATGGCAAGCAAGATATTTAAAAATATATATGTAGAAAGTATTTTATATACATTTATTGCATCCGTATTATTAATGATATTAAATAAATCAATAAAACCTATATTAAATAGAATTATGTTACCAATTAATATGTATACACTAGGAATAACATATCCATTAGTAAACGTGTTTATATTAAAAATTATAAGTCTAATATTAGGTAAGCACTTTATTATAAGTGGATGGTTAAGTGCGTTTTTCATATCTATCTTTATTAGTATAATGACTAATATTATAGATGCTTTAATTGGTAAAGAAATAAGGAGAGTGTAATAATGAATCCAGTAATGATTAGTATTGGAAATTTTGAAATTAGATGGTATTCAGTATTTATATTAATTGCATTTTTTGTTGCTACATATTTTATAGAAAAGGAAGCAAAAAGATTTGATATAGATAAAAATTATATATTTAATTTATTATTTTGGACATTGATATTTGGTATTATTGGAGCAAGAATTTATTATGTTATATTTGATTGGGAATATTATAATAATAACATTGGAGAAATAATAAAAATATGGAATGGTGGACTTGCAATACATGGAGGTATAATAGCAGGGTTACTAACAATATTAATTTATACAAAAAAATATAAACAAAGAACAGTTAGATATTTAGATTTTATAGTTGTAGGATTGATTATAGGACAAGCTATAGGAAGATGGGGTAATTTTTTTAATAGTGAAGCACATGGTATAGCAACTAGTTTAGAACATTTAAAAAAATTACATATTCCAGATTTTATTATAAAAGGAATGAAAATAAATGGAGTTTATTATACGCCTACATTTCTATACGAATCTATATTTTGTTTAATAGGATTTATAATAATTTGTTTAATAAGAAGAAATAAATATACTAAAGTTGGAACACCAACTGCATTATATTTAATTATATATGGAATTATAAGATTCTTTATTGAAAGAAGTAGAACAGATGCTTTAATGTTTTGTGGATTTAAAATCGCTTCAATAGTTTCAGTTATAATGATTATAATAGGAATAATTATGTTAATAATAAATAGTAAGAAAGGAAAATTTGAAGATCTTTATAATGATAAAAGTAATAAAGATATAATTAGATTTTAAGGTGAATTATGATATATGACGTTATAATTATTGGTTTAGGTGCCAGTGGTGTAAGTGCTAGTATTTATTCAAAAAGAAGTGGTTTAAATGTTTGTGTTATAAATTATGGCATACCAGGTGGAATTATAAGTACTAGTAGCATAGTAGAAAACTACCCCGGATTTAAAAGTATCAGCGGAAGCGATTTTGCATTTAAGCTATTTGAACAATTTAATGCTTTAAATGTTCCATTATTTAATGAAGAAGTTATTAATATAACTGATGGAGATATAAAAGAAGTTAAAACAAAAAATAATGTCTATAAAGCAAAAAAAATAATTATATGTAGTGGAAGAAAACCTAGAAGATTAGATGTAGAAAATGAAGATAAATTTTTAGGTAGAGGAATTAGTTATTGTGCTACTTGTGATGGAAATTTATATAAAGATAAAACAGTATGTGTAGTAGGTGGAGGAAACAGTGCTTTAGAAAGTGCATTATATCTTAGTAATCTATGTAAAAAAGTATATGTTTTAGTTAGAAAAGATAAATTTATTGGTAATAAAAGTTTAATAGATGAAGTAAATGAAAAAGAAAATATATGTACTAAATTTATGACTAATATAATTAGCGTAGAAGGTAATGATTTTGTTACTGGTGTTAAAACAAATAATGGTGAAATTAAATTAGAGGGTATTTTTATAAATATTGGATATGAACCAAGCATAAATATCGTTAAAGATTTAAATCTTAATTTAGATAAAAATTATATTGTTGTAGATGAACATATGGAAACAAACATAAAAGGAATATATGCTGCAGGAGATATTATAAAAAAAGATTTGTATCAACTTGTAACTGCAGTGAGTGAAGGAGCTATTGCTGCTACAAATGTTTATAAAAGCATCAAAAAATGATGCTTTTTTCATATTATTTTTTATCCTATATTCATATTATATAAATAGGAGGTATTATAAAAAATGAATGACGCAATAAATAATCATAGATGTAGTCCTTATTGTGGCAACGTTCCAATAGGTCCAACGGGACCAACTGGCCCTCGAGGATTAACTGGTCCAACAGGACCTCAAGGCCCAACTGGCCCACAAGGTCCAAGCGGTAATATCGGCCCAACAGGACCACAAGGAATACAGGGTATTCAAGGTGTTCAAGGTGAAATAGGACCTACTGGTCCACAAGGAGCACAAGGAATACAAGGCCCACAAGGTTTACAAGGTCCAACAGGTCCAACAGGCCCACAAGGTGCTCAAGGAGTAACTGGAGCACAAGGTGCTACAGGTGCAACAGGTCCACAAGGACTTCAAGGTTTACAAGGACCTCAAGGTTTAACTGGAGCTACAGGTCCACAGGGATTACAAGGGATACAAGGTATCCAAGGAGTTACTGGTCCGACAGGCCCAACAGGCCCACAGGGTGCAACTGGTGCAATAGGTGAAACAGGACCAACAGGACCAACGGGTTCACAAGGACTTCAAGGAGTAACCGGTCCGACAGGTCCAACTGGTCCAACAGGCCCACAAGGTGCTACTGGAACAGCAGGAGCTACAGGTGCAACAGGTCCGACAGGTCCACAAGGACTTCAAGGAGTAACTGGATCAACAGGACCAACGGGACCACAAGGTGTCGCTGGAACAACCGGTACTACAGGAGCAACAGGTCCAACAGGCCCACAGGGATTACAGGGTGTAACTGGACCAACAGGACCAACAGGTCCAACAGGCCCACAAGGAATTCAAGGTGTTACTGGCCCAACAGGCCCAACAGGTCCAGCAGGATCAGACACAGTTAGATCGGCTTACGTAGTAACATACAACGATGGAACTAGTGCAGATGGTATAGCAGTTGCTTCTTCTGAAAGATTACCACTTGATAGAATGGAATTAGACCCAACAAGTTTGATAACTGTTAACACTGATGATGAAACAATTAAGTTTAATCAAATCGGACATTACAAAATAGAATTTACAGTATCTGCTTATCCATCAGTAAATGGAGCAGATTTTGATCCAACAACAGACATAGTTTCAGTAGGTTTAAGACAAAATAATACTGACAATGTATATGTAGGAATAGGTGAATGGGTATATAATGGTGAACCAGTAGAATTACATGCACACGGAATCGTTGCTGTAACAGATACAGATACATTGTACGAACTTGCTAACTTAGGTAATAGTACAATATATTTAAGCACACCAGATATAAGAAATTTATCAACAACATCTTATTTTGCAAACCCATTAGTAACATTAGTTGTAACTTATCTAGGAAAATAATCAAGGTTAATCCTTGATTTTTTCATGTCAATTCATATATAACTCTATAAAATATCTTTGAATAAAAAAAATTAAATGATATAATTAAATCGTAATAAGTAGGGTGTGATGTAAGTGAAAGAAACAATAAAAAATTTAAAAAAAGTATATAACTATGGAAAAGATTATAAAAAGAATTTAATAATCTTTTCTTTAATGTCATTATCATTTATTGCAATTAACATCATTGCACCAATTGTATCTGCAAAACAACTAGTTTATATAACTGGTAATTTATATTTAGAATTATTAATTGCTTCTTTAATAGTTTTGATAATTAATTGTATTGCTGCAATTAATCATTGGATATTAAGAAAAAATACACAAATATTTTTTAGAGGTACAACAAAAAATATACAAATGAATGCTGCTAAAGAAATCTTAAAAATAGAAATAAGTGATATTGATAAACAAACAAGTGGAACATTTATACATAGAATAAATAACGATACTGATGAAATGTCAAAAATATTTACTAGAGGTATGGGATTTTTAACTAATATTCTAACTGATTTAGGAATATTTATTGCAATATTTATTATAAATAAAATAGTTTTTATATTTTATTTAATTTCTTCTATTATATTAACTTTAATTCATTTATATAAAGTTAGAAAATATAATGAAGAAGATAAAAAATATAGGAAACAACGTGATAAAACAAGTGGACTTATAAGTGAGTTAGTACGTGGAATTAGAGATATAAAAATGTTAAATGCAAAAGATTCTTATGTTAATACAATTGATATTAATGTTGATAAATTAAGCAATAGTATGTTTGATATGAGAAATGTTGATATGAATTATAATTGTGTTGCACTAATAACAACTGCAATAGTACAATTTGGATTAGTTCTATTATTAATTTATTTATTAACTAAATCTTATATATATGTTTCTATTGCAATAATCCTATATAATTATAAAGATAGAGTTTTACATAATTTTATAGAATATATAGGAAATTTATTAACCGAAATAAAAGGCTTCAATTTATCTTGTAATAGAGTTTTTTCATTAGTTGAAGGAAATGAATTTAAAAAAGAAAAATTTGGTAATAATCATTTATCAAAAATTAATGGAGATTTTGAATTCAAAAATGTATATTTTGGTTATGATGAAAATGAAGTTTTAAAAGATTTATCTTTTAAAGTAAATGCTAATGAAACAGTTGCTTTTGTAGGAAAAAGTGGTTCTGGTAAAACTACTATATTTTCTCTTTTATGTAAATTATATAATATAAATAAAGGAGAAATATTAATAGATGGAAATAATATAAAAGATTTAGATGAATACTCAATAAGAAATAACATTACAATTATTAGTCAAAATCCATATATTTTTAATATGTCTATAAAAGATAATTTAAAATTAGTTAAAGAAAATTTAACAGATAAGGAAATGAAAGAAGCCTGCAAGTTAGCTTGTTTAAACGAATTTATAGAAACATTGCCAAATAAATATGATACAGTTGTTGGTGAAGGTGGTGTTATGTTATCTGGAGGTCAAAGACAAAGACTTGCAATTGCACGTGCTTTCATACAAAAAACAGAAATAATTTTATTTGATGAAGCAACAAGTGCATTAGATAACGAAACACAAGGATATATTCAACAAGCAATAGATAATATGAAAAAAGATTATACCATATTAATAATTGCACATAGATTATCAACAATAGTAAATGCTGATAGAATAATTGTAATAGATGATGGAAAAGTTGTTGGTGAAGGAACACATAAACAACTACTTTCCAAAAATAAAATTTATAAAAAATTATATGAGTCTGAAATTGATAATTCATAAGGATAGTTTTACGCTATCTTTTTATTTATAGTTTTGTTATTTTGATATTTAATGGTATAATTTATTTGTATTTAATACTTGTTAAAAATTTAATTAAAAAGAGGTATGAAACATGAAAAAAATAATTTGGATATTTGGTGAGTCTGCAACTGGTAAAAAAACTTTTATTGAAAATATATTAAATGGAAAATTAAATATATTAGAAGATTTAGAGTTAAATAATAAAAAAATAGATGTTGTGAGAAGAACAATAGATAAAAACTTATCATCCTTTAATGATATATCAAATGAAAAATCTAGACATCAAATAATATTGGAAGAAATAAATGGATTTATTAAAAATGATAATTATGATGTATTATTGCTAAAAGGACAATCAAATGATATGGATGATAGATATGGAAATACTTTAAAAAGTGTTGCTATCCTATTTCCTGAAATTGAAAAAGAAATTTATTTATTAGAAGTTAAAGATATGGATTTACTTTATAATAGAATTCAAAATAAAAATTGGTTTAAAGCTAATTTTGAAAAATATTCCAGTATATTTCCACGAGAATGGATAGATGACGCAGTTATTAAACATAGAGAACAAGTTTATTCATTTTCTAATTTAGGTTATAAGATAACTGATATTGATTCAACTAACGGATATAAATTAAGTAATTTAGGTAAGGTGAAATAATGGGAAAAGTCGTTATATTAGGTGGTAATGCTAGAAGTGGGAAATCCACATTATCATATATGTTAGTAAAAAAAGGTTTTAGCAGAATATCATTTGATAATATATATGAAATAACCAAAAATAGTTTAGATATTGATATTAATGAATTAAACAATGATAAGAAGTTTAAACTTTTTGAAAATATAGTTAATCTTTCATTAAAAGAAGCAAAGAATGAAAATACGAATATTGTAATAGATATGTATGATTATCTTCCAGAAGATATTATTAAATTAAAAAGATATAATGAGTTAGAAGTTTATTTTTTAGCATATCCAAATTGTACGAAAGATCAAATAAAATATAATGTTATAAAATATGCAAAACCAACTGATTGGGTTGTACAAGTAAATGAAAAATATTTGAATTCTTGTGTTGACAGATTTGATGAAAGAAATAAAATCTTAGTTAAAGAATGTAAAAAATATAATATGAATTTAATTGATACAAAAGATGGAAAAGATAGAAATAAAATTATAAAAAAGCTATTAAATAATATTTTAAAAAAATAATGAGTATTTAGGAGGAAAAATGAAAAAGAGAGAATTAAAACAAATATTGATTCCGATGTTAGTATGCATTATCTCTATTATTATAGGTTTAACTACAAATAATTCATTTTTAGGGATGATAGTATTAATAACTGGAATATTAAATAGTTATTATGGTAGTGTAGGTAATAAAATAAACTTTCCAATAGGCGTTATTAATAATTTAGTATTATCATATATTGCCTTTAAAAATAATAATTATGGATTAGTAATATTTAATTTGTTACTTTTTATGCCAATTAACATTAAAGGTTATTTTGAATGGAATAAAAATTCAAATAAAGATTTAGTAGAAAATAGAGGATTAGGTATAAAAAAAGGTATTATTACAATTATTATCTCAATTATTATTGGACTAATTGTAGCATATTTGTTAGGATTGATACCAGGCGAAAGATTATCATATTTAGATTCTTTTACCAACGTTATCAGTTTTATTGCTGGCATTCTATTGATGTTAAGATATAATGAATCTTGGATATTATATTTAGTAAATAATATTTTAGATTTAATATTATGGATAATTAATTACAGTAGTGGGGGTTTTGATTCACTAATGGTTCTATTGATGTCTATTATGTATTTATTAATAAATATATATGCTTTATTTAAATGGAGGAATACAAATGAAAAATTATAAAAAATATATTTTTGATATAGATTATACAATATTAATTCCAGATTGGTCTAAGGAAGATGATTATTTTAAATTAAATATTCCTTTAAAAGAACAAGAAGAATTTTTTAAACATAAACAAGATATTTTGAATAAATATGAACATGATTTTCCAAAATATGATACAAAGACATTAAGCGATTATTTTAGAAAATATGGTTTTACTGTTACAGAAGATGTTATTAACGGTTGGATGCTATATAATGGTGAAACAATTATAGATGAAGTAGTAGATGGTACTTTGGATTTATTTAAATTTTTGAAAGAAAGTGGAAAAGAAATAGTTATTTTAACTAGTTGGTTTAGTGGTACACAAATTCCAAGATTAAAAAGAGCTGGATTGTTTGAATATATTGATAAAATTATTGCTGGTGAAAACGCAATGAAACCTGATTTAGAATCTTTTAAATTAGCAATCGGTGAAACAAATAAAGAAGATTGTATTATGATTGGCGATAGCATTAAAAATGATAAAATTGGTGCTGATAACGCTGGCATAGATTGCTATATAGTTGATAAAAATCATACTATAAAAGACTTATATGAGATAATAAGGAGCAATGAAAATGAAATTAAAAAACAACTATAATGAATGTCTTACTAATTTAGCATGTTCAATTTCAAAATACTTTGGAGCTTCATATAAACATAACTCCATAGATTATATTGATAAATTACTTGAAGAAAAGAAACCAAAAAATGTGGTAACGATTCTTTTGGATGGTATGGGAAATTCTTTACTAGATAAACATTTAACAAAAGATTCATTTTTTATGAAAAATAGAATGAAAAGTATTTCAACTGTTTTTCCTGCTACAACTGTTGCAGCTACTTCAAGTATGCGTACCGGATTAAATCCTTGTGAAACTGGAATGTTAGGATGGACTATGTATTTTGATGAATGTGATGATACAATTGTTACTTTTGCTAAATCATCAAAGGGCGATGAAGATTACAAAGTTTTACAAAGCGCAACAGAATACATAAATAAATATTTGACACAAAAAGAAGTTACAGATAGAATAAATGAAGAAACAAATTTTAAAGGATATAGAGTAACTCCATTTGATGAAGAAAAATATACTGATTTAAATGATATGTTTAAAAAAATTGAAAATTTGTGCAATACTAATGAAAAAAAATATATTTATTCTTATTGTGATGAACCAGATCATACATTACATGATTTAGGTACTGACAATAATGAAATAAAAAATATTATTATTAATATGCAAGATAGAGTTTATAAATTAGCACAAAAACTAAATGACACTTTAATTTTTGTTGTTGCTGACCATGGACATTTAAATGCAGAAAATATATTTTTAGAAAATTATCAAGATTTTTTAGAGTGTTTAGAAAAATTACCATCAATCGAACCTAGAGCAACAGCCTTTTTTGTAAAAAATAATATGAAAAAAACTTTTGAAAATTTATTTGAAAAATATTTTGGTGATTATTTTTATCTATTTACAAAAGATGAAATAATAAACATGAAACTGTTTGGAGATGGAGAAAATAATCCAAAGTTTGAAAATGAATTGGGTGATTATATTGCAATATCTCATACTAAAAAGGCTTTTATCTATAAAGGTGATTATCCATTAATTTCACAACATGCTGGATACTCTGATGAAGAAGTATTTATACCTCTAATTGTTATTGATTCAAATGAAGTAAAATAATTTATTACCGTTTTTATATAAAAAATAGTGGTTTCATTTAGCATTATTTTATACAATCTAATGCTATATTCTTCCACCTAGAGAAATAAAAGCTAAGGCTTTAAGAAAATTAAGAAAATATGTTGACGTTTTCGCTAATCGTAATTTAAACGATGAACAAAATATAAAACATTTATAATAAAATAAAAAAATATTAGCATTAACTTGTTAATATTTTTTGTATAAATAAAAATAAATACTTAATAATAATAACATGAAAAGAAATTATATAGATCTATTACTAAAATTATTAATTATATTCATAAGTATATACATTATTAGATTACTTAAATTAGTTGGAATATGTTGTATATTTATATCTATACTAAGTCCATTATTTTTTGGATATACTTTATCATGGATATTAAAACCTATTGTAGATAAATTAAAATTTAATAGAACAGTATCTACATTCTTAATATTCCTATTATTTCTTGGAATAAGTATATTTATACTATTTAAATTAATACCACTTATTATAATTGAATCAAAAAAAATAGTACCAATAATAAAATATTATATACTACATAATAAATATTTACTAAAAATATATAATAGTTTAAATATAAAAGCAATTATGAATACAGGTCTTAAAACTATAAATAGTTGTTTAAATAATATTCTAAGTATAGTTATGAATATAGTATATAGTATGATATTTGGTTTTTATTTCTTAATAAAGAAAAATGAAACTAGTTATTTTAAATTTATTCCAGAAGAATTAAGATATGATATTAGTAAGAATTTAAGATTATACATAAGAAGTATTGTTTTAGATACTTTATTTATGTTTGTAATATTATCAATTGCATTTTCTATAACTGGTTTATCAAGTCCTATATTATTTGCACTATTTTGTGCAGTAACAAACATCATTCCATACATAGGACCTTACATAGGTGGAGTACCAGCTATAATTATTGGATTATCAAAAAGTTTTAAATTAGGAATAATTATAACTATCATAATAATGGCAGTACAATCATTAGAAAATAATATAGTACAACCTATGATAGTTAGTAAAAATGTTAATTTAAATCCAATATATATTTTAATAGGAATAATAATATTTAGTCATTTCTTTGGAATAATAGGTATGATATTATCTACACCAATATTATTAATTATTAGAAGTGTATATAAATACTATAAAAAAAATAAGCCTAAAAAACTTATTTCATTTCTTGATACACTGTAGTATCAAATTTATGATCTTTAGTATCGAATTCTAATAGCTTATTTGTTTTAACTAAGAAGAAATCATGTTGTAATGTATCTACATCTGAATTTTTAGTTATTGGATCATCCCAAGTTAAATCTAAATGTAACCATTCACCATTTATAAATAAAGCATTCCATACATGAGTGTTACTAGCTATCTTATAATTTTTGATACCAAATTTATTCAAAAATATTGCCGTTAAATCAGCATATCCACTACAAACAGCAGTACCGTTAAATAAAGGCCCCAAAGCCGTATAACTAGCTTCATTTACTTTATTAATATCGTATCTAGTATTATTAACTATATAATCATGTATCTTTAATACTTTATCATCATCACTCATATCATTTGTAATATACTTAGTAATGATTTCATCAACACCTTTATTTAATTTATCTATATCTTGTTCACTATATAATTTAGTTATATTAATTGTAATTTCTCCAGTAGTATTAGATACAATACCAATTTTAGAATAATTATTATATGGATGAACATAATTATTTATATTTGAAAGTAAAGTAGTATCTTTACTTATTTTATTTATATCTTTTAAACATTCTGTATATTCATCAGGACAATAAAATGTAAAAGTATCCCATCCATTATTTAAAGTACTATATATAATATCTAATATATCTTGATAACTATAAGGAATATAACTTTCAGATTGCTTAACAAATTTAAAATCATAATTTCTATAATAGTTATTTGGAGAAGCTAAACTAACTTTCTTATCATTTTCTAAGAATGTAGCTAACTTATCTGATATAGTATCTATATTAAATAAAACTAATAAACATAATAATATACATATTATTAATGAAAATGTTTTTTTCATTTTATAATCACCTTATCTTTATGATATCAAATCAAGAAAAAAAAAGAAATAATTAATTGTTCATTTCTTTTACTTTTTTATTTAATCTTGCTTTTTGTCTATTGCAAGTATTTTTCTTTATTAATCCTTTTGAACAAGCTTTATCAATGTTACAAACAAAATTTTTAAGTTCGTTATTAGCAAGTTCAGTGTTCTTTTCTAAAATTGCTTTTTCAGTTTTTTTAATAGAATTTTTTACTTTAGCAGTATAAACGTTATTAGCTACTGTTGTTTTAGTATCTTGTTTTACTGACTTTTTAGAACTTTTTATATTAGGCATAAATTTCGCTCCTTCCTTAAATACAATATTGATTTTATCAAAAAAAATAATAAAATGCAATTAAAATATACATATTTTATTATATTTTATATTTTTATTGAAAAAAAATTCAATTTATTATATGATATTAATAGATAAGAATGAAAAAAGGATTGATACTATGAAGAATTCTATATTTAAAAGTTATTCAAAGAAAATATTAAAAAGTGAAGCATTTGTATCTGTTATAATAGTTTTTGTATTAGCAATAGGTATTATAAGTACAAGTTATGCTTTATATATGGATGTTGATAAAGATACTGATTATCAATTAGTGCGAGTAGGAGATTTAGCAATAGGATTTGATAAAGGAGACAATACAATAAGCTTATCAAATATGACTCCTAGTGATGATGATATTGCATTAAAACAAACGGATAATATATTTTCTTTCTATATCTATAATACTGGAACATATACTGCAGATTATAATATAAAATTAGTAACAACAGATGGAAATGAAGTTGATAAACAATATATAAATTATAGAATTTGTAAAGATAATGCAAATAATTGTGACGATATTAAAACATTAAGTGATATAAGTGATGAAGTTATTTATAGTGATGAATTATCTCCTAAAAAGAGTGGAGATGCAACAAATCCTAGTTCATATTATTTTATTCGCATATGGATAAATAATAAATACACTGATACAGCAAGTAAAAATATAAAATTAAAAGTAGTAGTGGATGCCACTAACGCAAATGGCGTTTTAGATAGTAAAAATACGTTAGCAGGAAAATTACTTAGTGATACTAGAATTAAAATGAATAATGATACACCCGATTTTACGGTTGCAGAAAATGAAGAAAAAGGTTTATATAAAGCACCTGATGATTATGGGATTAGTTACTATTTTAGGGGAAAAACTAGTTATAACTATGTATCATTTGCAGGATTTAATTGGCAAGTGGTTAGAATAAATGGAGATGGAAGTGTTAAATTATTAAAAGTTGATAAAATAGGAGATTCTAATTACAACTCTACACAATATTTAACTACAGACATAGGTTACATGTATGGATTATCTGAAACTACAGATGAAAATAGATGTTTAATATTGGAAAATAATAATGTTGTTGTTGGTACTAATACTAATGAAACATCATGTACTTCAACATCTGTTAAAGGTAAATGGACAACTACAGCATATGAAGCAACACACGTTAATTTAAAAAGTTCTTTAATAAAAAAAGTAATAGATGAATGGTATTTAACTGATATTTCGGGAAAACTTGATGATAATAACAGACCTTATAAAGAGTATTTAGCAGATATATTATTTTGCAATGACAAAACACCAATGGAAGGTTATACAGGATATGATAACACACAAACCACTTATTATGAAGGTTACGATAGAATAAGAAATTCAAAACCTAGTTTAATTTGTGCAAAAAATTCTAAATATAATTATTCAAGATTTACAGTAAATGAACAAGTCTTAAAAAATGGAAATAAAACGAATGGAGACTTAGATTATCCAATAGGATTATTAACTGCAGATGAATTAATTTATGCAGGATTAACTTTTTCAAATAAATCTGCAAGTAACATATTTGTAGTTAACAGTGGTTGGACGTTAACTGCTGAAGGATTTTATGTTAGTGATACTTCAAAATATTCTATGATGTATCATTCAAATGATAATCCTTATGCTTTATGGAGTAATGCATCTGCTAATGGAAAAAAAGTAGTTAGACCAGTAATAAATTTAAAGAAAGAAATTTTAGTTAGTGGAGGAGATGGAACAATTTCAAATCCATATACTGTGACATTAAATTAATAATAAGAAAGGAAATCACAAACAATGAAAAATATATTAAATAAAATTAGTAAACAAACTTTATTTTTTATATCTTTGATAGGAATTGTTGTGGTTTCTTTAACTATGCTTACAACATTTGCTTATCAATCTTTACAAACGGAGTATAATAGTGATAGTAAAAAAGGATTAACGGTAAATGCTGGAGTATTGGATGTTACTTTTGCTGTTACAAATAGAATTAATGAAACTAATTTACGTTTATTAGATAATTATAAAACAGCTAGTTATTCAGAGTTTACTATAGATAATACAAAGAGTAGTGAAGATGCAGCATATATAATTGAACTTACCGATTTAGAATATAGTGATGCTTTGAAAAATGAAGATTTTAAATATACTTTAGTCACAATAAATAATGGAAGAGAAAGTATATTTCATGAGGGGGACTTTAGTACTCTCAATTCAGATGAGCTTAGTTTAAGTGATTATAAAACAATTGCAAAAGGTACAAAAGAACAAGTTAGATTATATTTATGGATTAAAAATTCAACTGCTGATCAAACAAATTTAAAAAATGTTAGTTTTAAGGGAAAAATACAAATAAAATCAGTATTTGATAGTGAAACGAAGAATCTTAAACAAATAATAATTTCAAACGCAAAAAATAATACAAATGGTACGATATATAGTGAAACACCATTAACAAAACCAGCAGAAGAAATAAATGGAGAAACAGAAAGTACTTTAAGTGTTACAAATGATGAATATGGAGAAAGTTATTATTTTAGGGGAAATGTAAAAGATAATTATTTAGATTTTGCAGGAATGTGCTGGAGAATAGTTAGAATAATGGGTGATGGATCAATAAAATTAATTTTAGAAGATCAAGACAATACTTGTGCAACTAACAATGGTAATTGGGATATTCCGATAGCGACTGGCAGTAGTATTAATAAAGGAAATTATGGATATGATGAATATCCTACTGGTACATATTTTGGAAGTGATGGAACAACTTCAAATACTGAGGAAATTTCAATTATGAATTATTTAAATCCCAAATCATATAAAGAAAGATCTATGTCAACAGCATTTGAAGATTTTCAAAAAAATAAATTAAATGATTATATATCACTATTAAAAAGTGGAGATTGGTGTATAGATGATAGAGTTTATGCAAGAAATGGTTCTTCAGGTTCATATACCTTTACATCTATCAATGAAGCAGAATTTAGAGATTCAGTAGTCAGTCAAACACAACTTGCATATGATGCTTATACTAGATTACTACCAGGAAATGTTGCTGGTTTCAATCCAACATTAGAATGTAAAGTTACAAAAACAAAAAAGTTTTATGACGAAACAGATATGTATGTTGGAGCATTAACTGCTGATGAAGTGGTTTTTGCTGGCTCAAAATATGATACAACAAATTATAATTATTATTTAATCAACGACTATTTTAAAAATAGTTCTATGCATTTTTGGACTTTAACACCATTTACTTTTAGTAAAATGAATAAATACAGTACTGCTATTCTTGTTAATGGTGATACAGGAGGTTGGACAGGTGGCGGAGTAAACAGTATGTTAAATTTTAGACCGTCGGTTATATTAAAATACGATGTTAGATATGTTTCTGGTGATGGAACTAAAGCTAATGCATATAAAGTTAATTAAAATTTTACTAAATTTAGTAAAGTTTTTTTCTTTTATATGTAAAAAATATAAAATATATTTTATAATAAACATGGAGGGTATAATATGAACGAAGAGATTGAAAAAATGTGCATTGTTAGAAATGATGCAAAAAGTGGTCCAAGTCCAATTCCTGAAGAAGGTAAATGGATACAAGCAAAAGAAATAAAAGATATAAGTGGGCTTACTCACGGAGTAGGTTGGTGTGCACCACAACAAGGTGCTTGCAAATTAACGCTTAATATTAAAGAAGGAATTATAGAAGAAGCGTTAGTAGAGACAGTAGGATGTAGTGGAATGACACATAGTGCTGCAATGGCTGGTGAAATTCTAGTAGGTAAAACTATATTAGAAGCACTAAATACTGACTTAGTATGTGATGCAATTAATACCGCTATGAGAGAATTATTTTTACAAATAGTGTATGGTAGAAGTCAATCTGCATTCTCAAAAGGTGGATTACAAATTGGTACTGGATTAGAAGATTTAGGTGCTACACAAAGAAGTCAAGTTGGTACTATATATTCAACACGTGAAAAAGGTCCAAGGTATTTAGAACTTGCAGAAGGATATGTAGTTGAATTAGGATTAGATGAAAATGACACAATTATTGGTTATAAATATGTTAATATGGGTAAAATGATGAAAAATATAAAAAAAGGAATAGAACCAATGGAATCAATAAGACTTGCAACAGGTACATACGGAAGATTTGATGAAGCAGTAAAAACTATTGATCCGAGGGAGGAATAATTATGTTTGAAAATTACGAATTAAGAAAAGATAACATAGATAAATTATTAACAAAATATAACATTAAAAATATAGAAGAATGTATTAACATATGTAAAAGTCATGATTTAGATATTTATAATCAAGTAAAAAATATACAACCAATATGTTTTGAAGATGCTTGTTACGCATATATAATTGGCGCAAGTATTGCTATTAAACAAAATATAAAAAGCGCAAGTGAAGCGTGTTCATATATTGGAGAAGCTTTACAAGCATTTTGTGTAGATGGAAGTGTTGCAGACAATAGAAAAATTGGCCTAGGTCATGGAGAACTTGCAGCAAGATTATTAGATGAAAGAACAGAATGTTTTGCATTTTTAGCAGGACACGAATCATTTGCAGCAGCAGAAGGTGCTATAGGAATAGCAAAAAGTGCTAACAAAGTTAGAACAAAACCTTTAAGAGTAATCTTAAATGGATTAGGAAAAGATGCTGCATTGATAATTAGTAGAATAAATGGATTTACATATGTAAAAACAAGTTTTGATTACGATACAAACAAATTAAATGTAATTGAAGAAACAAAGTATGGTAGTGGAGAAAGAACAAAAATAAAATGTTATGGAGCATTTGATGTAAGAGAAGGTGTAGCTATAATGCATCATGAAAATGTTGATATTTCAATTACAGGAAACTCTACAAATCCAACTCGTTTCCAACATCCAGTTGCAGGAATTTATAAAAAAGAAAGAATTGAAATGGGTAAACCTTACTTTAGTGTAGCAAGTGGTGGTGGAACAGGAAGAACACTTCATCCAGACAATATGGCAGCTGGACCTGCAAGCTATGGACTTACTGACACAATGGGAAGAATGCATGGTGATGCACAATTTGCTGGAAGTAGTAGTGTACCAGCCCACGTTGAAATGATGGGATATATCGGTATGGGAAATAACCCTATGGTAGGTGCAACAGTAAGCGTTGCTGTAGCAGTCTTTGAAAAATTAAATAAATAATGTAAACTGTTGCGGATGCAACAGTTTTAATATTGATAAATATTATATAATTTAAAGGTACGTTTGGAGGTAGTAAAATGGAAGAATGGAAAAATTTTAAAGGGGATTTATGGAAAAATGAAATAAACGTAAGTGACTTTATAAAAAATAACTATAAAGAATACACTGGAGATGAAAGTTTCTTAGCTGGGACAACAGAAAAAACTGATAAAGTATGGGGTAAATGCCTAGATTTATTAAAAGAAGAATTAGATAAACATGTTTTAGATATAGATGTAGATAATATGTCTGGAATTAATTCTTTTAAACCTGGATATATTGATAAAGAAAATGAAGTAATTGTTGGACTTCAAACAGATGCACCACTTAAAAGAATGGTAAATCCATATGGTGGTATACGTATGGTATATCAAGAATTAGATGCATATGGATATAAATTAAATCCAGAAGTAGATAAATACTTTAATGAATTTAGAAAAACTCATAACCAAGGAGTATTTGATGCATATACATCAGATATAAGAAAAGCAAGACATGTAGGACTTTTAACAGGACTTCCTGATGCATATGGTAGAGGAAGAATAATAGGAGATTTTAGACGTGTTGCACTTTACGGAATAGATTATCTACAACAAGAAAAATTAGATAATTGGAACAACAAATATGTTGGAGATATGACTGATGACTTAATTAGAATACGTGAAGAAATATCAATGCAATATAGAGCATTAGAAGAAATGAAAAAAATGGCATTATCTTATGGATTTGATATTTCTAAACCTGCAAAAAATTCTTTTGAAGCAGTAGAATGGACATACTTAGCTTACTTAGCAGGAGTAAAAGAAAATAACGGTGCTGCAATGAGCTTAGGTAGAGTTGACGCATTCTTTGATATCTATTTCGAAAGAGACTTAGAATTAGGTTTAATAACTGAAAATGAAATACAAGAATTAATCGACCAATTTGTTATAAAATTAAGATTAGTAAGACATTTAAGAACACCAGAATATGATGAATTATTCTCAGGAGATCCAACTTGGGTAACATGTTCAGTAGGTGGCATGTTAAATGAAGAAAAATCATTAGTTAATAAAACTTCATATAGAATAGTTCATACATTAGAAAATCTAGATACTGCACCAGAACCTAATATGACAATATTATGGAGTGAACATTTACCAAATTCATTTAAAAAATATTGTGCTAAAGTAAGTATAAACACTGATGCAATTCAATATGAAAATGATGATTTAATGAGAAATGTATATGGTAATGACTATGCTATCGCTTGTTGTGTTTCAGCTATGAGACTAGGTAAAGATATGCAATTCTTTGGTGCTAGATGTAACTTAGCTAAATCACTTCTTTATTCATTAAATGGTGGTATTGATGAAATTAAAGGAGACAAAGTTATTGAAGGTATAGAAAAGAATACCGATGAAATTTTAGAATATACAAGTGTTATTGAAAACTATAAAAAAGTTTTATCACGTGTTGCTGAAATATATAGCAACGCTATGAATATAATACATTATATGCATGATAAATATGCTTATGAAGCTGGATTAATGGCACTTCATGATATAGATGTTCATAGATATATGGCATATGGTATTGCAGGACTTTCTGTTGCAGTAGATTCATTATCAGCAATAAAATATGCAAAAGTTAAACCAATAAGAGATGAAAATGGAATAACAACTGATTTTGAAATTGATGGAGATTATCCAAAATATGGAAACGATGACGATAGAGTAGATGATATTGCAAAAGCTTTAACTGAATATTTCTTTAATGAATTAAAGAAACACAAATGCTACAGAGATGCAGAACCTACAATGTCAGTTCTAACAATAACATCAAATGTAGTTTATGGTGGAAAAACAGGTTCAACACCTGATGGTAGAAAAAAAGGTGTTCCATTTGCACCAGGTGCTAACCCAATGCACGGTAGAGATGAAAATGGAGCAATCGCTAGTCTTAACTCAGTTGCAAAATTAGACTATGCAAATTGTTGTAAAGATGGTATATCAAATACATTCTCAATAGTACCAGATTCAATAGGAAAAACTATTGATGAAAGAGTAGAAAATTTAGTACAACTATTAACAGGATATTTCAAAAAGAACGCACATCATTTGAACGTTAATGTATTAAATCGTGAAACTTTAATTGACGCAATGAACAATCCAGAAAAATATCCACTTCTTACAATAAGAGTTTCAGGATATAGTGTAAGATTTAATAGACTTACTAGAAAGCAACAAGAGGAAGTAATCTCTAGAACTTTCCATACAAAACTATGAATGGTAGTATAAATAGTATTGAAACATTTAGTGTAGTTGATGGACCAGGAATAAGAACTGTTATATTTCTTAATGAATGTCATTTAAGATGTATATATTGTCATAACCCAGAAATGTGGTGTAAAGGAAACAATAATATTAGCGTTGATGAACTTGTGGGGAAAATATTAAAAAATAAAGATTATTTTGGTAATAATGGAGGAGTTACCTTTTCAGGGGGCGAGCCTTTACTACAATCTGAATTTTTAACTAATGTTTGCAAAAAGTTAAAACAAGAAAATATACACATTGCACTTGACACAGCTGGCGTAACAAATACTGATTATTTAGAATTGTTAAAGTATATCGATTTAGTAATATTAGATATAAAACATATAAATGAAGAAGGATATAAAAAAATAACAGGAAATAACATAAGTAAATCTTTAGAATTTATTGAAAATTTAAAAAATTTAGACAAAAAGATTTGGATAAGACAAGTTATAGTTCCTGGAATTATGGATAATGAAGATTATCTAATATCTTTAAACAAATTTATAAAAACACATTTCAATACAAATAATATAGAAAAGATAGAGTTCTTACCATATCATAAATTAGGAAGAGAAAAATATATAAAAATGAATATTCCATATCCATGTGAAAATATAGAAGAAATGGATAAAGATAAATGTAATGAACTTTATAATAAATTTTTAAATATTTATGAA
The DNA here is from genome assembly GCA_934086355.1 of uncultured Bacilli bacterium. The sequence goes on from CAKOID010000006.1 coordinate 22,827, forward strand.
AACAAATAAACTTTACAAAAATCATTGTAAAGTTTAATTTTTTCTATTACGCAAAATCAAAAAAAATTAAAAAGTGTGTAATAGAACTTAATTTAAAATATAAATCCCAATAGTCAAATAAGTAGCAAACAAACACCAAATAAAATAAGGAATATTTAAATAAAATGAAATTTTATTAACTTTTTTAAATTCTTTAAGTATTAAATATACTAATATATCTAAAAGTAAAATCCATATTATACTAACGAATCTTAATTTAAAAACAAAGAATAATATAGTCCACATTAAATTAACAAACAAACCTACATAATATACATAAGAAGTTTTATCAGTTTTTTTCTTATATAAATAATATGATATTCCAAGTAATATATAAATTATAGACCACATTATAGGAAATAAAATTTTAGGTGGAGATAATAATGGTTTATTTAAATATTGATAATCAATATATTTAGATGTAGCTAAACCAATTATACTACCTAGTATTATAGGTAATAAAATATAAAATGCATTTTTTAATTTTTTCATAATTAAACCTCATTATATTTATATGTAAAAAAATATTATTTATACAATATAATGTATAATTTAATAAATAAAGTCCATATTAAAAATGAGGAGGAAAACATGAAAAAGAAAATTCTATTTTTTGCTATTTGTTTAACTGTATTATTCACAACTGCTTGTAGTTTAGGAAATACACCAACTAGTGCTGTTGAAAAACTATTATCTAAATATAATACTAATGATGAAGAAATAGTAGTTGAATTAGATGATTACATTAATTCATCAGAATTAAGTGATGAACAATCAAAAAAATATAAAGATATTTATTTAAAGCAATTTAAAGATATGAAATACGAAATTAAAGAAGAAAAAATTGATGGAGATAATGCAACAGTTACAGCACAAATAACTGTATATGATTATTATAAAGCAGAAAAAGATGCAAATGATTATTTAACAGCACATCCTGATGAATTTAAAAAAGATGATGTTTATGACAAATCATTATTTACTGATTATAAATTAAAAAAATTAGATGATGTAAATACTACAGTAGACTATACTATAGACTTTAACTTAACTAAAGTTGATGGTAAATGGGAAGTTAATGATTTATCAAATGAACAATTAGAAAAAATTCATGGCGTTTATGCGTATTAGACCTATTGGTCTTTTTTTTCTTTTATGTTAAAATACTATTATAGGGAAGTGAATATATGACGACAATAGGAATTATTGGAGCAATGCAAAATGAAATAGACAAATTAATAAACTTTTATAATTTAAAAAAAGATAAAATGAATAAAGATATTTATGTAAGTGAATTAAATGATAGAAAAATAGTAGTTGCAATGAGTGGAGTAGGAAAAGTAAATAGTGCTGCTATGACTCAATATATAATTGATAAATATAATGTAGATGCAATAATTAATTCAGGAGTTGCAGGTGGTATTAATAATAAATTAAAAGTAATGGATATAATTATATCTGATTATGTTACTTATCATGATTTTATGCCAAAAACAATAATGGAATCTTATGTACCAAATAGAGGTAAAATAGAAGCAAATAATACTTTAGTTGACATAGCAAAAAAAGTAGTAAAAGAAATGAATATAACAAATGCTTATTTTGCACCAATGTGTAGTGGAGACAGTTTTATACAAGATGAAAAATTAAAACTAGAAATACTTCTAAATACAGGTGCTTGTTGTGTTGATATGGAAAGTGCATCAATCGCTCACACATGTAGTTTAAACAACATACCATTTATATCAATTAGAACTATATCTGATATGGCAAATGGTGGAGAATACTATGAAGATATAGCAGCATATAAATCTAGTGAATTCGTAACAAAACTAGTAACTGAAATATTTACATATTTAAATATCAACGAACATCAAACTTCAAACATATATCTATATGTACCTAAATTTAATGAATTAGATTATTATAAAAATATTTTACTTGATCCTAAAACAATGGAATATAATGCAGGATATAATTTAAATTTAGATGGTTATGAATATGATACTGGATGTGTAAAAACTTTCGATAAAGAAAAATGGTATAAAAAACAAATATTAGATAAGAATAGATATTTTGCATATATAATAGATAAAATAAATAATAAACCAATTGGTTACGTAAATTTCCATTTCGATGAAATAAAATTAAAACATACATGTGGAATTATAATAGAATATAAATATAGAAATAAAGGTTATGGTACTGAAGCATTAAGATTATTATTAGAAAAAGCATTTAATGAGTATAACCTAGACAGCTTAAGTTGTTCTATACCATATAAAAGTACTAAAGTATTAAAATATTTTATGAATAATGGATTTAAAGATATAAAAGAAGATTATTACATAAAAAGATTTAATAATAATGAAAGATACATAACATTAGAATATACTAAAGATATGTTTAATAAAAATATATAAATAACAAATATTATATTACAATTACAATACATTGTAAAAAAGTGGCAGAATTGCCAAAAAAATACAATGAGTATATTGAATATAATTTTTTTTTATACTATAATTTCTTTGTAAAAAACGATAAAAATGTAAAAAAGGAGGCTATTATGAAAAGAATAATTAGAAATTTATATTTAGAAAAATTAATAAACAGAAAAGAAAATGGAATGATAAAAATTGTTACAGGAATTAGAAGATCTGGAAAATCTTATTTATTAGATCCGATTTTTAAAGAGTACTTACTAAATAGCGGTGTAGAAGAAAGTCATATTATCAAATTAGATTTAGAAGAAAGAAAAAATAAAAAATATTTAAATCCAGATATTTTAGATGAATACATTCGTAGTTTAATAGTTGACAATCAAATGTATTATGTGATTTTAGATGAAATTCAAAAAGTAGATGATTTTGAATCAGTGTTAAACGGTTTTTTACATATAGATAACATTGATGTATATGTAACCGGAAGTAATTCTAAATTTTTATCATCTGATATCATAACGGAGTTTAGAGGCAGAGGTGATGAGGTAAGAGTATATCCTTTGTCTTATAAAGAATTTTATAGTGCATATGATGGTAGTAAGAATGATTCATGGAATGAATATTTAACTTATGGAGGCATGCCATATATTTTGACAAAAAAAACAGATGAAGAAAAAAGTTCATATTTAAACAGTTTATTCGAAACGGCATATTTGAAAGATATATAGAAAGACATAATATTGTAAGAGCAGATGTTTTAGGGTCAATAGTTAATATTTTATCATCTTCAGTTGGTTCTCTGACTAATCCTACAAAATTAGCTAATACATTCTCTGCTAACTCTATTAAAGATGTAAATGTTCAAACTGTAACTTCATATATTGATTATTTATTAGATGCTTTTTTAATAAATAAAGTTAAAAGATACGACATAAAAGGGAAAAAATATATTTCTACTCCAAGTAAATATTATTTTACTGATATAGGATTAAGAAATGCAAGAATTAATTTTAGACAATTAGAAGAAAATCATTTAATGGAAAAAACATTATCTATAATGAACTATTAGTTAGGGGATATAATGTAGATGTAGGTATAGTAGAAATAAGAGAAAAAAATAAACGAAAACAATTAGAAATAGATTTTGTATGTAATCAATCCTATAAAAAATATTATATACAATGTACTTTACATTTAGATGAAAGAGAAAAAACAATACAAGAAGAAAGACCGTTATTAAATGTTGGAGACGAATTCAAAAAAATAATAGTTGTAAAAGATGATATTAAACATTGGTTTACTGAAGAAGGAATATTAGTTATAGGAATACAAGAATTTTTATTAGATAGTAATAGTTTAAATTTATAAAATTGTATTAAAACTCTCATTGTAAAAAAGTGGCAAAATTGCCAGAAAAATACAATGACCATACTTTAAAAATTGACTATTTATAAATAAATTAGATTAAACGTCTAATTTTTTTCATATATCATATAATTTTATGAAAGGAATGTTTTTATGAAAGAAAATAAACATATTGAAAAAGAATTATTATTTAAAAACAACGTAAAAGATATTACAAGTATATCACTCGATTCTAACTATAAAGTTGAAGGACAAAAGAAATACATAACAATAGAAATACAAAATAACAAATACAAAATAAAAGGAATATAAGTACAAGGAGGAAACAACCATGATTAAGGAAGCGATTGTAAAGATTGTAAACAAGGAAGACCTGACCTACGAGGAAGCCTACGCAGTTATGAATGAGATTATGAGCGGTGAGACTTCACCGACACAGAATGCGGCATTTCTTGCTGCCCTGTCAACCAAGAGTGCGAAGGCGGAAACGACAGATGAAATTGCAGGATGCGCGGCAGCGATGCGTGACCATGCAACGAAGGTCGATACCGGAATGGATATTTTTGAAATTGTGGGAACCGGTGGAGATAATGCACAGAGCTTCAATATTTCAACGACATCGGCACTGGTTGCGGCAGCAGGCGGCATGAAGGTAGCCAAGCACGGAAACCGTGCGGCATCTTCCAGGTGCGGAACCGCGGACTGTCTGGAAGCACTTGGCGTCAATATCCAGCAGAGTCCGGCGCGCTGCATCGAATTGTTAAAGGAAGCAGGCATGTGCTTCTTCTTTGCACAGAAGTATCACACCTCCATGAAATATGTCGGACCGATCCGTAAGGAGCTGGGCTTCCGTACCGTATTTAACATCCTTGGACCTCTGACGAACCCCGGTTCTCCGTCCATGCAGCTTCTCGGTGTTTATGACGAGTATCTTGTTGAACCACTGGCTCAGGTGTTAATTAATCTTGGAGTGAAACGCGGCATGGTCGTTTATGGAATGGACAAGCTTGACGAAATTTCCATGAGTGCACCGACCAGGGTCTGCGAGATCCGCGACGGATGGTTCAAATCCTACGTGATTACACCGGAGCAGTTCGGATTCCCGCGTTGTACCAGGGAAGATCTTGTGGGCGGTGCACCGGATGAAAATGCACAGATCACGATCAACATTTTAAAGGGAGAACAGGGACCGAGGCGCAACGCAGTTTTGATGAATGCCGGAGCAGCCCTTTATATTGGAGGAAAAGCCGGAAGCCTCAAAGAAGGAATTACCTATGCGTCAGAGCTGATCGATACCGGAAAGGCTTATGAGACTTTGCAGAAGCTGATCGAAGTCAGCAATCGTCCGGAGGTAGAGGCATGACCATTCTGGACGAATTAGCAGATTATGCCAAAGAACGTGTGGCCGCAGCCAAAAGCCGGATTTCCGCAGAGGATATCCGCAGACAGGCCATAGAGCTTCCCAAAGGAAACTTTACTTTCGAGAATGCATTGAAGAAGCCGGACATTTCCTTTATCTGCGAATGCAAAAAGGCCTCCCCCTCGAAGGGACTGATTGCACCGGACTTCCCGTATCTTTCGATTGCAAAGGAGTATGAGGCGGCCGGAGCAGACTGCATTTCTGTTCTGACAGAGCCGAAGTGGTTTTTAGGCAAAGATGAGTATCTTCAGGAAATTGCACAGGCAGTATCTATTCCGTGTCTTCGAAAAGATTTTACGGTAGATGAGTACATGATCTATGAAGCAAAGCTTCTGGGTGCATCAGCAGTACTTCTTATCTGTTCGATTCTGTCGAAAG
>CAKOID010000007.1 GCA_934086355.1 uncultured Bacilli bacterium
AACAATATTATTAATCATATCGTTATAATCTAAATTATATAATTCACTAATAATTAAAGACATATATTTAATACCAACATCACTTACAAATATTCTTTTAAAGAAAGTATCATAAAGAATATTTTTCAAGAATTATCCTCCTTTCAAAATATTGGTATATAAAAAAACACAAATTATTATAATTTGTAGGTAGAAGAAGAGTAGATTTGAAATAAAAAAAATATAAGTTATTTTAACTTATATCTTTATTAATTATTTGATGAAGTAGTAGTTGATGTCGCATAGTAGTTATAAAGTGAATTCATATATTTATTATAACTAGATTTTAATTCATCATCTTCTATTTTCATACCTTTATCTTTTCTTAGTTCTTTTAATGCAGTTATAGAAATAGTTTTATCTTCATTAACTTTTTTCTCTGCTAAAGTTTTAATAATATCTTCTTTAACATCTTTAAGTTCTTTTTTATCATATTCTTTAGTCTTTTTAATTATATGATATCCATAAGAAGTTTTAACTGGTTCTTTAGTATATTCATCAACTTTTAATGCATATGCAGCAGTTTCAAAAGCTTCTTCCATATCACCTTTGTTGAATTTTCCTAAAGCTCCTCCTTTATCTTTGTTGGAGTCATCTTTAGAATATTTTTTAGCTAATTCACTAAAGTCTTCACCATTATTTAACTTTTCGATAACTTCTTCTGCAGTTTTTTTAGCTTTTTCTTCAGCTTTTGTCTTTTCTTCATCAGTTGCATCATCTTTAACATCTGCAGTTATTAAAATATGACTTGCTTCGATATCTCCAACAATATCAGTATCATAATAAGATTCTATTTCTTTATCTGTAACTTGTTTTTTTGCGTAGTCGTCAGTTGCTAAGTCTCTAAAATAATTTAATTCAATGTACTCTTTAAATTCTTTTAAAGTATTATAGCCATAATAACTTCTTATAGCATTTAATAGTTCTTCATCGGAGTCATAATTTTTCTTTAAATTTTTAACTTGTTCATCAGCGTAATCTTCAGCGTCATTTAACTTATCTTTATATTCTTTAAATAATATTTCTTTATCAATCATATCAATTAATATACTTATAGCATATCTGTCTTTTAAATTATCGTATAAAGAATCTACACTAATTCCATCTAATTTATCAAATTTAACTACGGTTTCTTCACCATTTTTTAATTTTGATACTTTACCACAACCACACATTGCTAAACCAATCAATATAGTAACTAAAACTTTCTTTTTCAAATCTATCTTCCTTTCTTTTAATTACAAATATTATTATAACTTGATAATCATAAAATTACAATAAAATACTCACAAAAAAGTGTGATTTGCCATAAAATAAAGTGAGTAATGAAAAGGAGGGGTTTTATGAACCACGGAGGATGCTGTGCTAATAACGGTGGCGTTGGAGCTGCTGCATTCATATTAGTACTATTTATTTTATTAATTATCATAGTAGGGGCTTTCATTTAAGGAGGGATTATATATGAATAAATCAACTTGTACAAGTGCAAGCACTACAACTAGAGGTAATAATAAATTCGGTGATTTCTTCATCGTGCTAGTACTATTCATATTACTTGCAATCATTGTTAGTGCTGTATTTACTTATTAAAGAGGGTAACCTCTTTTTTTTTAAACTTTTATATGCTAGAATGTATATAGAATAGAAGGTGTTTTATATGTTTGGTAGTATTTTAAAAATATATGATGATCATGTAATAATAGAAAATAAATCTAATGTTATTGATACTAATTATTTGAATTTACATGTAATATTTAGTGATAATGATAAAAAAGTAGTTGGTGAAATAATTAATATAGAAAGAGATATTATTGATATATTATTAATTGGTATAATAAATGATAATGTTTTTACTAGTGGATTAGTTAGAAAACCTAATTTGAGTGGTGGATGTAGAGTAATATATAAGAGTGAATTAGAATTATTACTTGGTAATCAAGATTTAGATAATGTAGATTCATTTTATATAGGAAAGAGTTTAGTGTATGAAGGTTTTAACATAACTAGTAAATTTAATAATTTCTTTTCTAATCATTTTGCTGTAATAGGAAATACTGGTAGTGGTAAGAGTTGTACTGTAACTAGATTATTACAGAATATATTTTATAGAAGTTCATCTAACTTACCTCGTGGCGCTCATATAGCTTTATTTGATGTTTATGGAGAATATAACAAAGCTTTTAAAAGTTTAAATAATATTGATGGAATGGGATTTAAAAATTATTCTACTAAAGTTGATTTAACCGAAGGGGAAATAATAAATATTCCTGCTTACTTTTTAAGTGTTGATGATTTAGCTTTGTTATTAGATGTCAATAGTCCAAATCAATTGCCAATACTTGAAAAAACTTTAAAGTTGGTTTATATATTTAAAAATACTGATGAAAGTGTTTCAAAATATAAAAATGATATTATTGCTAGTTGTTTACTTGATATATTAACTAGTGGTAGAACTAGTACTCAAATTAGGGATCAAGTTATTGCTGTGTTATCTAGATATAATACTCCAACTTTGAATTTAGAAACAGAGATTGCTCAACCGGGATATACAAGAACTATTAGACAATGTTTAAATATAGATCAACAAGGAAAGATGAATTCTGTACAATATGTTGTTGACTTATTGGAACAATATAAGAAATTAGATTTAGGTACTATAAAAGGCATTCCTAATTTTGTATATAGTTTGGATGATATTTATTATGCAATGGAATTTGCTCTTATAAGTGAGGGAGTTCTTAAAAGTGATAAAATGTATGATTTGTATAATCAACTTAAAGTTAGATTACAACAAATAATAAACAGTGATTATAAATAATATTTCAAAGTAGGAGAATTTGTTTCTAAAGGTGAATATGTTAGAAATTTGTTTAAGAGTAATAGAAATTATCAAATAATTAATTTTAATTTAAATTATATTGATGAAAGAATGGCTAAAAAGTTAACTAAAATATTATCAAAAATGTTTTTTGATTTTGCAACTAGTCTGGATAATAGAGGAAGTTTTCCTATTCATATAATTTTGGAAGAAGCTCATAGATATGTTCAAAATGATAATGATATAAATATATTGGGTTATAATATTTTTGATAGAATAACTAAAGAAGGTAGAAAATACGGTGTTATTCTTGGTATGATTACACAAAGACCTAGTGAATTGTCTGTAACTAGTTTAAGTCAATGTTCTAACTTTGTAGTATTAAGAATGTTTTATCCTGATGATTTAAACATGATTAAATCTATAACTAGCAATATAACTGATAGTACTTTTGAGAAATTAAAATCTTTTTTACCAGGAAATGCTTTAGTATTTGGTACGTCTTTTAAATTACCTTTATTAGTAAAAGTGGATTTACCTAATCCAATGCCTGAAAGTACTAGTGTAAATATTAGTGATGAATGGTATAAATAGAATGCATATTGTATTCTATTTTTTTTTTTTTTTTTTTTTTTTGACATTTTTAATTATTTATTTTAGAATAAAACACTGCTAGGGGGATATTAGTAATGATATGAAATATATTAGAATATATAAGAGTTTGTAATGATTATTCTGTTAAACAAGTTAGTAATAGTATTAATATAGCTTCTACATATATATGTGATATTGAAAATAATAGAAAAAAGCCATCTTTCGATATGCTTTATAAATTTGCAGATTGTTATAATATTGAAGCTTCTAAAATTATTTATTTTGAAGAATTAGCAAAAATGGGCAAAAGTAGAAAAGAAATATTGAAAGAGATTTTAGAATATTACATTGAAAAAGAAAATGTAAAAATTTTAAAAAAATAAAAGTATATGAATTGTATACTTTTTTTAATAAATTTAAAATTATAAACCTAATAAAAAAACGGAACTTAGTTCCGAATTTATTAAGCAGTCTTTTCAGTTTTTTTGCTAGCTTTTCTTATAGTTCTAGCTTCTCTAGCAGTTAATCTAACTTTTTCTCCATTTATTGTATAAGTTTGTAAATTTGGATTTTGTCTCATTTTAGTAGCATTTAATGCATGAGATCTTTTGTTACCAAATAAAGGTTTTTTAGTTGTTACTTTTGTTGCCATTAGTTTTCCCTCCTTAATAAGAATTCTAACCTAGTTTATCATAAATGAAATATAAAGTCAAACAACTTTTGAATTTATAATTATTTTTTTGACAATTTGCTATCATTTTGTTAACATATTTAGAAAAAAGAGGCATGATTATGATTTTTAAAAGGGATGATATAAATTCTTTAAATAATTTTTATAAAAAACAGTTTAATGATAACTTAGATAAATTAATTTTAGCTTTTACGATGTATTTTGGAGAAGAATACTATGAATTAATAAAAGAAAGGATAAATTCAATATTATTTTGTTGGTATAGGGATAAATACTTAAATTTTCTTTATAATAAAGTTAAATATTATAAAGGATTTTTCTTAAAAAGGGATATGAAGACATTGTTAGAGCAAAATGATGTTATAATAGGTTCAAATATTGATATAAGTTGTTATAAAGATTATTTGGAAGATGATATTTTAAAACAACCTGGTAGTATTATAGCAAAGCATTCAAAATTTTTTTATAGTAATGATGAGATAATGGACATAATATTTTTTCCGATGATTATAAGTAATGATAAAGTATTAATACACGAAATAGAACATGTAATTGTTGATAATGTACTTGCTTATAAAATTGATAAAAGTCAAAAAAAATATATTGTTAAAAGTGGATTACATGTTATGAGTAAATCTGAAAAACTCTTTGAAGAAATTATTAATGAAAGAAGTGCTGTTGATATAACAAAAATATTTCATAAAATAAAAGGAACTATTTTGGAAAAAAAATATATTGTTGATCAAAGTAATGATTATGAAGAATTCTTTGATTTAATAGATTTATTTTATCAAAAATATTGTAATTTATTAAAAAGAGTTAGGATTACTGAAAATTATAATTTATTATTTAAATATATAGATAAAAATACTTATTATGAATATATTGATTTTATATATAAAATATATGAAGAAATGGAATGTCAAATAATATCTGGTAATAAATTCATTTTAAATAGTAAGTATATATATATTGCAAACAAGTATGTTGAAAGTATGGAATTAAATAAAAATAAACAACTTAAACTAGTTAAGGACTAGTTTTTATTGTATAATAAATTTAGAAAGGTTGTGCTATATGAATTATGTTAATTTAGGAATAGTATTAGATTATACATTATTAAATAGTTTAGTTAAAATAGATAATTTAGTAGAATATGCAAATAATAATGATATTAAAGTACTAGGTATATTGAATGATAATTTATATAGTACTATGGAATTTTATACTAAATGTAAAAATAATAATATAAAACCTATTGTTGGTTTAATAAAAGAAATAAATTCTTTAGAATATTATTTGTATCCTAAAAATTATGAAGGTTTAGTAGATTTATTTAATGAAAGATTTTATACCGATAATATTATTTGTGTTATACCAAGTAAATCAAAAGAATTATATAATAAAATTAATATTGTTGGTAAATATATTAGTTATATAAATAAAGATGAATTAAATGATAGTTTAAGTATTACTAATAATGTAGTATCAATAAATAAAGTGTATAGTTTAGATAAAGAAACTGTTAAGTATGTAAATTATTTACATATGATAGATAAAGGTTTAACTATTAGTGATTATAGTTTTCTTGATTATAGTAATAATGTAATTGGTAAAAATTATGATGATTTTGATATTAGTACAACTATACAGTTTAGTAATATGATTGATATTAATATTTGTTCTGATAAAAAATATATACCTAAATATTGTGATGATAGTTATGATTTTTTAAAAAAATTATGTAATAAAGGACTTATTAAAAGACTTAATAATAAAGTTAGTGATGAATATAAGAATAGATTAGAGTATGAACTTAATGTAATTAAGAATATGGGATATGTTGATTATTTTTTAATAGTTTATGATTATGTAAGGTATGCTAAAGTAAATGATATTATGGTTGGACCTGGAAGGGGTAGTGCTGCTGGTAGTTTAGTTAGTTATACGTTAGGTATAACTGAAATAGATCCTATTAAATATAATTTATTATTTGAAAGATTTTTAAATCCTGAAAGAGTTACTATGCCAGATATTGATATAGATTTTGATGCTACTAAAAGATATAAAGTAATTGATTATGTTGTTAGTAAGTATGGAAGAGATAAAGTTAGTAATATAATGACATATGGTACTTTAGGCAGTAAACAAGTACTTAGAGATGTTTCTAGATGTTTAGAAGTTGATAGTAAGATAGTTGATAGATTAAGTAATTTTATAGAGGCTAAAAAAAGTTTAAAAGATAATTTAAATGATAATGTAAAAAAGATGATAGAACAATATAGTAATTTAAAGAATGCATATTATGTTGCTATGAAATTAGAAGGAATTAAAAGACAAATTGGAACTCATGCTGCGGGTGTAGTTATTAGTAGTGTTAGTTTGACTGATTTAGTTCCTGTTATAAAGAATGATAATAGTTATTTGACTGGTTATACAATGGAGTATTTGGAACAATTAGGATTATTAAAAATGGATTTTCTTGCTATTAAAGATTTAACTATATTAGATAGTATTATGAAATCTGTTGAAAATAAAATAGGTAGAAAAATTAATATACATTCAGTACCATTAAATGATAAAAAAACATATATAGAATTTTCTAAAGGAAATACTAGTGGTGTTTTTCAATTTGAAAGTAGTGGAATGAAGAATTTTTTGAGAAAATTAAATCCTAGTAATTTTTCTGATTTAATTGCTGCTATTGCTATATTTAGACCTGGTCCTATGGCAAATATTGACAGTTATATAGCTAGAAAAAATGGTAAAGAAGAAGTCGATTATATTAGTGATGATTTAAAACCTATTCTTGAAAGTACTCATGGTATTATTATTTATCAGGAACAAATAATGCAAATACTTTCTACAATGGCTCGTTATTCTTTTGCTGAAGCAGACTTAATTAGACGTGCTATTAGCAAAAAGAAAATGAATATTATTGAAGAGGAAAAAAATAAATTTATTACTAATTCTGTTAATAATGGTTATAGTGAAGAAACTTCTATGAAAGTATATGATTTAATTATTAAGTTTGCAAATTATGGATTTAATAAAAGTCATTCAGTTAGTTATGCATTGATTGGTTATGAAATGTGTTTTTTAAAAACTCATTATCCAATATATTTTTATGAGGCATTATTAAATTACAATATTGGAAGTGATTTGAAAACAAAAGAATATTTAGGGTGCTTAAAAAGAATGAATATTAATATATGTAAACCTGATATTAATTTAAGTAGTAGTAAATACAAAGTTGTTGATGATAAAATATTATTGCCATTTAATATAATAAAAACTATTGGAACTAGCGTTAGTGATTTAATAGTAAAGGTAAGAAAAGATGGTTTTAAAGATTATTTTGATTTTGTAAGAAAAGTTAATGTTAATGGTGTTGGAGAAAAAACTATTCAGTTATTAATAATGTCTGGTTGTTTAGATTCTTTTGGTATTAATAGGCATACTATGATGGAAAATTTAAGTAATGCAATAGATTACAGTGAACTTTCTGGTGATGGTGATGATATGTTTGTTAGCGTTCCTAATTTAGAATATTATGAAGAATATGATAGTGAAGAACTTATAAAGTATGAAAAAGATGTTTTTGGTTTTTATTTATCAGACCATCCTATAGTTAAATATAATAATAGTATTAAATTAATAGATTTAAAAGAGTTTTTTGATAAATCTGTTAAACTATATTTATTAGTTGATGAAATGATGAAAATAAAAACTAAGGATGATGCAGATATGGCTTTCTTAGTTTGTAGTGATGAAACTGATAATGCTGATTTAATTATTTTTCCTAATAAATTTAAATTATTAAATGACATAAAAATAGGAGATATAGTTAATGTATATGGTAGAGTAGAAAAAAGATATGATAAATATCAAATATTAGTAAATGATATTAAGAAAGTTTATAAATAGGATAGATTATTCTATTTATTTTTTTATTATAATGTTGAGGCATTTTCATAAGTTAATAATAAAAAAAATATCATAAATTAATTAAAAATTTGATAAGCTTAGATAATAAAAAAATCATTAATTAAAGTTTACATTAATTAATAATTTTGATATACTTATTTTGAAATATGATAGGTGAGAATGATGTGATTTTATGGAAAAGTTTTTTATTATGATAAAATCTTTTGTTTATCAACATAAGATATTATTTTTTTTAATATTAACTTTATTTGTGTTTTTAATTGTATTTATTATAATTTTTAAGATTTATGGTTATGATTTTATAAATTATAGAAAGATAGTGTTCAAACGAACAGAAATATGTGATGATAACTTTATATTATCAGATACAAAAAATTACAATTTATATAATATAATCGGAACTATAGAATATAAAGAAAAAGTTTGGATATTAAATAATAATGATATAGAATCATTAGCTATTAAATCTTTTAAAGGTTCTCCAGCAAAAGAAGGAAAAGCAGAGATATCTGTTATTGATTGTGAAAATAAAACTAGTAGAACATTAAAAGGAAGATACAAAAAATATAAGAAGAATTATATTGTAGTATATTTAAATGATGAGGTATTTTTATATTATTTTGATAAAAAAGAAAACAGTTTAAAAGATTATTTTAATTATAAAAAAGGTAGAGATGTAAGGTACACAAAAGTAAAGTAGGAGTAATTATGAATAAAAGAGGTTTTACACTTATAGAAATTATAGTTTGTTTAGTTTTATTAAGTTTAATTTTAACTACATTCATTATTTCTTTAAATAAAAATCAAAAAAATAATTATATTACCTATACATCTTTAGAAAAAAATATTCTTAATGCAGCAGATGTGTTAGTAAATATGAATAAAGATGATAATAACAATAATTATGCAGAGCAATTGTATTTAGGGGCACAAGGTGTAGAAATAAAAATTACTAAATTAGTTGATGAAGGGTTACTTGATAATAACACAATAGATAAAATAGTAAAAGAACAAAATGAAAAAGGTAATAAAATTACAAAGTTGGATGTAGAAAAATATTATGTTTTAGTACTCAATGGTTCATTAAAAAAAGAAGATGATAATAATAATTGTCAAGGTTTAAGTTACTATTTGTCATGGCAAAAAGAAATAAAAGATAACCTGAATAAAGATATTACTTTATATTTGTGTGGAAATAATCCGAATAAAAATTCTAGTAAAAAAGTAAAAGCAAAAATAAAGGCAAAAGATGGTTTAGATAAATTTATTTATAATTATTATAGTGGTGATATATTTACTTTAATTGACGAAGATGACGTAATTATTTCTAAAAATGTTGATGATACTTACAATTTGGAATATGCTAAAAAATATTATATAAGATTTAATGATAATATTTGTGAAAATACGAATTATATAGATTTAAATAAATTTAACAATGATGATAATTATATATATGTAACTCTAGAGAATGTAAAAAATACTGAAAATAATATTGAGAATATTATATATTATGATGTAAGTAACTATTCTAAGATACAAAAACCGCAATATCAAATAAACTATTTAAAAGATAAAATTGGAAAAAGTAATAGAGAAGCAGCAAGTATTTTAAATTATAATAATATAACGCCATATGCAATAAAATTTAAACCATCGAATGTTGCTGTAGATTCAATATACATTAATAAATCAATTAAATATTGTTATGGCACAAATTATACTTATAATAGTGATACAAGAAAATATAAATTAACTGGTACGATAGAGTGTAAAAAATATACTCCTGAAAATTCATTTTTTATTAATAAATATACTTTAAAATCTGAAAATGAAACTTTAGAGGATGTTACAATGTATAAATTAGAGGAAGAAATTGGAAATACATATTTTAGAGGTGTAGAATATAGTAATTTAGCAACTGAATTTGATGATGGATATTATTACGATTATGATGATGATGGTAAAACATATTTTTATAGAGGAAATATTGAAAATAATTATTTGTCTTTTGCAGGGTTATTGTGGAGAATAGTAAGAATAAATGGAGATGGGTCTATAAGAATAATATTAGAAGGTGACATCGGTGGAAGTAACTGGTATGATTTTGACAATTTTGAATATTATACAGGTTATACATTTGGAGATATTACATACTATCCATTAATAGCAAATAGTGAGAAAACTACACGACAATATATGGATTCTAATGAGTATTGTTATTCTGATTTTTATACTTATGATAAAAGTCAAAATAAATATAAATTGAGTGGAGATATATTTTGTGAAAAAATTACTTATGATAATTACAATAAAAAATTTAAAAATTTATATACATTAAATCAAACATCAAGAAATGCTACATCATATAAAATGTATAAATTAAGCTCTGCGTCTGATTATAAAACATATTATGCATATGAATATGATACGACAAGTATGAGTAAATTATCTTATATAAATAGTTATGAATATTGTTACGGTTCAGATTATGAAATAGATAAAGGTTATTATAAATTAACTGGGACAATAAAATGTGGTTTAAAAATAAACTCAAGCAATTATAAGTCTTATCAAAATTATTATACTTTAGCAAAGAATAATAAAGATTCTACTAATGCAATAATGTATAAATTTATGGATTGTCCAAATTGTAAAAGTGGTGCATGGAATCGGAATGATTCTTATAACTATAGAACTTATTTAACACCAATTCCAAATTATTTAAATTCAGAAATATCTAATTCTAATGCTAAAAGCAGATTAGATGAATGGTATGAATCGACTTTAATGGATTATGATAGTTTTATTTGTACATCTACATTTTGTAATGATACATCAACCCCATTATCAAATAGTTATTATTATTCTTCATATAATTCATATAATTCATATAATAGATTAGCAAGTTCAAATTCAACTAGAAATCCTACTTTTAAATGTAATGCGCATAGTAAATATGGTGGAAAATATTATGAAAAAATAGGTTTAATTACAGCAGATGAATTATCATTTGCGGGAGCAAGTTATAATTCTGCAAACAGTAATTATTATTTAAAATATGGTAAGTCTTTTTGGACAATGACACCATTTAATAAAGACAACATGTTTACTTCAAATATATATGAAAATAGTGAATCATATTCAGGTAGTACGTGGTATACTGATTCAGTTGGAGGCTATCATGAAGTAACAACTTCTGAAGAATGGGAAGCATGTATTTCAGGTGAGCTAGATTGTTCATCAAGTGGTGGTTATTCTCATGCTGCTGTAAACTATAATATATTTAGTTCTACTAATATAAAAAAAATCACATCACAAATATATTCATATGATGGAGATGCAAGTATTGTATTAAGGCCAGTTATAAATTTAAAAGAGGACACAATTGTTTATGAAAAAGGCAATGGAACATATGGAAATCCATATGTTGTAGATACAAAATACGAGGATTTACTTTATAAACAAATGATGGAAGGGGGATATTAATGAAAAAATTTTTAAAAGCATTTAGTATAGTAATATTAGTATTAACTATTCTAATTATAAGTAAAAATGAGCAAAAAAAAAGTTATGCATATGTAAATAGATTAGTTGAGAAAGGTAATTTTGAAGTTATACACGAAAAAAATAGTATAAAATTTCTAAGTAATAAAAAATATTATAAATTATCAGGTGATGCTTGTGAAAAAAAAGAGTATAAAATAAAATTACTAGATAAAATAGACTTAAATGAAAATTATTTATGTGTTGTGGGAGAAATAGCAGATGAACAATCGTTTAATGGTTCTAAAGAGGTAGAAATAGAGTTCAAAAATTTAAACTATGGTTATTTAAATGTAAAAGTAAATGAAAAGGATAAAAATGGAGATATAAAATCAGAGGAAAACTATGCTATTTCTTTGGGATTTAATATTATTAATCTTGAATATAAATACAATTGTGATTATGAAATTGTAGTAAGTGATAATAATAATATGTATGAAAAACTAGACATTATTGATAATTTAAAAACAAGTGAATTAAATAGTACTGAGACTATTAAAAGAGTTATAAATTTAAAAAGTATGATGTCATTAGAACAAGATTTAGACTTGATACAAATTTCAGATAAAATAAAAAACAATTCTAATATAAGATATGATACATCATATATAAATTATTCATTAATATCACCTCAAACAGTTATTTATAAGGAAAATCAAGATGAAAAAAAAATAACTTTAAGTACAAAATCAAATTATTATTTTGCAGATTCATATTCGTTTGATAAAAATACAGGAACATTTACTTTGAATTCTCCTCAAACGTTTGAAATAAGAAATACATCACCAATAGGAAAATATACATATTTATCAACTTATTCTGGTTCAGGAAATTATACATATATTTATAAAATTATCTCTGGTCCTGATGAGAATGGTAAATACGATGTAACATATATGAGTGGAATTGAAGATAGTGATGATTCTGGTTTATATAGTTATAATACTAGTAATGGGATAACATATTTTTATAGAGGAGTTGTAGAAAATAACTATGTGAAATTTGGAGGATATATTTGGAGAATAATACGAATTAATGAAGACGGAACACTTAGATTGATTTTAGATGGTGATATAGGTAGTGTTAAATGGAATGACAGTTCAAAATATATGTATTATACAGGTTATACATTTGGAGATATTACATACTATCCATTAATAGCAAATAGTGAGAAAACTACACAACAATATATGGATTCTAATGAGTATTGTTATTCTGATTTTTATACGTATGATAAAAGTCAAAATAAATATAAATTGAGTGGAGATATATTTTGTGAAAAAATTACTTATGATAATTACAATAAAAAATTTAAAAATTTATATACATTAAATCAAACATCAAGAAATGCTACATCATATAAAATGTATAAATTAAGCTCTGCGTCTGATTATAAAACATATTATGCATATGAATATGATACGACAAGTATGAGTAAATTATCTTATATAAATAGTTATGAATATTGTTACGGTTCAGATTATGAAATAGATAAAGGTTATTATAAATTAACTGGGACAATAAAATGTGGTTTAAAAATAAACTCAAGCAATTATAAGTCTTATCAAAATTATTATACTTTAGCAAAGAATAATAAAGATTCTACTAATGCAATAATGTATAAATTTATGGATTGTCCAAATTGTAAAAGTGGTGCATGGAATCGGAATGATTCTTATAACTATAGAACTTATTTAACACCTGTACTAAATTATTCGAATTCAAATAGTAATTTTAGTAATCCAAAAAAATTATTAGATAGTTGGTATAATGATAATTTATCATCATACGATAGTTATATATTAACTTCAACATTTTGCAATGATACACGTGATATTTTTACTGTTGATGGTACTAGTCGGAGATTAAGTTCGCCATCATTTGATTGTACAGGACCTTTTAAATTTGGAGGAAAATATAGAAATAAAATAGGCTTGATAACAGCGGATGAAATGATATTTGCAGGAGCAAGTAATAAAAAGATAAATAATAAATATTACTTGGCGTATTATAAACCTTATTGGACGATGACTCCAGCAGGTAACTATTCTATGTTTGCATCTACAATAAGAGAATATGATTATAATACAGAAAATATAAATGCATTTGGAATTGAACAGATTGATGCAGCAAAAGCGTTATATGCTCAGTTATATGTTGGAGATAGTTCACTTGCAGTAAGACCTGTAATTAATATATCGGGTTATAATTATATTTACAATATGAATGCTGGAACAAAAGGAAATCCATACGAAATTATTACAGATAATAAAATTATAATGGCTTATATTAGTAAATGATATTAAGAAAGTTTATAAGCAATAAAAAAATTAATTAATGAGAATATGAATCTTTATCTTTAATTAATTTTTTTTGTGTTTCTTTTTCATTTATGTAGTCATCTATAAATTGAAAAGAAGAGACACTTGCTAATGATTGATTTGTTTGTAGTAGAGGAAGAATAGTTTTTTCATCTGAAATTATAATAATTGTTTTATTGTTATCCCATAATAATTCTCTTTTAAATACTAATCTATAATATAAAGAATCAATATTATTTATATTTATGTTAGTTAATAAAATGTTTTTTTTCTTTATAATATTATCTATTATTATGTTGTCGTCTTCGATTTTACTGTCGTCAATAATAACTATACTTTCTAAAGTTGAAATGTTCTTAAAAAAATAATTTCTTATATTTACATCATTTGAAATTATAAACAAATAAGCATATCCATTATATTTAATTGTTTTTAATATTAAATTTAATTTATGATTTAGTTTTTCTTTTTCCATTATTATTTCCTTTCTTTTGATAAATCTTATTATATCATTAATTTAATATTTTTTGTTTGATAAAAATATTATATAATATAGATTATTGGAGATATATTATGAGAAAAGATGAGATAAAATTATTTTTAGAATATTATATATGTTTAATATATTTAGAATTAATGTTTAGAATATTTGGAATAAGTACATTTAGTTATAAGAACTTGTATAGTTTTATATATTTAATGTTTATAACTTTTGTATTGATGTTTATTAATAGATTATTCTATAAAAAGGGAAGTTTAGTAAATAAAATAGTTGTGTTTTTTATTTGTTTATATTTTAGTTTAGAAATAGTATTTAAAAATATATTTAATGTATATTTTTCTATTAAAAGTGTTGGAATGGCAGGTAATTTAAATAGTTTTTATAAAGAAATGTTTAATTATATATATAATAATATATTTTATATATTTGTTATGTTTATTCCTTTTATAATAATTTGTTTTATAAGCAAATATATGAAATATAATAAGATTAATAAAAGAAATATGATGTTGTGTTTAATACTTATTTTGAATAGTTATAATATATATTGTTTAAGTGTAATGTTAAATAATAGTTTAAATAATTTATATTACAATGTAGATAATAGTAGTTTGTATAAAGAGTATGTAGGAGTTATTCCTGGTACATTACTTGATATTAAAAGAAGTATATTTGGTTTTAAAGATAAAGTTGTTAGTGTAAATAAGGAAGTAGATATTAAAACTAAGTATGATAAAAATGTTATAGATGTAGATTTTGATAAGTTAATTAGTGATGAGACTGATAAAACGTTACTTAGTATGCATAATTATTTTAAAGAAGAAAAAGGTACCTATAAAAATAAATATAGTGAGTATTTTAAAGATAAAAATTTAATATTATTTATGGCTGAGAGTTTTAATTCTATTGCTGTTAGTGAAGAATTAACTCCAACTTTATATAAGTTAGTTAATAATGGTTTTGTTTTTAATAATTTTTATAGTCCTTTGGTACTTAGTACGATAGGAGGAGAATATCAAGAATTAACTGGATTGTATCCTAATATAGAAATGTTGAGTAAAGTTTGGAGAAATGGTAAGAATAGCTATGAATGGGGAATAGGAAATAGATTTAAAGATTTGGGTTATAGTACTTATGCTTATCATGATAATCAATATGACTTTCAAAATAGAAATCAATATTTAAAATCTATTGGATTAGATAATTATTTAGGTTGTGGTAATGGATTAGAAACTAGGATAAATTGTACTGTTTGGCCAGAAAGTGATGTTGATATGATAAATAGTACTGTAGATGATTATATTAATGATGATAAATTTTTTGTATATTATGCTACTGTTAGTGGTCATATGGATTATAACTATGGAAATTATATTGCAAATAAAAATAAATCATTTGTAGATGAAATGAATTATAGTTTGGAAAGTAAAGCATATCTTGCTACGCAGATTGAATTAGATAGAGCTATTTTAAATTTGATAAATAGGTTAAAAAAGAGTGGTAAGTTAGATGATACTGTTATTGCTTTAGTTGGAGACCATTATCCTTATGCTTTAAATATAGATAATATTAATGAGATATCCGATTTTAAAAGAGATGATTTGTTTTTAGTAAACAAGAGTAATTTTATATTATGGAATAGTAAAATGGATAAAGTTAAGGTTGACAAGGTAGGTAGTCAAATTGATGTACTTCCTACATTGTATAATTTATTTGGAGTTAAATATGATTCTAGATTAATTATTGGTAAAGATATATTAAGTAATGATGAAGGATTAAGTATTTTTAATAATTTGAGTTGGATAAGTGATAAAGGTAAATATAATAGTGTTACTGGTATATTTGATGGGGATGCAGATCTAGATTATATAAATAATATGAATAATATTGTTGCTAATAGAGTTAGCATGAGTAAATACTTAATTAAATATAATTATTATGATTTAGTAACAAAAAAAGCTGAGGAATAACTCAACTTTTTTTAATACTATCTATTATAGAATTCAACGATTAATGATTCATTAATATCAGCATTTAATTCATTTCTTTCTGGTAATCTTAAGTAAGTACCTGTTAATTTTTTATTATCAAATTCTACATAAGCAGGAGTTTTGATATTTAATTCAATAGTATTTAATATAGCTTTATGTTCTTTACTATTTTCTTTAACAGATATTACATCACCAGGTTTACAAGTATAACTTGGAATATCAACTTTAACTCCGTTAACTAAAATGTGTCCATGATTAACTATTTGTCTAGCACCACGTCTAGTAGTTGAAAGTCCCATTCTATAAACTAAGTTATCTAATCTACTTTCTAGAAGTCTTAAGAAGTTTTCACCAGCTATACCATTCATTTTAGAAGCTTTATCAAAAGTTCTTCTAAATTGTTTTTCGTTTAAACCATACATAAATCTAACTTTTTGTTTTTCTTGTAATTGGATTCCGTATTCACTAACTTTTTTACGTCTTCCAGTTCCATGCATACCAGGAGCATAAGGACGACGAGCTAATTCTTTACCATTTTCTAAAGTAGAAAAACCAAGTCTACGAGATTTTTTGTATTGAGGTCCAGTATATCTTGACATAATAATCTCCTTTCTTTTTATTACTTAAAGACATTTTAAATTATTAATAGGGTGTTATTTATTCTTTCACTTTGGCAGCAAGCTACTAGGTACTAGAAATAAACACATTATTAAAATTTAAAACAAACTGCCACTAAGCAATCAATATTATACACATAATAATACTTGTTTGTCAAACAAATTAAGCTAAAAAGCTTTACAAAATAAAAAATATAGTGTTATAATACTTTTGACAGATTTAAGTGGGCAGAATATCCCACTTTTATTAATGTTTGGAGGGAATATGGATAAAACATTAGAAAAGATTAAAGAAATTATTAGTGAACCTATAAGTAAATTAGATTTAGTTGTTGATTCTATAGAGTACGTTAAAAATGGTAAATATTATTTTTTAAATATAGTTCTTGATAGAATAAATGGTATTGATTTAGATACAATTGTTGAGGCAACTAATATAATTAATCCTATTTTGGATGAATATGATTTAATTAAAGATGAATATATTTTAGATATATCTAGTAAGGAGAGAGGATAAAATGAACGGTAAGGAATTTATTAAGGCTGTTAAACATATAACAGAAGAAAAAGAAATAAGTGAAGATGTAGTTTTTGAAGGAATGGAACAAGCTCTTTTAACTGCATATAAGAAAAATTTTAAGGGTAAAACTAATGTTAAAGTTGAAATAGATAGAAAAACTGGAGATATAAGAGTTTATACTTATTATGTTGTTGTTGATGAATATCATGATGGTGAAGAATATATTGATGAAGAGGGTAATACTAAATTTACTGAACCTGATATTAATGAAGATGCTCAAGTATTATTAGAAGATATAATAGAAAAACATCCGGATGCTAAAGTTGGAGATGTATTCCAAGAGGAAGTTACTCCACAAGATTTTGGAAGGATAGCTACTTCTACTGCTAAACAAGTTTTAACACAAAAGGTTAGAGAAGCAGAAAGAGAAAGTATCATGAAAGAGTTTGAAGATAAAGAAAATGAAATAATGGTTGGTACTTTATTAATGGAAGATGCTAAAAATTATTATGTTGATTTAGGTCGTGCAAGAGCTATTTTACCAAAAAGCGAGATTATTCCTGGAGAAACATTAAAAATGGGAAGTAGTATAAGAGTTTATATAAATAAAATAGAAAATACTACTAAAGGTCCACTTATTAAATGTACTAGAAAACATTATGGTTTTGTTAAAAGATTATTTGAAACTTTTATACCAGAGTTTAAAGAAGGAATACTTGTACTTCATGGTGTTGCTCGTGAGGCTGGTGTTAGAAGTAAAGTAAGTGTTTCTAGTTTAAATCCTAATATAGACGCTATTGGAACTTGTATTGGAGAAAAAGGTAGTCGTATTGGAAGTATACTTGCTGAATTAAATGGGGAAAAAGTTGATTTAGTACTTTATAGTGATGATGAAGCTGAATATATTAAAAATGCATTAAGTCCTGCTAAAGATGTTATAGTTAGTATAGTTGATAATACAAAAACTAGGGAAGCTTTAGCAATTGTTGAAGGAGATAATCAGAAACTTGCAATAGGTAAAAATGGAATTAACATTAAACTTGCTAGTAAATTAACTAAATTTAGAATTAATATAAAAACTATGGATGATATAAACAAAGAGGCTAATCAATAATTAATTTATTGGGGGTAAATTATGTTTAATAAAGATATTATAAATCAACTTTTGAATATTAGAAAAGATATTGAAAATATAAAAATTGAAGAAAAAGAATTAAGAAAGAAATATAATATTTTATTAAAAGAATGTAAGCATGAATATATAATGATATATGACAAAACCAAAGATGAATACGGAATTAAAAATTATAAATTTTGTTGTTTAGTATGTGGAACAAAATGTCTTAAATGTTCTGATGAGAAATTTATAAATGAATTAAAGCATGAATCCGAAGTATTTTGTGTAGATATATCAGATGATTTTCATAGAGAAGAAAGTTTTGCTAATTTTTTTGAATTTTTAGACGATGAAAATAAAATAAAACAAGCTCAAGAAATATTTTCTAAATGTTTTAATGAATTTAAAGACGATAAACAACAATTAAGGTATCAATTAAAAAAAGATATATTAGAACAAGTAGCGAGAAAAAAATTTAAAGTAAAAATAAAATTTATAAAATAAGTTTATTAAAGGGGTGAAGTAATGAAAGAAAGAAAGATTCCTATGCGTACTTGTGTTGTAACACATGAAAAATTACCTAAAAAGGAATTAATTAGAATTGTACGTAATAAAGATAATGAAGTTTTTGTTGATGAAACTGGTAAACAAAATGGTAAGGGTGTTTATTTAAAGTTAGATGAAAGTGTTCTTGAAAAGGCACGTAAAAGTAAAATATTAAATAAATATTTGGAAACTGATGTTAGTGAAGAAATATATGATGATGTTTTGAAGTTAATAAAAAAATAGAAAGAAGGTTTAATTTATGACAGTAAAAGATTATGCAAATGAATCAGGATTTTCAATTCAAGAAGTACTAGAAAAATGTAAGGAACTTGATATTAAAGTTAGTAGCGGTAGTGATTATTTGGATGAAGATGGTATTATTATGCTTGATAATACAATGAATTTAATTAGTACTGAAACTGAATTAGATTATAACGATGCAGATGAGTTGGATGAAGCTGTAGAAAATATTATGCTGGATTCTAAACTACAAGCAGAGGAAGATAATAATACTAAGAAACGTGAAAAAGTTAAGAAAAAAACTGTTAATGAAAAAGATAAGAATGATTATTTAAAAAATAAAAAAGCGATGTATAAAAATAAAGAAAAGCTATCTAATAATGCAAAAGATGAAAATGTTGTACTTTACAAAGATGGTATGACTTTGGGTGATCTTGCAAAAGAATTAGAAGTTGATGCAACTGTTATTATGAAAAAATTAATAGGGATGGGATTAATGATTACTATTAATCAATCTATTGATTTTGAAAATGCGGAGATAGTTTCTTTAGAATATGGTAAGACTTTAAAAAAAGAAGAAACTCAAGATATTTCTAATTTTGAAGAATATGAAATAATAGATGATGAGAAAGATTTAGTTAATCGTCCTCCAGTTATAACTATTATGGGACATGTTGATCATGGTAAAACTAGTTTGCTTGATTATATTAGAAATAGTCACGTTGTTGATAAAGAGTTTGGTGGTATAACTCAACATATTGGTGCTTATCAAATTGATTACAATGGTAATAAAATAACTTTCATTGATACTCCAGGGCATGCTGCTTTTACTGAAATGCGTGCAAGGGGAGCTAGTATAACTGATATAGTAATTATTATAGTTGCCGCGGATGATGGTGTTATGCCTCAAACTAAAGAAGCAATTGACCATGCTTTAGCTGCTAATGTTCCTATTGTTGTTGCTGTTAATAAAATAGATAAGCCTGAAGCAAATCCAGATAGAATACTTACTGAAATGGCAGAAAATAATATTACTCCTGAAATTTGGGGTGGAGATGTTCCTTTTGTAAATATTTCTTGTAAAACAGGAGAGGGAATTGATACATTATTAGATACATTACTTGCAATAAGTGAAGTTCGTGAATTAAAAGCTAATCCTAATAGATATGCAGTAGGTACTGTTATTGAATCTCGCGTTGATAAAGCTATTGGTGGAGTAGCAACATTATTAATACAAAACGGAACTTTAAGATTAGGAGATCCTATTGTAGTTGGTACTGCTCATGGTAGAGTTAGAACATTTAAAAATGATTTAGGAGAAAATATTGTTGAAGCTGGGCCTAGTACTCCTGTTGAGATAACTGGTTTAAGTGATAATCCTTCTGCTGGAGATAAATTTATGGCTTTTGAATCTGAAAAAATGGCACGTACAGTTGCTGAAAAAAGATTAATACAATCAAAGGCACAAAAACAGAAAAAGGATGTTGTAAGCTTTGAAAGTTTATTTCTTCAAATGCAATCTGGTGTTAAAGAAATTAATGTAGTTTTAAAATGTGATGTTCGTGGAAGCGAAGAAGCTGTAAAAAATGCATTAGAAAAGATTGATGTTGAGGGAGTAAAAGTAAAAGTTATTAGAAGTGGTATAGGAACTATTACTGAAAGTGATATAGTGCTTGCTAATGCTAGTAATGCTATTGTTATAGGATTTAATGTTGTTCCTAGTGCGATAACTAAAGAAGTTGCAAAAGAGTATGGCGTAGATGTTAAATTATATACTATTATATATAAATTAGTAGAAGAAATGGAACTTGCAATGAAAGGTATGCTTGATCCAGAATATGTAGAAAAAGTTATTGGTACTGCTGAAGTAAGAAAAATATTTACTTTCTCTAAAGTTGGAAAAATTGCTGGAGTTATGGTAACTAGTGGAATAATTAAGTCTAATGCAATGGTACGTGTAATTAGAGATGGTGTTATCATATATGATGGTAAAGTTGGAAGTTTACAAAGAGAAAAAGATAGTGTTAAAGAAGTAAAAAGCGGATTTGAATGTGGTGTTACTATAGATGGATATAGCGATATTAAAGAAAATGATGTTTTTGAATTTTATATAAATGAGTTAGTTAAAAGATAGTTTTTGCTAACTTTTTATTTTATTTGTTTTAAATTTGTGTTATCATTTTTATAGGATGTGGTAAAAATGAAAAAAAATAATACAAAAGATGAAATTAAAATTCCTAAGACTAAAAAGCAAAAATTGAAATTAAAACATAAAAAATTATTTATTGTTGTAGGAGTTTTGTTAGTACTTCTTATTTCTTTATTTATTTTCACAGGAAATAAAAAAGAAGATACTAAAAAACCTACAGTTAAGAAACCTGTTAAAGAAAGTAGTATAAAGATTGTAAACCCTAATTCTACTAGTAGACCATTTGCAGTAATGATAAATAATGTTGGCGTTGCTAGACCTTTACAAAGTGGATTACAAGATGCATATATTATGTATGAAATGATAGTTGAGGGTGGAATAACTCGTTATTTAGCTTTATTTATGGATACTAATACAGAGAGAATAGGTTCAATTAGAAGTGCAAGACATTATTATTTAGATTATGCACTTGAAAATGATGCAATATATGTACATCATGGACAAAGTCCACAAGCACAAAGTGATTTTTCTAGTTTAGGAGTTGATAGAATTGTTGTTGATAATTCTAAAACTGGTTGGAGAGATAAAACACTAGGAGTTGCAAGTGAACATACATTATTTACAAGTATAGAAAAATTAAATAATGGTATTGGAAATAAAAGAACAGAAAGAAATAAAGATTTATTACTAAACTATAGTGCAGATGAAATTAGTTTAGATAAAATGGATGGAGCAGTAGTTGCTAATCATGTAGTTATACCTTATTCAAATTATAGTACAACTTCATATAATTATAATAGTGATGAAAAAGTTTATTATAGATTTGTTAATGATAAAGAACATGTTGATTATGTTACTAAGAAACAATATACTTTTAAAAATATAATTACTTATAAAGTAGAAAATTATACATTAGATGATGCTGAAGGAAAAGGACGTCAAGGTATAAATAATATTGGTAGTGGAGAAGGTTATTATATAACTGATGGATATGCAGAAAAAATTAATTGGAAAAAAGAATGTAGAGAATGTCAGACAGTGTATACATATCAAGATGGTAAAGAAATAACTGTTAATGATGGAAATACATTTATACAAATACAACCAAGTAATCAAAATTTAACTATAGAATAAAGAGGATAATATGGAAAATATTTTACAAAATTATATGATTATTATTATAGTAGGTGCGTTTTTAATATTTTCTTTGATAGGATATTTGGTAGATTTAGTAAGAAATAATCGTAAAGATTTAGATGAGGTTGACATGCCTAATATTAAACCTATAGAAGTAAAAAAGATAGAAGAAGTTCATCAAAATAATGAAACTACTAGTGTTAATAATAATGAAATGAATACTAAGGATGATTTGTTAGAAAATTATAATGAAGATAAAAGTGTAAAAGAGGATTAAATAATCTTCTTTTTATAGATTAAATAAAAATTATTTGATATAATAGAATATATTATAAGGAGTGATAAGGAAATGACTTTTACAGCGATATGGAATGTAGTTACTAAAATAATAGATATATGTTTAGTATGGATTATGTTTTATTTTATATTTAAAAATATAAAAAATAATGTGAAAATGGTATTAATTTTTAAGGGTGTTTTGATAATTATTTTAATTAAAATATTAAGTAATATATTAGATTTATATACGGTAGGTTTGTTGTTAGAATATGTACTTTCTTGGGGACCTATTGCATTGATTGTTATATTTCAACCAGAAATTAGAAATGTTCTTGAAAGTATAGGACGTAGTCAACTTTTAGGAAGGCATAAAGTATTAACTGTTGATGAAAGAGAAAAAATAGTTTATGAAATAATGACAGCAATTGAATATTTAAAGAAGAATAGAATTGGAGCATTAATTGTTCTAGAAAGAAATATGTCTTTACAAGAATATATAGAACCTGCTAATAAAATATATTCTGATATAACAGCACCATTATTAGATGCTATATTCTTACCTCCAAATCCGTTACATGATGGTGGAGTAATTATACAAGGAGATAGGTTAACATGTGCTGGTGCAGTATTTAAAACTAGTATGAATCCTAACGTTAATAAAAAATTAGGTACTAGACATAGAGCTGCATTAGGAGTAGCAGAAGAAACAGATGCTATAGCACTTGTAGTTAGTGAAGAAACTGGACGTATTTCAATAGCAGTAGATAATCATCTACATTATAATTTAACATTAGAAGAATTTAAAATGAAATTACTTGATGAATTAAAACCAAAAAGAGATGTTTTCTATGATGCAGATGAGGAGGATGATATAAATGAGTAAGATATTTAAACCATTTATTGCAATATTAAAATTTATATATAAAATATTAGATTCATTAATTGTTACTCCAATAAGTAAATTAATATATAGAATTGGTAAATTGGGAAAAAATAATAATGGTAAATTAGAAAAAATATTAAATAGACCTATTGTACTTTTGTATTTGTCATTGTTTTGTGCATTACTTGTATTTTATTTAGTAGATAATAAAGTTATTTCGTTAGTTGATAATGAAGCTGAAATTATAACTGATCAGAAAGTTAATGTAATATATAATGAAGAAAATTATGTTGTTGAAGGTGTTCCTGATACTGTTGATATAACATTAATAGGTTCTAAGAGTAATTTGTATTTAGCAAAACAAATAGGTGACCATAAAGTAGTATTAGATTTAACTAATTATGAACCTGGGACTTATAAAGTTAAATTAAAATATAATCATTCTATGAATAATATAAGTTATAAATTAGATCCTTCAACTGTATCTATAAAGATTAGTGAAAAAGAAAGTGAAGTTTATAATTTATCATATGACTTAGTTAATGAAAATAAATTAGATAAGAAATTAAATATTAGTAGTGTTACATTAAATAAAAATGATGTAATTGTTAAAGGTTCTAAAGAAACTTTAGCAACAATATCTAATGTTAAAGCGTTAATTGATGTTGAAGCAGCTGGATTTACTAATAAAGGAGAATATGATGTTGATTCTGTTAAATTAGTTGCTTATGATAATAATGGTAATAAAGTTAAGAATATTGAAATGGTACCAAATAATATTAGTGCTAAAGTTAAAGTTGATTCTTATTCTGTAGTGTTACCTGTTAAAGTAGTTACATCTGGAAGCATTACTACAGGTTATGCACTTAATAGTATTAATTCAACAGTTAGCAAAGTTACTGTGTATGGTGATCAATCAGTATTAGATACATTAACATATATAGAAGCTCCTATAGATATAACTGGACTAAGTACTGATAAAACATTTAGTGGTGTTACTTTAACTAAACCTGCTGGTGTAAGATATATGAGTGATACAACTACAAGTGTTACAGTTACTTTGGCAGAAGAATCTAGCAAAGAATTCTCAGGTATAGTAATTGAATCTAGAAATTTAGCTGAAGGTTATACTGCATCTGCATTAACAGAAAGTGATAGAACAATAACTGTAATTGCTAAAGGAGTATCCACTGCATTAGAAAATTTAGATGTATCAAAAATTAAAGCATATATTGATTTATCTGGTTATACAGCTGGTACTTATGAAGTAGAAGTAAAATTAGAAACAGATGATTCTAGATTTACGTTAGTATCTACTAGTAGTAAGGTTAATATAAAAATTGTTAAAAAGTAGTTTTAAATACTACTTTTTTTTTGCTATATATGATAAAATTACAATAGGAGCTTGATATTATGAATAAAGGTTTTACATTGGTAGAGTTAATTGCTGTAGTAACTATACTTAGTTTAATTGCTATTATTACGACTCCAGCATATGATAGTATTAGTAATAATATAAAGACTAGAAATTATGAATCTAAGAAGAGTACTATTAAAGCACATACGTTGAGTTATGTAGAAAAGTATTTAAAAAATGAAGCGTATGATGGAACTAGTAATGGAACAAAATCTAAAACTTTATGTTTTTCTGTTAATTATTTAATTAGAAATGGAATTATATCAAGTGATAGTGAAACTGATGAATATATAGAAAATAATGTTACTGGTGAAAAATATAGAGGGAATACAACATTTGTTAAAGTTGAATATGATACTACTTATTTAAAATTAATTGGTTATACAGCTGATGATGATAAATTTTCAGATGTTTGTAATGAAAAGTATGAATAGAGGATTGATAAATAATGAAGAAAACAATTTTATTAATAATGGATGGTTTTGGTTACAGAGAAGAACCACATGGTAATGCAATAATTGATGCACATATGGAAACTTTTACTAATCTTTGGAATAAATATCCACATAGTATATTAGAAGCAAGTGGTAGTTATGTTGGATTACCTGACGGACAGTTTGGAAATAGTGAAGTTTGTCATACTGCTATTGGCATAGGTAAGAAAATTAAACAAGATATTACTATTATTAATGAAATGGTAGATAATGGAAAAATAAAAGAAAATGAAGATTTAATAAATTTAGTTAATCATGTAATTGATAATGATACAACATTGCATTTGATGGGATTACTTAGTGATGGCGGAGTTCATAGTGATATTAATTATATGAAAAAATTGATACCAGAGTTAAAAAGTATGGGTGTTAAAAAAATTATTTTTCATGCTATAACTGATGGTAGAGATACTGATAGTATGTGTGCTTTAAAATATATAGATGAAATGAATGAAGTTTTAAGTGAAAATAATATTGGTCATATTGGAACTGTTTGTGGTAGATTTTATGCTATGGATAGAGATAATAAATGGGAAAGAACTAGAGTCTATACTGACTTATTAATTAATGGTAAAGGGCTTAAAATATTAGATACTAATGTAGCGATTAAGAATTGTTATAAAAGGGGATTAACTGATGAATTTTTGCCTCCGCTTATATTAAATCCTGAATTTAAAATCAATGAACATGATGGATTACTTTGGCTTAATTTTAGAAGCGATAGAGCAAGACAAATACTTAAAAGCTTAACAGATGTTGGTTTTAATGAATATCCTATTGGTCATGTTAATAATTTAAGAGTAATGACTATGTTTGAGGTACCTGATGTTACAGCACCTCATATATTCAAAAAAGATTTAACAAATATATATAGTATTGGAAGATATTTTAGTGATTTAGGTATGACACAAGCAAGAGTTGCTGAAACTGAAAAATATGCACATGTAACTTATTTCTTTAACGGTGGCATAGAAGACAAATTAAAGGGATGCGATAACTTTAAGATACCTAGTCCTAAAGTTGCAACATATGATTTAAAACCTGAAATGAGTATTGTTGATGTTACAAAACAGGTTTTAAAATGTATAGATAAGGATTATGATTTTATATTAGTTAATTTTGCAAATCCTGATATGGTTGGACATACTGGAAATTATGATGCTGCTGTAAAGTGTTTAAAGTATGTGGATGAAGCTTTGAAAACAATTTATGAAAAGGCAATGGATAATTTTTATGATATGATGATTACTAGTGATCATGGTAATATTGATACGATGATTGATTCTCATGGAGTTCCGGTAACTACTCATTCAATGAGTCCTGTTCCATTTATATTTTGTAATGAAAACTTTTCATTAAAAGAATATGGTGATATAACTATGATAGCACCAACGTTACTAAAATTTATGGATATTAAAATACCTGATACGATGAAAGATACTCCATTATTATTTAAGAGGGAGGATTAAAGTGATAGATTCTAGTGTATTAAGAGAAAATGATATTAGAGGAGTGTATGGTAAGACTATAACTGTTGAACTTGCTTTATTAGTTGGTAAAGCATTTGGTACTTATTTGATTAATAAAAATAGAACTACTTGTATTGTAGGATATGACAATAGAATAGGTGGAGATAAATTAGTTGAAAAACTAATGGAAGGATTAAGAAGTACTGGAGTAGATGTTATTTTTGTAGGAATGGTTACTACGCCTTTATTAAATTATTCTACAATATTACTTAAAAACGAGGCTGGTATAATTGTTACTGCTAGTCACAATCCTGCTGGTGAAAATGGTTTTAAATTATTTGGAGATAAATTTTTACATTTAAAACATGAAGAATTAGAAAAAGTTTATGAACTTATTAAAAATGAAAAATTTGATGTTGGTACTGGTAATATAAAATATATCGATACTTCTAAAGAATATATTAAAATGATGAGTGAATGTGTTAGTAAAGGTAACAAACCGTTACGTGTTGCGATAGATTGTGGTAATGGAACTACATCATTATTTGTTAAAAATATTATTAAAGAATATAAGAATATTGAACCAATATATATTAATGCAACTAGTGATGGAAGTTTTCCTGTTCATAATCCAGATCCTAATAATGATAAAAATTTAGTAGAATTAAAGAAAGTTGTTGTTAGTGAAAAATGTGATTTCGGTGCAGCTTATGATGGTGACGGAGATAGAATTGGAATAGTTGATAATTTAGGAAATACTATTGAAAGTGATAAAC
>CAKOID010000008.1 GCA_934086355.1 uncultured Bacilli bacterium
GTTTCTACTCCATTACATCCTTCTGTACATGTTAGTGTATATCTAAAATCATTAGATTCAAATGTAGTTGTTGTTCCATCTGTTGCATTTGTTATCTTTGTTTCATCTATTACTACTACATAGCTTGTTTTTGCATTACCTTTATTAGTAACTGTAAATGTTTTAGTACCAATTTCAGTATCACTTGGTTCTAATATTAAGTCTTTACCTAATATCTCAGCACTATTATCTTCATATACTATTGCTAAGTTTGCTGTCGTTACACTTATAGATTTTGAATTAGTATTTCCAGTAATTTTAGTTAGAAAGTAAGCATATGTTAATCCTACTAAAATCATCAGTACTAAAAATATTCCTGTTATACTAACTATTATTTTTTGTTTACGATTCATTTCAATCACACTCCTTTTTTATTTTGACAATATTATTATAATAAATAATTTGTCATTTTTTAATACACAAAAAAGACTATATATTTACTTCTTTATAACCCCCCCCCCCGAACAAATTTTCGAGGTCGGGAGAGAAGTTATACAGTCTTGTTTTCATCTTTTTTATGAATCGTAAATCTATATTTGGTATTACTACCCTAATAAAATATTATCAAAAAAAGATACTTATTTCAAGTACCTAGCTTATATTTTTTATTAAAATTTATTCTTCATAATAATCTTCATCTATCTCTAAATATTTTTTATTATTATTAATAATTTTATCATAATTAGATTTAGATATTTTTATTTCTTTAACATTATAATCATAATAACTATCAAAGTTAATTTTCTTATTTTTTATATCATTTAATATATCTTTAACAATATTATTCTCTTTTACTTTATAATCTATATAATAATTATTATCACTAGACATATAAATATTAGGTTCTATATAATCACTATATTCTACTAATATTTCTATGTCATTAACACTATTATCAATAACAACTTTATTGTGTTTTTCGTAATATTCTAAATCTGTAAATAAAGTATCACTCATAATATTCATTTTTAATACAGTACTACTTTTAAATTTAATATCAGTAATATAATCAAATGTACTTAATTCTAAAAATACTACTCCACTTCCTATACCCATTACAATTAAACTAGAAATAAATATAATAAATAATCTTTTAAAATTATATACTCTATCAAATATAAATTCATACATTAATTCAATAAATATATAAATAAAAGCTACTCCTCCAATAGATAAAATATTAAATCCTAAAAATATTAAACCATTTTTAATCCAAAACAATGATACAATACCTAAAAATACAACAGTTATAAAACCAAATATTAAAAACATAATTATAAAAACAGCAAATATTTTTAACAAAAACTTAATTATTCTTCCTAATAAACTAATTATAGAATTTGTACTATGTTTAGCATCTCTTATTATAATTTTTTCTTGTTTTTCTTTATTATAAAAACGTTTATTTTTATCTTCGGTATTATCTTTTTCAATTACTTTATTATTTGTATTTTTATCTTCTATGGTAACATAGTAATCTAAATATCTTATTTTAAATAAATGTATAGTTACTACACAGGATATAACAAGCATTAATAAACTATATAACATTTTAAATATTATAAATATGTAATTGTATATAGAGTTTGGTAAGAATAAAAATATTTTAAGCACCGTATCTTTTAAGAATAACCCAAATACATAAGAAACAAAATAACATCCTACTATTATAATAAATAATTCTATTATACATTTTATTTTCGTAGTAAATTTCATACTCCAAAACATATTATAAGTTTTAGTAATAAATTCTAAAACATCTTTTAATAAATTATTTATATTAAATTTATTAGTTTCATTCTTTTTACCTATAACATCATCGTCTATTAAATCATCTATTTTACAATCCAAAGTCTTTGCTAACCTAATAATTGTAGCCATATCAGGATAACTTGTACCACTTTCCCATTTACTAATAGCTTGTCTAGACATTCCTAGTTTTTCTGCCAAAGCTTCTTGGCTTAGATTCTTTTCTTTTCGAATCTTTATTAATTTCTCTTGAAATTTCATATTTCCTTCACCTCTAACGAAATTATATGATTATTCTTATTAGTAGCACAACCTAAATTAATTTACATTTTGTATAAATTCAGTTGCAATTATAAGTTTTTACTAATTTTTTTATATTATTTAATTCATTTAAGTTGCATATTTTAGGATATTCTAAATTCTCTATATTCCATCCATCTATATCTAAATTATCTTTATTAAAATAAATAGGTATACCTCCACTACTTTTCCATAAATCTAAATTTCTTACTGTATCATCTATAAGTATATTATTTTTAGATAAAACTACATCTTGTTTTCCAACTGTATAAGGAACCAATATTATTTCATTATCAATACCCAGTTCTCTAAACATTTTAATTTTAGCAGCACCTTCATTTGTTAAAGAATGTATTTTAGTTAATATACTAAAATCATATTTAATGCTTTTTAATATATTTATTGAATCATTTATTATTTCACTTTCTTTAAGCAATTTATGCCAATCAATATTTTGTACATAT
Organism: uncultured Bacilli bacterium; assembly: GCA_934086355.1. The sequence continues at coordinate 2,553 of CAKOID010000008.1, forward strand.
TTTATTTTATCTTTTTCAGATTTTATAAATCCTTTTCTTTCATATTCAAAATATATTTCATTAAATAATAATTTTTCACTATCTATTATTACCCCATCACAATCTATATATATTCTCATACTTGTACCTCACTAATAAGATTATTTATCATAATTCCATAGACCTAATTTACCATTAACAGGTATAGTTTTATCATATTTTTTTACTTTTTCTATCTTCCATGCAAAATCATCTTTATAACTACCTTGATATACTAAACTATTATCTTTTTTTAAATACTTATTAAATTCATCATCTACTTTAATACAATCTGTTATTTCAACTTCACCTAAAATATTACCAGGATTTATTTTAATATTATATTTATTTGCAATATACAACATATCTTTATCTATACCTTTACCAGCATGTATCAATAATTTTCCTCTATAATTAGTTTTCCAGCTTCTAAATTCATATTTTTTATATCCATTAATTATTAAACTAGCCCAAGGTTCTTTTATAGTTAATACTTTCATAAATAAGTTTCTCCTTTAAAAAATATTATAACATAATAAAAGAAAACTTAAGTATTTTTATCAAAGTTTTCCAACATTTTCGAACAGAATCATTTATAACTCGCACCATCCGTAAGCGACTAATATTTTCAATTTCTTGAATATATCTATATTTTGTAACAGGAAATTATCATTGCCAAGTATGAATACATTTTATTTTATTATATGTATAAATCAATAACTTATATCCTATTTTTTACTCATTATTTCAAGTATTTTATCAAAATCATCATCAATAGCTGTTTTATTTTTCTTAAGTTCACCACATTTATCACACTTGTATATTATTTTATAAGTATCTTTTTTACCCTTTTCAATATCAATAGGTCTTAATAATCCCTTACACTCTGATAACCTATCACCAGGATTAATATCTAGATGCTTACTACATAAACAATATGGACAATGGTCTCTTGCAGTGTAATCTAACTTATTAACGTTTTTACCACATACTTCACAAATAAAATTTTCATCTATCATCTTAAATCTTTTATTATTCATAATCTACTCCTTATAACCAACACTTTTCTTAAATAAATATATATTTAAACTAGATAGTAATTTAGGTATTTTTATAACTAATAAATTAATTACTACTTCAGGCATTACTGAAAAAATAAACCATAAAATAATAACACTAATAACCTCTAACCATTCACTAAAATTATTTGGTAAACTAACACCATGTAACAAGAAACTTATTATAACAAATATTATTAATAATCCAAATATACCATCTGCTAAATATTTTAAAATACCACTCATAAATGAAATAACATATGCTAATATTATATTTATTAATTGTAATATACTTATAAATAAACTTTCTAATAAAACAAAAATTATACCAAAAACTTTTCTAACCTTACTATCATTACAATACTTTATATAATCTCTAAAATATTCCCATTTAGTATATAACTTTTCTTCATCATAATTACTTTGTTCCTTATATACTTTTTCTTTTATATTTTGATATCCATTAGCACTAATATTATTTAAATATATATCATATTCTTTTCTTTTTTCATCATCTAAAAGTATACTTTTTGCTTCATTTAATTTTTTAGTAACTTCTATTGCTTCATTATTTTTATTTATATCAGGATGCCATTTTTTAATTTGTTCTTTATATTTTAATCTAATTTCTTCTTTACTAGCATTATTTTTAATTCCCAATAATTCATAATAATTTATAAAATCATTCATATACATCCCTCAAAGTTATTGTATCAAATATAGTATTTAAATTCTATATTTTACATTAACTTATTTATATTTATTTCATAAAATATATTAGGGGGACTTATGGAAAATGAATTAACTAATACGGTTACTGCGGTTGGTAATTATAATAGTATACCTACTAGTATTACTAGTACTGCTAGTGTAGTTACTATGATAGACGGTTTAACTATTACAAAGACTGCAGATAAAACTGTATGGGCAGATGGTGAACTAACTTATACAATTGTCGTTAGTAATCAAACTGAAAAAACATATGAAAATCCAGTTATAACAGATAAACTTGATACTACTCTAGTAGAGTTTGTAGATGGTTCTGTTATAATAGAAGGAAGTGCTGCAACTAGTAGTGAATATATTTACAATACTGATACTCTAACTATTAACCTAACTACTATCAATGCAAATGATACTAAAAACGTTTCTTTTAAAGTAAGAAAAAAATAAAACTAATTCAAAGTTTTATTTTTTACTCTTCAATACTATAAGATATTATTGAAGTATAAACCATATTATTTTTAATAGGATTATTTATAGATAATAATATACCTTCATCTTCTTTAAACGTTACATTAGTAGTTTTAGTAACACCACCATTATCAGTACCAGTATATATTAATTTAGGTTCATCATCCAAAACAGTTATTTCATCATCTTTTTTTATTATAATAGATTTTTCTAAAACATCATCATCATTTGATAAATCATGATTTATACTTGCATAAAGTTTCCAATCAGAACTATGTATTCTACTATCAGTTACATTAATTACTAGTTCACTTTCTTTAGGACAAAGTATAGGATTTATACTAATAGGTTCTAAAATAAATTTAACTATTTTAGTAGCATCATCTATAACTAACTCCCCACTATATACAATTTCTATAATTTTAGTATTATATATTGGTTCATTTTGTAATTTAGTATTAAAAGTTATTTTAGTACCAATAGGTAAAGTATTTGGTAATGTATAAATATATGTTCCATCTTCACCTACTTTAACAACTGCACTTTCACTTTCATATTCTATTAATATTGAAGAATTACTTAAAGTACTACCTTTTATAACAGTATCAGTATCAGTTAAAGCATCTACATGAAGTACAAAATCTCCAATTGATATTACTTTTTTATTATTAATTATAAATTTATCTAAACTAGGTAAAGTAGTTAATTCACTTTCTGTAAAATTACTACTAGTTATAGTTGTTTTAGAATTAGTAAATGTACCAGTAATATTAGATAAAGTATTTTTATACCAAGATGTAGGTAAAGTATCTTTTGTTATATCACTACTAATATCTATAGCAGTATCAAATAAATTTATTCTATTAAAATTAAAGTTAAATGATACTGTATTATTTGTATATAAAACATTAGCAACTTTATTATATAATATTACTTTTTCTGGATTATTTAAATAAAATCCTATACCACTACCATTAAAATATATATTATAATTACTAGAAGTTATACTAGCATAGTCATTTATCATTTCTAATATAGAACCATTATTTAATGTTATATTACCATAACTATACCATGTAGAATAACTACCATTTCTACTAGTTTGTTTTATATTTAATAATGCATTTTCTTCTAATGTAGTTATACCTGTACCAAATGTACCATAACCCATACCATTTTTAGTTGTTATATAAAATGAAGATGAATGACCTATATCAAATTCTAAGTTAGTTATTCCATAATATAATTCTCTATTAACAGAAGTAAAATGTACTGTTGAATTAGGTAATATTTTTAAATATGGATTATTATTTCTAAACCAAAATGAAGAGTTTCCAGTTGATTTATGCGTTATAGTTGAAGTTCCGCCAATCTCTATTTTATTACATTCTGCTACTTCATTACCAACAGCATAATTATCTTGTATTTCTATATTAACGTCAATAAATCTAGTTAATCCATATGGATGAAATGATATTTGTGGGCCTAAATAATTTATATTATTATATTCAATAATTACATCTTTATATTTAGCTTCTTCAGGAACGTATATTACTCCATAATAATTATATCCAGTTATTTTCATATTTTTAACCGTTACTTTATTTATAACAGAATTTACTCTTATAGTATCTGCTGCTCCTGTACTTTTCATATCTGTAAATTCATACGTCACATTATCATAAGTACCATCTATAGTAATATTAGTTTTAGTACTTGATATAATAATCCCGCTAGTTAATGTTATATTATTTCCAAAATATATATAATTATATGTATTATTATTTTCAAGAATATTTTTTAATTCTGCACTTGTATTAACAACAACAGTATTATCATCAATTATAGTCATAATACACCTCTTACTTTATTTTATGTTATATTTTTTTTATGACATAAAGAAAAAATCACACTAAGTGATTATAATCTCCAATATGGTGTATCACAATATGTATTTCCACCTCGATATTTATTTATAGGACTAACAACAGTAGTTACATTACTATAAACAATTTCACTATTGCAACATATACTTGCTTGATTTTTTAATATAAAGAAAGTATTACGCCTTTTTAGTAACGCGAAACGTTATAGTATTTGTTGTTTGTGCATTAACTTGTTCTAAGTTAATTGTTAATGTATTATTACTAAAACTATATTTATCTTCTCCAAGTGCTACATCATTTAACATTACACTTCCAGTTACGAAATCTACTTTACTAGTATCTATTTCATCTGTTAATACTGGATTTAAATATGGAGTATCAGTCAAGTTACTAATTTTAATTGTATAAGTAAGTGCTCCACTTGCCCAATTTTGTTTATCAGCTTCTTTTGTAATAGTTAACCCACTAATTAGATTAACAACAGATGTATTAGAAGTTATTGATGTAGAAACATTATTATAATTACCAACAGCGGTTACTATATTAGTTAATTCGTTCATAGTCACCTCCTACATTTAAATATATGAAAAGAAATTAGTTCTAAAAACCAATTTCTCTATCTAATTAACTTTCTTTTTTAAAACAATTAATGATGTTAAAGATAAAATACTTATTATAAAATAAATAATTATATTATCACTTGTTTTAGGATTTGCAACATTTGTATTAGATGTTTTTTCTGTTGCAACTATTCCATAATGACTTAAATGTGATGTTTCAAAAACTAAATATCCATCTTCTATAGTTGTTGATATAGTTTCTTTTATTTCATCATTAGTTATATAAACAACTTTATATTCTTTATAACCTTTTAAATTTTCTGGTAAAGCAATTTTTATTTTCATTTTAGTATCACTAATTTTAACTACTTGACCGTTTTCTAACATATTTATATCTACTATATATTTAACATTTTTATTTGACAAATTATTACTTACTTCAATTTGTTTAATATCTAAAGTATAGTTTTTACTAACTTCTTTTTCAAAAATAATACTACCTTTTATTGTACTAGAACTTTCGATTTCTTTTACACTATCTTGAGTAGGCTTTTCTATAGATGTTGGTGTTATTGTTAAATCTGGATACATTCTCCATGTTGTTTGAAATTCATCTACATTTGTTTCTTCTTCCCAATCAGATACTCTATAATTATAATATTTACCATTTATTTTTAATTTAGTATCTCTTGTAAAAGTATATCCTTCTTTAGCTTTAAAATATAAAATATACTGATATTCTTTTCCACTTTCAAATGTAGTGATTTGTTTATCATATCCTTTATTAAAGAATTCAGCAGATGTTATACCTGAACCGTCTTTTGCTTCCCAACATTCAAACTGATATACGTATGTTGATTCATTAGATGTTTTTCCTGTAAATACAGGTTTATCTCCCGCATTAAAACTGATTGTTGCATTATTTAACTCTATAACATCAATACGTTTTAATTGAACTGGTTTTGTAGGTTTTATTGTTTTCACAGCAGTTATAAAAAGTTTTGTTCCAGAATTAGTTATATTTTTACTATTTATATTTGTTCCATTTATTCTTACTGAACTATTATTTCCAAATTTATTTTCATCTTTTGCCTTAAGAGAAATACTATACATATAAGTTTTTCCTTCTTCAAAAGCAGTTATTTTTTTATCTTGTGAAAGCGCATTATTTTTGTTTTCATCAGAATACCAAAATTTTACTGGAACAGCCTCACCATTTTCATTAGTTTCCATTTCTTCCCAGTATTCATACTCTATATCATATAAACTATCCCATGGATCACATTTATAAGCTTTTGCTTCTGGCTTATCTCCTGGATTATAATTAAATTTTACACCCTCGATGTCTATATTTGCTGTACTCAAATCCAAATCTTCTGCAAAAGTAGTTATTGGTGCAATACATACAGCGAACAAAAACATTAATATAGTTGTAATAAGTATTTTACTTTTCTTCATAATTATTTTCTCCTAACATTCTTTCTTCTTTTTATTAATTATTATAGTTGTAATAATTCCTATCATAGACACTACAAATAGTACAAAATATGTTCTAATATCATCACTTGTTTGTGGATTCTTAATAGTTTCCTTTACTTCATTTTTTACTTCACTAATAGTAAATTTGCTTTCTGCTACTCCACCATCATTAAACAATACTTTTAATGTATGTTCACCTACACTTAATTTACTAACATAATCTTTTTTTAATGTAATTATTGTACTACCACTTTCAGAAGTATAATTATTTACATCAACTAATATATCATCAATATATACTTTACCACCATTTTGAAATAAGCTATAATCTGCATCAATTCTAAATCTAGCATTATCACTTTGATTAATTATATACTTTTGATTTTCACCTTCTAAAAATTTATATTTTATTTCTTTTTGTGTTTCTTTTTGTGTTTCTTTTTCTTCAGTTTCATTTACATATTTAAATGTAAAATCATAAGTACATCTGGTATAGTAATCATATCTTGTTTCATATATAAACACCACCATCCGAACCGGTAAAATTCAATTTAGAACCTGTATATTGAGTATGAAATTCTTTAAAAACTTCACTTTGTTTAGTTCTAGCATTTACTGCAGTTAATATTGCTTTATTTTCTAACCTATTTCCAACTATCTTTATAACAGCTTCACTTTCATTGTCTGTTACTACTAAACCATTATTGTTTCTTTTATAATATAGTGTTTTATCTAAATCTGCAAATGATTTTAATCCTTCTGTTAACTCATCATTTTTAGAAAAATCGATTACATATTCTTTCTCATTAGTCAAATCAATTACACCTTTTGATGTTATATTTTCATAAACGTTTTCAACCTTTGTATTAATAGATGTTAATATTCTTTCAAGTTTAACATCTAATGAACCACTAAATTTACTTGATTCTAACTTAAAAGTAGATTTAGTTTCACCTACTATTGTTGTCATAGGGTAATACCAATTATTAATATTTAATTTTATAGGTATATTAACACCTGCAACACTTGTATCTTCAATTTCTTCAATTACAAACTTGTACTCTGCTTCATTTAAATCAATTACCATATTATTTGAAATATCAGTAACTAAATCATCGCCTTTGAATAACTGTACCTTTGCTTTCTTGCTATATTCTACATAACCATCATGAATTGTTCCACCTTTAAAATTCAAAGTTACTTCATTTCCATTTTCTGCTTTTACATTAGTAACAAACAAAAATGATACTAATACTAATAATACTCCAAATATTTTATTTTTCCTCATAATATTCTCCTTTTCTATAATTCAAATTATATTAAATAATACTTTTATCTTCAATAAAATTGACAAAAATAGCATTGACTTTTTGGAAAGAAAAAAGAATACTATACAGCATTCTATATTTTTAACTAAATTTACTTCCTATTTAACAGTCCAATCAATTGGACTTTTCCCATTATCAACTAATATTTTATTACATTTACTAAAAGGTCTACTTCCAAAGAAACCATATCTAGCACTAAAAGGACTTGGATGTGCAGATTCTATTATAAAATGTTTAGGATTTGTTATTAAGTTTTTCTTACTTCTTGCAAAAGCTCCCCATAATATATATACAACTACATCATCTTTCTTTTCAATTCTTTTTATTATCTCATCAGTGAAATCTTGCCAACCTAAATCTTTATGACTAGCAGGTGTATCTTTTCTAACAGTCAACACTGCATTAAGTAATAGTACTCCTTCTTTAGCCCAACAAGTTAAATTACCACTATTACTAGGTTCTATACCTAAATCATCATATAATTCTTTATATATATTTTTTAAACTAGGAGGTAATTTAGGACACAATACACTAAATGATAATCCATGTGCTTCTCCTACACCATGATAAGGATCTTGCCCAACAATTACGACTTTAACATCTTTATATGGAGTCAATTTAATTGCATTAAATACTTCTTGCTTAATAGGAAAACAAGTACTTTTTCTATACTCTTCATTTACTCTTATAATTAAATTTCTAAACTCTTCACTTTCAAATACATCTTTTAAAATTATATCCCAATCATTACCTATTTTCATATTTACTCCTTATTTATGATACGTTTCATTATTTAATATTTTAAAACTTCTATATATTTGTTCTACTAAAAAAGCTCTAAAAAGTCCATGAGGAAAAGTTAAATCACTAAATGATAATTTATAATTAGACATATCTTTTATACTATTATCTATTCCATCTGAACCGCCTATAATGAATGTTATATTACCATAAGTCATTAACCAATTATCAATTTTCTTACTAAATTCTATACTATTCATTTTATTACCATTAATTTCCATAGTAACAATATAATCTTTTTTATTAATATATTTTTTTATTTCATAACCTTCACTTATAATATCAGAATCTTTTAATTCAATTATTTCTAATTTATGATATTTATTAACTCTATTTTTATAATCATTAACTAATTCAATTAAATATTTTTCTTTTAATTTTCCAACACATATTATTTTTATCATAATATAAAATCCTTTGTTTTTTCATTTTGTTTAGCTATAAAAATATTATTAAAATCTACATTATATTCCATTAATGTATTACATAATGTTTTCATTGCTATTTCTTCTGTATTATTTTCATGTGACAAGTGAGCTAATACAACGTAATTTGTATTATTACCAATTAATTTAGATAAATAGAATGATGATGCCTGATTTGACAAGTGCCCTCTATCTGATAATACTCTTTGTTTTAACCAAGGAGGATATTTTCCATGCATAAGCATTTCTACATCATGATTGCTTTCCATTACATACATATTTTTATTATAAATTTTATTAAAGTATTTATTATTTATATATCCTGTATCTGTAATATATACTAATGATTTATTATTTGATGTAAATATATATCCTATAGATTCACTAGCATCATGACTAGTTTTTATTGTTTCAACTAAGACATCTTCTAATTCTATAATATTATCTAAAAACAAAATATTATCATAATCTTTTAAGTATTCTAAATCATTAAACATCTTTTTACCTAAACATATTGTAGGATTATTTTTCTTTATAAATGTTTCTAATGCTCCAACGTGGTCTTTATGGGTATGAGTCAAAAATATATAATTTATATCACTAGGTGTTAATTCAAAGTATGCTAATTGTTCTTTTATATATTTTAAATTCATACCCGCATCAATAAGAATATTAAGTTTTTCTGTTCTTATTAATGTACTATTTCCTTTAGAACCACTCGCAAGTACGCTCACTAACATGAGAATATGCTCCCGCATGGATTAACAAATTTTCCACCTTGATATGGATAACCTATTGATACACCTAGATGTAAATGTGTTCCTGTAGAGAATCCTGAGTTACCCATGGTTCCTACTTGTTGTCCTCTAGATACAGTTTGTCCTACACTTACAGTATATTTCGCTAAGTGCATGTATTGTGTAAAATAATTATTTCCATGTTGTACATAAACATAAGTACCCATACTAGAATGATATCCAGTTTCAACTACAATTCCATCACCAACAGCAAATACTGGTGAGCCATAACCACATCCAGAAATATCTATTCCTTTATGTAAACTACCCCAACGATAAGCAAATCTACTAGTAATAACATATGGTGTTATTGTTGGCCAACTCCATGAATCATTTGTAAAAGATACATCATAGAATTCATAACCACCACTACTATATTCTGGTGCTTTAGTACCACGTTTAACAATTTTATTAACAGCAGGTACTAATTCTGTTTTATTAGTAATATATAGTCCTTGTATTTCACCATTAATATATTGAATTTTTTCTGTTACACGAGTTTCTCCATTTTCACCCTCTTGTATAGTTTCATTATTACCTCTATATTTTGTATCATCATCTTGATATTCAGTTTCAAAAGGAACATCAACATCTTCAACTTTTTCCTCTTCATAAACAATACTAACAACAGGATTGATTAATGCTGTATTTACTTCTTGTCCACTAGTTAATAAAACTTTTGAACTAGTAAATTCTGGGTTAGCAACTAAAAACTCATCTACGTTTAAGTTATTAGCTTCCGCAACACTGGTTATATCATCACCTTCACGTACAGTATATTTTTTACCTTCATCTAATGTTCCAAATAATAAATATTTACTAATATCACTACTATTAGTATAAATATATTCTTCTGTACTTAAATAAGCTTTTTTTATTTTTATATCTTCATTCCAATAAACATTTTCAATTGTAGAACCTGTTTCAGTTATTTCAGTTTGAGTACCATTTTTATATTTATCTAAAGTTTCAGTTCCAACAAACGCTGCTATTGTATTATAAAAACCATCTTCAAAATCACTTTTCTTAAGAACATTCATATGTACTGGATCTTTTTTTATAGTCTTCTTTTCATCATTAGAAGAATCATCGGAATTTTCAGCCTCTTCTTCTTTATATGTTATGGTAACTTCATAACCACTTACAGTAAATGGATCTTTATTTTTTACTTTATTATAAACATCTACAGCAGTACTAACATCTGTTTCATACGTAGTAACATCTTGTATATCTAATCCACTAGGTGGATATACTTTATCAACCTTATATTTTTCTTTAATTTCAGTTTGTTCTTTATCTATTAAATTAAGAAATTCATCTTTGTTTTCTAGAAACCCAATACTTTCTCCATTTAAATATACTTGATATAAATTTTTAGGAGTATCTTCTAATTTAGTTTTAACTCCAAAAAAGAATATAAAGATACTTATAAATATTGTTATCGTAACCCCCATAACTTTATTAAACGTATCCATTTATTCACCTTCCTGTTTTTTTAAATAATTTCTAAAATTACTCATCGTTCTTTCGAATAGTAATTCTATTGTTCCAGTACTACCATTACGATGTTTTCCAACAATTAGTTCAGTAACACTTACATTTGTTTGTTCAGCAGCACTCTTGTTATAGTAATCATCTCTATAAAGGAATGCAACTATATCTGCATCTTGTTCTATAGAACCAGATTCTCTTAAGTCACTCATTATTGGTCTTTTATTTTCACGTAATTCTACACTACGTGATAATTGTGCTAACGCAATTACTGGTACACTTAGTTCCATTGCCATTGTTTTAAGTGATCTTGATATCTCAGATACTTCTTGTTGTCTATTTCCAGCATATCTACTACTTCCTTCAATTAACTGTAAGTAGTCAATTATAACAAGTCCAAGTCCAGGTCCTTGTGTCGCAAGTCTTCTACATTTAGCACGTATTTCACTAACGCTTATTCCAGATGCATCTTCAATATATAAATTTGTATCTGACAATTCACTCATTGCTTCATTTACTTTTTTCCAATCATTATGTTCAAGTCTTCCTGTTTTAAGCTTATTCTGATCTATTCCACCTTGTGCAGCAATCATACGCATCGCAAGTTGCTCTGCACTCATTTCCAAATTGAATAATGCAACATTTTTTTTAGAATTAATTGCTGAATTAACTGCTAAATTTAATGCAAAAGCAGTTTTACCCATTGCAGGACGTGCAGCAATAATGATAAGTTCATTTTCATGCAAACCACTAGTAAGTTTATCAAAGTCATAAAATCCTGTTGCTATTCCAGTTATCTCTTTATCATTTTTTGCTAAGTCTTCTAATCTAGCTTGTGTATTTTTCATTACATCACCAATTGTTTTAAATTCACCAGCTTTTCTAGACTTAGTAACACTAAATATACTTTTTTCAGCATTATCTATAATATCATTTGTTTCAGTTTCTTCATCAAATGCACTAGTAGTTATTGAAGTACTAACTTCTACTAATTTTCTTCTTAATGCTTTTTCACGTACTATATCAATATAATAATCTATATTAGCAGCACTAATAACCGAGTCTACTACTTCACTTAAATACTCCAAACCACCTATTGAATTAATATTTTCACGTTTTTCAATTTCATTGACTAAAACAGTACTATCTAGTGGAATTTTATTTTGATGTAAACTATATATTGCTTCAAATATTCTTTTATTAGCTTCACTATAAAACATTTCACTAGTTACTTCTTCACAAACTTTATCCAAAGCATATGTACTTAGGAAACATGCCCCTAATATAGACATTTCTGCTTCTAAATTTTGTGGCATCTTTCTTTCAGCCATATCTTAACCCTCCTAACAAACTACTACATTTAATATTATAGTAACTCTTTTATGTACCCTAGCTTCGACCTTATGAGTACCTAACGTATCAATAACATGATCCATAAAAATAGTTTTTTTATCAATAGTATATCCCATTTTCTTTAATTCTTCACTTATTTGTTTACTACTTATAGTACCAAAAATCTTTCCATCTTTACCAGATTTAACAGTAAATACGATCTTTTTATTTTCTATTTCTTTTTTAATTTTATTTAATTCACTAACTAATTTATCTTCTTCATCTTGTTTATTTTTTAATTCATGATTAAGTTTATTCTTAGAACCTTCTGTATATCTAACAGCAAGTCCATTTTTTATCAAAAAGTTATTAGCATATCCATCACTAACATCTATAACATCATCTTTTTTTCCTTGTTTCTTTACATCTTTTAGTAATATTACTTTCATATATACCTCCCAAAATCTAAAAATATTATATCATTTTTTAATACTAAAAAAAAGTACGTTATGTACTTTTATTTAACAAATGGTATTAAAGCCATAAATCTAGCTCTTTTAACTTGCATTGCTATATGTCTTTGATGTTTAGCACAAGCACCAGTCATACGTCTTGGCAATATTTTTCCTTTTTCATTTATATATTTAGAAATAATATTAACATCTTTATAGTCTACTGATTTTCCAGCACACATTTGACATATTTTTTTCTTTTTACGATAAAATTCAGCCATTTTATTAATCCTCCTTAAAATGGTAAATCATCATCACTTAATACTACTTCACTTCCGAAATCTTTAAATGGATCATCATTTAAATCAGTTGTTTCCATAGTACTAGGAGTTTGATTTACTGTATTCATATCAGGCATTGAACCAAATCCAGTGTTACCAGTTTGAGTTCTATTGCCACTACTACTTCCTAAGAAAGTAACATTACTTGCAACTACTTCAGTTACATATCTTTTTGATCCATCATTAGCATCATAACTTCTTGTATGAATTTTTCCTTCAACACCAATTTGACTACCTTTTTGACAAAATTTAGCAACGTTTTCAGCTTGTCTTCTCCAAACAACTACATTTATAAAATCTGTTGTTCTTTCTCCATTTTGATTAGGTAATCCATTTACTGCCAAACTAATTTGACAAGTAGCAATTCCATTTGGTGTAGTCCTAAGTTCTGGATCTCTAGTTAATCTACCTACTAATATAACACTATTCATGATTACTCCTCATCTAATCTTATTATCATATGTCTAATAACATTTTCATTAATTCTAGCTTTTCTATCAAATTCAGCTATTGTTTCGCTATTAGCATCACAATTGATTACATAATAATATCCATTTACTTCTTTATTTATTGGATAAGCTAATTTTCTATTTCCCATTTCTTTTTCATCAGTAATAACACCTTTCATATCAGTGATAATACTTTTAAGTTCAGAAACTTCATTTTTTATAGCTTCTTCCTCATTAGATTTTAAAATGAACATAATCTCGTATTTGTTCATAATACACCTCCTTCTGGTCTATTCGGCTTAAATTATTTAAGCAAGGAGCTTTCGCTCTAGACGTATTATAGCACAGTAATTATTGTTATGCAAGGAAATTTAAGTCGAAAAAAAAGAAAGAAAGTATTACTACTTTCTAACTAAGTTTTACTGTATAAGGATTTTCTTTTGTTCCATCTCCATCATTTATTAATACACTAGTTTTTAAATTTATAACAGGCCGTGTAGCAAGGGAGGATAAAAAGTTAGCATGATGCATTGTACCATCTGAATAATAAACATACCATTTTGTTGCATATGTACCATTAAATCCACTTGGCGACATAAGCCACCAATTAGAATTTATTGAAGAATTATATAAGTAATAGGACTTATTTACTTGATTATATTTGTATGCACCAGCATAAGATAGCTCATCTGCAGTAAGTAATCCTATTGGATATGTTAAATCATTATTTACTTTTACACCTTTTGTTGTTTCTGTGCTATTTGATGTAAATCTTGAATATGTATTATTTACTCCCTTTGCGCATTCAAATGTTGGCTTTGCTTCTATTATGGAAGTTGTTCCTGTACTCCAGTACAATCTTTCTACCGATGAATAATATGTTTTATTTATTCCATAACCCAGTTGATCAGTAACATCACCAATTTCATCAGTTGCAAGTGTTTTATCATTGCAAAATAACGTATCTGCAATGTAGTCTGCATTATTAGTATCTATTATATTAGTTTTATACCAATTTTCTAAATAACCTTTTATTGTACTGCTTACAACATTGACATGCGTTGCATCATATGGTGTTGCTGCCCATTTATATCCAACACTTTCGCAATCAATTTGTGTGGTTTTTGTTGTGTCCACTTCAGCTTGAGTACCAGTACTGTTAATTTTTATACATTGGTTAACATTCGAGGCTGTTTGACCTGTCATTCCATACATATATCCTATATAGGCATTATCATTATAATTTGAATTATATTTTGTCATATCCGCTATACTATCTAATATAATTCTTATACTACCATCACCATTTATTCTTACTATTCTCCAAATTTGCCCTGCGAAAGACATATAATTTTTTGTACTTGCTCCTCTAAAATAATATGTTGTTCCATAATCATCGGTCGCCTGATATAATCCTTTTTCGGTCATTTCTAAATTATTTATAGTTTCTAACTTTGGTATTTCAATTTTTCCAGAATATATTGGTAATTCTACTTTATTTTCATTTTTATTTTTAAAAATTTCTTCTGCAGTTGTCGAACTAGTTGAAGTAGTATATAAATTAGAATTTATATAGTTATATATTATTTTGTATTTCAATGTTTCTCTTTCGTTTCTATATGGTATTTCTTGCAAAATTACCGGAGTATATTTATCTTCCATATTTATGTTACTTGTTAAATCATTGTACAAAGTTACATATTTTTTATTTAAATTAAATGTTATTTCATTTTCCTCAGATGATTTATTTTTTATATATAAATATATTACACTTGATGTATTAGGTTCTAAGAATCCTATAACAGTATTTTTCTCATCTGTAGTTATCTTTACTTCATAATTTGTTCCTGTTGATGACAAGGAATAATTTATAGGTACATCACTAGTATTATTTATAGTTTGTTTTATCAGACATTCTTCATTACTAGAAAGTGTGATTGTAGGGAAACTTAAAGATGCTTCAAGAGTAGATACTTTAGCGGACACCACTTCTTGTTCTTCGGTTGCAACAAATAAACTATAACTTTTATTTAAAGCATAACATCCTATTATCATTACAAATGCTGCTAAAAAATATATTTTTTTAACTCGATTCAATTAATTTCACTTCCTTAATTATGACAATATTATTATAATAAATATTATATTTAATTTGAACGTGCCTATAGTACTTATATTAAATCATATTTAAATCAAATAATTTGTCATTTTTTAATACACAAAAAAGACTATATATTCTTACTTCTTTATAACCCCCCCCCCGAACAAATTTTCGAGGTCGGGAGAGAAGTTATACAGTCTTGTTTTCATCTTTTTTATGAATCGTAAATTAAAATATTTAGATATCAAACTCTTTTGCTATCTTAATTAAATTCTAATATATAATTTAATGTTTGTAAATACTTTTTTCAAACAAAAAAGAGTTTTTTATAACCCTTTCTAGAAACCGTGGCCTCCGCCACCTCCGCCTCCGCCAGAGAAACTTCCACCACCAGAGAATCCTCCACCAGAACCAGATCCACTAGACATATTACTAGCAGCAATAGTACTATTTGCAACTTGATATGCATTACTAATAGAATTATTAATTGTATTATTTAAATCACTTCTAATTAAATAATTATACATCATTATATCTGTCATATCAGTAGTATTATCCATTGCTTCTATCTTAATTTTCATAGTTTTTTCTAATTTCTTAGCAACACCAAACACAGTTGCATAAACTAAATATTTTTCCCATAAAATTATTTCTGGTAATTCTTTTTCATTAAATCTACCAAAATCAACTAAGAATTTTTTAAAAGCCATCCATTTCTTATATTCAAGAATACCAGTTTTACTCTTTCTAGTAGCAAAAGAAATATATATAACAGCAATAATACTAAATATTAATACGAATATACATAATAAATCATCTGCTTGTACACTAAAGTAAAATGATATTATACTTAATATTATTATAATTAATATAGGTAAACCTTTGCTTTGTTTATCATAAAAATTATATTCTTTACTAGCATTTTCTACATCTTTTTTCCAATCATTAAAATGATTTAAGAATTTTCTAGCAGTACTTTCCTTCTTACCATAAGCTTTTATTTCAGATAATAAAACACTATTTCCATCACCTATTGTATTAAGTAAAAATTCCATTATACTTGCTTCTTCTTTAGTAAGAGGTTCTTTAAATGTTTCTGCTTTCTTTAAAACATAATCCTTTTTATCGCTAGTTTCTTCTACAATAAATGCTTTTTTGTATATCATATATAATATACTAGCACTATAACCATTAGTAGTATTATATTTTTTTATTAAACGTTCTAATACTTCAGGACCATATGTATTTGGAAAATCTCTATAATATTCCATATCAAAATCAGTTTTATATTCTTTATCATATTTAAAATAACTATAAATTACTAAAATTACCAATGTTACCAAATATATACCAAAAACAACATAACTAATTATTTGTTTTCTTTTAGCTACTTTTCTTAATTCATTAGCCTCGTCTGCTAATCTAGTTTCATCACTTATAATATTATCTAGTTCATCTGTATTAGTAAATCTTGTACTTTCATTAACTAAATCTTTATTAAATGTCATTCGTACATTAAGTACTTCACCAGAATAAACTTGACTAATAGTTGCAACTAAACTTGAATAATTATCATTATTTACTTTTTCTACATTACCATATATAGCACCATGTGCCCATACTCTTAATGTATCATCAATATTTGGTAAGTTAACAGATACTTTTACATCACTTAACTTATCTTCAAAACCTTTAGGTATAAAGTTATAATATATCTCAGCAACATCATTATGTACCAACACTAAATCTTTTAATGTATAACATAAAACAAATCCACTTTCCCCACCAGTATTTTCATTAAACATAGTTATGCTTGGTCCCATATCATTATAATTAACAGTATATTTTAATTTATCTCCTTTATTAGCACTTGCTACTTCAGTAAATTTATCTTTTTTACTCATATCACTAGGATTTAATAGATAAACACTTATATCAGTTAAATCACTAGGATTATAATTACTATCTCCATCCTTATAATAAATATCTCTTACATATCCATTATAACTTCCATCCATTTTAATATACTCACATACATTTACATCTCCATTATTTTGTACATCAGCATTAATATTATATTTTGTTATATCAAAATCAACATCACTAACTGCAAATACCTTTAATGGTATTAATATAAATGCAATAATTATAAATATCACACTTTTTTTCATAAACTCTCCTTAAAAAAAGGACTTATAAAGCCCTATTAAAATTTAACAGTAGGAGCTTCTTTTTCTTTTTCATCAATTTGGAAAAATTCTCCTTTTTTAAATCCACCCATATTTGCAACAATATTAGATGGAACACGCTCTACTTTATTATTATATGTTAATACAGTATCATTATAGAATTGTCTAGCCATAGAAATTTTATCTTCTGTATCTTTTAAATCATTTTGTAATGACATAAAGTTAGTATTAGCTTTTAAATCAGGATAAGATTCTGATAATGCAAATAATTTATTAAGTGCATTAGTAATTTCTCCAGATGCTTTTACTTTTTCATCAACTGTATGTGCAGTTGTATAAGTATTTCTAGCTTTAATTACATCTTCTAATGTTTTACTTTCATGTTTAGCATAACCTTTTACTGTTTCAACTAAATTAGGTATTAAATCAGCTCTTCTTTTAAGTTGTACATCAATTTGACTAAATTGATCATCTTTTCTATTTCTTAAACTAATTAAACTATTATAAGTACTAAAATACCAAATTACTAATAAAACAAGTACAGCAATTATAATATATACAGCAGTCATAAATAAATCTCCTTCCTACTTTAATTATATAGTGTTATAAAAAATAATTCAACAAAAAAGAAAAAGAAAAATAATTTTTTTGTTTTCTTTTTCGTTAGTGGTAGCTACAACTAAAATATATTCAAAACATTATAATGTTATATTATATTGTATGTATAAATAGCAAATATAGTTATAATTTTTTTGATATTTCGTACTTTTCTTATAATATTTTTTTCTTTCAAATATTTTTTCACCTTTAACACACTAATTCATATTCTCTAACAGCAATTCTATCATCTGAGCAATATTTTATTATGTATTTATTTTCTTTTTTACAAATTAATATTCCTATTATATTATTGTTGTTAATTTCTTTTATATTTTTATCTACAAAATTCATGTATTTTTGAACTTTAGAAATATGCTCGGCTTTAAATTCTGTTGTTTTTAACTCAACAACTACATATGAATTATACTTTATATTAAACAATAATAAATCTATTTTGTGATAATAATCTCCTATTTTTATTTTATATTCACTTCCTATAAAACTAAAACCATTGCCGAGTTCTTTCATAAATAACTCAATATTTTCCAATATTAAATTGTGCAAAACTTTTTCATTAATTATTTCTATATTATTTTTATTTTTAATTAATATTGGATTGGGAACTAAGTCCTTTATTTCTACTTCTTTTTTGCTTTTAATTTTTTTCTTGTTTCAAGAGATAATCTTTGGTATTCTTGATTCTTTATTATTTCTTGTAATTCTCTTTGAGATAAGTTATTTTCTTTAGTTACTTTAATATAATAATTAATTTCATCATAATCATTTATAGAAATTAATAACAAATAATGTGACCAACTCAATTGTGTCAACGGTGTTGTCACTTTTTCATTATTAAATACATTATAAAATTGTTTCATTCTATATAATGTTCTTCGATTATACTTTTTTCCTACTTCTACCATTAATTTTTTAGAATATTCTTCAATAATGTTATTTCCATATTTTCCTCCAGCTTCGTTGAGTAATCTACCTATTTCAAAATATGTAATAACTGTATTTCTTTCTTTTGAATAGTCTTTTATTTTATGATAAATTTCATTGTCAATTATTTTATTTTTTATTTCATTATAATAGTTCATATTTTAATTCTTTCTATGGTGCATATGTTTTTATATTTAATTTATTCTTTTTAATTATAAATTCTATTGTTCCATCAATATCAGTTCTTAATATTTTTGTTTTATTTATATTATCAAGTACTTCTTTATTTGGATGATTATATCGATTGTTTTCACCAACACTAATTATCGAATATTTTGGATTTATTGTATTAATAAATTTTTTATCACTACTTGTTTTAGAACCATGATGACCTATTTTTATAACATCAGCTTTTAAATTGTATTTATTGATAATATCTAATTCAGTTTCAATAGATGCATCTCCCATAAATAAAAATTTTATATTGTAAGCATTTAAATAATTTACGATACTATTTGAATTTTCATTGTCAAATAATTTATGATTTATTTTATAAAAATTTATTTTATTATTATATTTTTTGATAATTTTATCTTTAGGTAGTTTGCTTTCTAAATTATTTATTTCTCCTTCATTAATCATTATTTTTTTTATTTTAAAATTGTTTAGCAAATAAGTAGCATTTCCTATATGGTCATTATCACCGTGGCTAATTACAAGTAAATCTATATTATTTATTCCTATACTATGCATAAACTTTATATGATTGTCAGTTATATTATAATTACTATTATAATTTTTTGGCCCAGTATCTATCACTATACAAGTGCTTCCCCTTTTTATTAGAGTCATGTCACCTTGATCAACATCTAAAAAATATACGTAATAATTATTATCTAAAACATTTATATACTTTAATACTAATATATAAATTAATAAAATTATGTATACTTTTTTGTTTTTTGATAAAGAAATATATATTAATAAATAATATATTATAATTGTTAACATATTTAATTTAGGAATTGGTATATTAAATATATTTATATTAGAAATAAAGTTAGAAATATATTCTGTGATGTTAATAAATATATTAAATATTTGAATTAAGAATGGAAATATAAATGTTAGTAATGATAGAGGATATAGAATAAACGATACTAATGGTACGAAAATTATATTGATAAATATACTTAATATATTTACTTGATAATTTAAGCTTACTGTTATTGGTAAACTTACTAAAAAACTTATAAAAGATACATATAAAAGATTTAATATATAATTTTTATTAAATTTATCTTTAAAATATAATAGTGAGAAACTAACTGTACTACTGTATAAAAAGCCAATATTATTTATAAATTTTGGAACAAATAATAATATTAAAGAAATAGCGATTGATAAAGAATCTAAAGAAGATAACTTTAATTTTTTTAATTTAGATAAATTTAGTATTATATAAAATATTATACTTCTAGTTATGCTTGCTTGATAATTAGTTAAAACTAAATATATTATTAAAAAAACTATCACAAATAAAACATTCTTATCACTTTTCTTTAATTTATTTAAAATATTTAGTAATATAGATGCCATTAAACTTATATGCATTCCTGATATAGAGAAAATATGTATAATTCCATTTTTTGAATAATTTGTATATGTTTCTGTATCAATGTTATTTTTATTACCAATTATAAATGCATTTAAATATCCTTTAGTATCATATTTATTTAATCTATTTTGAATTTTATTTTTTATAATATATATGATGTTTTTTGATGATATTTGTTTGTTTATCTTATCAACTTCTAGAATATAATATATGTTGTTATTGTTTAAATATTTTTTGTAGTTAAATGTGTTTGGGATAGTATTATTTTTTGGCTTTTTTAAATTTCCTGTTAAGTATAATTTATCTCCATAGTTAATATTTATCTTTTCATTACTTTTTAAATAATAATTACATTTTAATTTTTCCTTACCTTTAATTGTAAAAGTAATATATGTATCTTTATATTCATAAGTTTCTACTATACCATAAAACTTATTGTCATTGATGTTATATGTTGATTTATTTATATCTTTTGTTCTAAAGATAGATATTAAGATTATTAAAATTAGTAATAATATATATTTATACTGTAATATATTCTTTAATTGCATCAAATAAAGTATTACCTATACCACTAATATTTTTTATTTCTTCTATACTTTTATATAAACCAAATTCATTTCTATATTGTATTATTTTTTCAGCTTTCTTCTCACCTAATCCTTTAATATTTAATAAATCTTCATAAGTACAAGTATTAATATTTATTGGAAAAATAATTTGTTTTGTAGTAGTTGTTTGAGTTGTTGTAGGTGTTTTGGTTGTTGTTGTCTTTTTAGTAGTAGGCTCTTTAGTTGTTACGAGCTTACTAGTAGTTTTTTTTGTAGTAGTTTCTGTTATTATTTTTGTTGTGGTATTTGTTTCATTTGATGCATTATTTAAGCTTTTATTTTCATCTATTATGCTTTGTTCTTTACATTCTGTTATTTTTGGTTCACATATACAATTTTGTAATTCTTTTATTTTGTTAATTTCCGTTTTACTGTGTATATAAATTACCATTTCGTCAGTCACTTTTTTTGATAAATTTATATTGTTAGTATATGAATTATCTTTTAATCCTCCTGCATCATTTATTACATTTTGTATTGTATAATTTTCCTTAATCTCATAAACTCCAGGATTTTTAACATTGCCTTTTATATCACAATACTGTTTATTTTTTATTGGCGATAAAGAAACAATTGATAAAAATAATACTAACTTTTTCATATTGTTATATTATCTTTTATTTTATTAAATAAAGAATCCCCTATACCATTTATATTTTTTATTTCTTCTATATTTTTAAATTGTCCATTTGTTTCTCGATATTCAATTATATTTTTTGCTTTACTCTCTCCTATACCAGATATTTTTAATAATTCTTCTAAAGAAGCAGTATTAATATTAATTTTTTCATTATTATTTTTATTTTCATTAGTTTCAATACAATTATTTACTTCAATTACCTCGGTCTTACATTTAGTATCACATGACATATTTCCTTCATTCTTCTTGATATCATCATTTGAATAAATATATATTACCATTTCACTTTTTAATTTTTGACTTAAATTTATATTAGAAGTATTTGCATTTTTTTTAAGACCTCCCGCTAAATTTATAGCATCAATTACTCTATCATTTTCATTGAATTCGTAAACCCCTGGATTTTTAACGTTTCCCTTAATATCAATATATTGTTTATTTTTTACTGTTGTTGTAACTTTAGTAGTTTCTTCCATGAAAGATAAATCATTGTTTTTATCTTCGTATTTTTTTGAATTTGTAAAATATAATAGCAATCCTATTAATAAAATAATTACTATTATAATTATGTATTTAATTATTTTAAAATCTATTTTTTTCATTATTTATCATTCCTTTCGTATAATTTTATTTTTATTATTTAAAATAATAATGGTGATTTTATGCCTAATATACATAATAATATTTCTTTTGCTCTAGTAAATATACCTATTGTTATTAATCCAATAATTCATGATAATGATATTCCGTTTAATCAATTACATAAAAAGTGTTTGAATAGAATTAAATATATAAAATATTGTCCACATTGTAAGAAAGATTTAAAAGAAGTTGATATTATTAAAGGTTATCAGTATGATAAGGATTCTTATATAACATTTAATAAAGATGAACTTAATAAGTTAAAAGTACCTAATGAAAAAGAAATCGAAGTGATTGGTTTTATAAATTTAAATGAAATTGAATCATATTATTTTGAAAAAAGTTTTTATTTAACTAGTGATAATTCGAATAAAGCATATAGATTATTTTCTGAAGCATTAAATAAAACTAAATTAGTTGCATTGTGTAAAATGGTATTGGGTAGCAAATTTTATTATTCTATAATTAGATATAATCCTAAGGGGTTATTGATGACTACTTTATATTTTTTTGAAGAAATAGATATACCAACAATAAATGATGAGAAAGTCATAAACAAGAAAGAGTTAGAACTTGCTATTAAACTTATTAATTCAATGAAAATTAAATTTAATCCTAAAGAATATGAAGACTTGTATCAAAATAATATTAGAGATGCAATTGAAGATAAATTAAATGGTAAAGAAATAAAAGGTGTCAAGAAAAATAATAAGAAGAAAATTAATGATTTAATGAAAGTTTTAGAAAAGAGTTTAAAAAATGTGGAATAAAGTTGTTAAACCAATGTTACTTAGTGAGAGTGATGATATTCCTAAAAAAGACTTTATTTATGAACTTAAATATGATGGTATGAGAGCTTTAATATATGTTGATTCTAAAAATTTAAAAATATTTAATAGACATGAGAAAGATATAACTTATTTATTTCCTGAACTTAAAGAAATAACAAAATTAGTGTCTAAAAAATGTATATTGGATGGTGAAATAATTTGTGTTAAGGATGGTAAACCTGATTTTAGCAAATTACAAAATAGAATACATTTAAAAAATAATAAAAAAATACTAAGTCAGAGTATGTGGAATCGTGCTACATTTATATGTTTTGATATTTTGTTTTATGATAAAAATGTATGTTTGTTACCACTTTGTGAGCGAAAAAAACTTTTGGAAACAATTGATGATAATGACATATTTGTTAAAAGTAAAATATTTTATGATGGCAGTAAACTTTTTAAAAGTGTTAAGAAGTTTGATTTAGAGGGGATTGTTTGTAAAAATGTTAATTCAAAATATATTGTTAATTTAAGAAGTGATGAATGGATTAAAGTAAAGAATTATAAATACGAATATTTTTATATTGGAGCTTATTCGTTATCAAATAGCAACGTTTTTTCAATATATTTAGGTGAATATATAAATAAAAATTTTTATTATGTTGGAAAAGTATTTGTTAGCAAGAAATATGGATTATATGAAAAATTATTAGAATGTGATAGAAGTGAAAATTTATTTAATAATATTGATTTTGAAGCAAATTTTATAAAACCTAGTATAAAGGTAAAAATAAGATATATTGAAAGAACTAGTAATAATCATTTAAGAGAAGCATTTTATATTTCTAAAAATTATTAATTCTTATTATGTATGTGTACATTTCATTTTTAGATGTCTTATAGCTGT
>CAKOID010000009.1 GCA_934086355.1 uncultured Bacilli bacterium
TTTCGATTATATAATTATGCTGTTTTTAATACATTTTTATTTAATCATTTTCCTACATTTTTATATTAGCACTAACAGATGCAGTAACATATGATAGAGAAGCGTTTTTAAAATCATGTGAAGAAGATGTAAAACAAAGATTAGAAGAAGCAAATGAAAAATTAGAAATTGCTGAAATAGAAGCGAATACCAAAATAAAAGAAGCAAACAAAAAACTAGAATTTGCTAAAATCGAAACAAAAAAGGTAGAAGCAAAACAAAAAGAGTTCGAACAAAGAAAACAAGAACTCGAAAAAGAGAAAATTTCATTAGCAAAAAAATTAAAAGAAAAAAACTTTAGTATAAGCGAAATTGTTGATTTTACAGGAATTGACGAAGCTAAAGTTATAATGTTGTAAAATGTATAAAATATTTTTTTGAGAAAAATCAAATTATATTGATTTTTTTTAAATTTAATTATATTATTATATAAGTTGAAAGGAAGACGTTATGAAATTAGTTATAGTTGAGTCCCCAAGTAAAACAAAAACAATAGGGAAATATTTAGGTAATGATTATAAAGTAGTATCAAGTAAAGGACATGTAAGAGATTTATCGACAAGTGGAAAATTTGGATTAGGTGTTGACGTAGATAATAACTTTACACCAAATTATGTTCCAATAACGGGTAAAAAGAAAGTTATTAGTGAATTAAAAAAAGATTGTAAAGCTTCTGAAAAAGTATTTCTTGCAACTGACCCCGACCGTGAGGGAGAAGCAATAAGTTGGCATTTATATGATTCCATTGGTTTAAAAGATAATGAATATGAAAGAGTATTATTCAATGAAATAACAGAACCTGCAATAAAAGAAGCTATGAAACATACAAGAAAAATAGATTACAACTTAGTAAAAAGTCAAGAAACAAGAAGAATATTAGATAGAATAATAGGATTCAGATTATCTAAACTAATGCAATCAAAAACCGGTGGTAAATCAGCAGGACGTGTACAAAGTGTAGCATTAAAACTAATTGTTGATAGAGAAAGAGAAATAGAAGCATTTATTCCAGAAGAATATTGGACTATAGAAGCTTTATTTGATGATTTTTCATCTGATTTAGAAAAATATAAAGGTAAAAAAATAGAACTAACAACTGAAGAAGATGCAGATAAGGTACTAAAAGAACTTCAAGATAAATTTAAAATTATTAATATAGAAACAAAAGAAAAAAATAAAAAAGGCGTAATGCCATTTACTACTAGTACTTTACAACAAGCATGCTCTACAAAATTTAATTTTGGTTCTACAAGAACAATGACGGTTGCCCAAAAATTATATGAAGGTAAAGATATTGGAACTGAAACAGTAGGTTTAATAAGTTACATGAGAACAGACTCTACAAGACTTTCTGATTTATTCGTTAATGATGTAAAAAAATACATTAAAGAACAATATGGAGAAGCCTACGTTGGAAGTGTAAAAGTTGCAAAGAAAAAAGAAAATGTTCAAGATGCTCACGAAGCAATTAGACCAACTAGTATTAAAAGAACTCCAGAAAGTGTAAAGAAATATTTAACTCCAGACGAATATAAAATTTACAGTATAATATATTATCGTGCCCTAGCATGTTTAATGAGTGATGCTAAAGTAAAACAAACAAGTATAATTTTAGAGAATAATGGTTATGAATTTAAGTCAACTGGCCAAGTAACTATTTTTGACGGATTCTTAAAAGTATATAAAAATTATATGAATACTGAAGATGTAGAATTGCCAGAATTGAATGTTGGTGATGAATTAACATCTAATGAAATAAAGAAAGAACAACATTTTACTAAACCAGTGCCTAGATATACTGAAGCTTCATTAATAAAAGAAATGGAAAGCCTTGGAATAGGAAGACCTTCTACTTATGCAAAAACAATGGATACACTAAAAAAACGTGCATACGTAACAGTAACAGACAAAAAATTCTTTCCTACAGAGATTGGTATTGAAACAACAGATAAGTTACAAGAATTTTTCTCAAATATAATTAATGTAGAATATACTGCAAACATGGAAACTGAATTAGATGAAATTGCAGATAATAAAATGGATAATATAAAGGTATTAAGCGATTTCTACAACGACTTCGAGCCTCTTGTAGAAAAAGCATTTACTGATATGGAAAAGAAAGAACCAACTAAAACTGGTGAAATTTGTCCAAATTGTGGAAGTGAATTAGTTATAAGAAAAGGTAGATATGGTGAATTTACTGCATGTAGTAATTATCCTGAATGTACATACATTAAACAAGAAAAAAAAGAAGTAAAAGAAATATGTGATTGTCCAATATGTAAAAAAGGGAAAATAATAGAAAAGACAACAAAACGTAATAAAATATTTTATGGATGTAATAATTATCCTAAATGTAAAACTGCAACTTGGTATCTTCCAACTGGAGAATTATGTCCAGAATGTAAAAATCTTCTAATTGAAAAGAATGGAATAATAAAATGTTCTAACTGTGATTACGAAAAATAATACTTTCAAATAAGTATTTTTTTCTTTACATAATATAAATAGATTTATTGTAAATAATAATATTAGTATGGTATAATTTTTAAGAAAGAGTTGGTATTATGTACAGAAAAACTTACGTAGAAATAGATTGTAACAAGTTAGAAAATAATATAAAAGAAATAAAAAATAAATATAATGATTATAAATATTATATTGGTGTTGTGAAAGCGAATTGTTATGGTCATGGTATAGAAAGTATAAAATACTTAATAAAAGGTGGAATAAATTATTTAGCAACTTCTAGCTTAGAAGAAGCATTAAAAATAAGAGAGTTATATAAAGATATTCCCATCTTAGTGCTAGAACCAATACATTACGAAGACATTTTAGTTGCTACTAAAAATAATATAGATATTACAATAGATAATAAAGACTTATTTGATAAACTAATAAATAATAATATTAATATTAAGTTTCATATAAAAATAGATAGTGGTATGAATAGATTTGGTTTTAAAGATAAAAATGATGTTAAATATATATTTGATAATAGTAATGAATGTGTCAAATTAATTGGTATATACACACAACTTTATAGTGGTGCTGGAAATAGTTTAAAAAAAGAATTAGAACAATTTAAAGATTTAACTAGTTTAATTGATTTAAATAAAATAGACATAGTTCATATAGATAGAAGTTTAACATTAGAACAACATGAAAAAATAGAATTTGCAAATGGTATAAGACTAGGAATATTAATGTATGGATTTAATAAATATAGATATCCACTTTCTTGGAAAAGAAAATTATATAATAAAATATTTAGAATAAAAGACAATTATAAAGAATCTATTTTAAATCTCGATACAGTATTAAAATTTTATACTGAAGTTATAGAAACTAAAAAAGTTAGTAGTAATGAAATAATAGGCTATGGGGGTATGTATGAAAACAATAGTAATGTTATTGTTGGGATATTACCTTATGGATTTGCAGATTACTTGTTTATAAATAAAAGTTATGTTTATATAAATGGTAAAAAATATAATATAGTTGTTAATTACATGGATGTAACTAGTGTAATAATAGATGAAAGTGTTAAAGTAGGAGATAAAGTAGAAATATTTGGAGATAATATTAGTATAAGAGAAGCAAGTAGATTAGCGAATGCTAACGTATATAAAACAATATGTAGTATTACTAATAGAGTTCCAAGAGTTTATGTTTATAATGACGAAAGAAAAGAAATAGAATATTAGGTGAAGATATGAAAGAATTTAGATGTTTAATAATAGGAAATGATATAAACGCATATTACCTAGCAAGATGTTATCATGAATTTACTGGTAAGAAAGCAGATTTAATATCAATAGATATACCAGGACAAAAATCATTTGCATATACAAGATATACTAAAATATTAAATATAAAATATATAGAAAAATTATGGGATGAAAATATATTTTTAAATGCATTAGAAGAATATTATAATTTACATAAGGGTGAAAAAATATTACTTGTTAGTAGTAATGAAACTTATGGAGAGTTCATTGCTAAAAATCAAACTAAATTAAAAAAGAAATTTTATTTTAACTATCCTAGTGTAGAATTACAAAGAACACTAGTTAATAAAGAAAGTTTTTATAAAACTTATGCTAAAAGTGTTTTAGATTTACCAAGCACTATATATTTTGATTGTAAATTAGATGATAAAGTTAAGAAAAAAATAAACTTTCCTGTAATAGTTAAACCTGCTAATGTAATATTATTTAAACATATTAATTTTAAGGGTAAGAAAAAAATATATAGACTTAATACTATGGAAGAATTAAATGAAGTAATAGGGTATTTTAAAAATGGTGGATATGATGATACATTAATTATCCAAGAATATATTCCTGGAGATGATTCACATCTATTTGATGCAGTAGTTTACGTAGACAAAAATCATGAAGTTAAATTAGTGTCATTCGCACAAATAGGATTGCAAGAACATTCATCTAAAATGATAGGTAATGCGGCTGTTTTAATAAATGGTTATTCAGAATTCCCTGGTGTAACAGACCAAATAAATAAAATAAAGAAATTTATGGAAAAAATAGAATATCAAGGTTTTGCTGAATTTGATATGAAATATGATGAACGTGATGGAAAATATAAAGTAATGGAAATTAATGCTAGACAAGGTAGATGTTCTTATTATATTGCTCCATGTGGATTTAATTTAATTGAAATATTATATAAAGATTTAATACTAAAAGAAGAATTAGTTTATCAAGTAGTTGAAAATCAACAATTAGAAACCTTTGTACCAAAATATATAGTAAAAAAATATATTACTAACGAAAAATATAAAGAAAAAGTATTAAGTTTATGGAAAAATAGAGTAAATCCACTTTCTTATAAAAAAGATAATGGCTTCTTACGTAAATTATTACTAATTAAAATTGCTTATAATTATATAGTTGCATATAAGGAATCAAACTGGGATTGGAAGTGATATAATGTGTGGATTTTGTGGATTTAGTGATAAAAGAAGTATAAATGATAAAAAGAAAATAATAAAAGATATGTCCGATAGAATTATTCATAGAGGACCAGATAGTGATGGTTATTATGTAGATAAAAATATTGCTATGGGTTTTAGAAGACTTTCTATAATAGATTTAAAAGGTGGTAATCAACCATTATATAATGAAGATAAAAGTGTAGTAGTTATGTTTAATGGTGAAATATATAATTTCATGGAATTAAGAAGTGATTTAGAAAAATTAAATCATAAATTTAAAACCAATAGTGATACTGAAGTAATAGTACATGGATATGAAGAATACGGAACAAATATATTTAATAAATTACGTGGTATGTTTGGAATAATAATATATGATAAAAATAAAAATATATTAGTTGGTGCTAGAGATTACTTTGGTATAAAACCATTCTATTATTATAATAATGATAATTTATTTATGGTAGGTAGTGAAATTAAATCTTTCTTATCTCATCCTGATTTCAAAAAAGAGTTGAATAATAAAGTATTAGGAATGTACTTGTCTTATGGTACCAATCATTTAGAAGAAACATTCTTTAAATATACTAAAAAATTAAAACCAGGACATTATTTAATTTATAAAGATGGTAAAGTTAGCACACATGCTTATCATAAATTAGAATATAAAAAAGTTAATAACAGCTACGAATATTATGAAAAATTAGTAGAAGAAACATTAGAAAGTTCAATTAAATATCATCAAATAAGTGATGTTGAAGTAGGTTCGTACCTTAGTGGTGGAGTAGATTCATCATATGTTGTTAGTATGGCTAAACCTAATAAGACATTTACTGTCGGATTTGAAGGTAAAGGGTTTAGTGAAATAGATTATGCTAAAAGTTTATCAGATCATTTTAATGTAAAACATTATAGTAAAGTAATTAGTGGGGATGAATTCTTTGATATTTTACCAACTGTACAATATCATTGTGATGAACCTAGCGCTAACGTTAGTACAGTTCCATTATATTTCTTAAGCAAACTTGCTAGAAGTCAAGTTAAAGTTGTATTATCCGGTGAAGGCGCTGACGAGATGTTTGGTGGATATAATGAATACAATGATTCTCTAGGTGAAAAATTATATTTATCTTTGCCATTATTTATAAGAAGTGGAATATCACATATAATAAAACCATTACCATATTTTAAAGGTAAACATACATTAGAAAAATATGGAAAGGATATTAGTAAAAGATATTATAATAAAACAGAAATGTTTTTAAATGATGAAATAAAAGATATATTAAATGAAGATTATATACCAGATATTACTCCTTATGATTTATGTAAACCATATCATGATGAGACTAAGGGAGAAAATGATGTACTTAGAAAAATGTATATTGACCTTAACTTTTGGTTACCTAATGATATACTTTTAAAAGCAGATAAAATGTCTATGGCAAATAGTGTAGAATTACGTGTACCATTTTTAGATAAAGAAGTATGGAATATATCTAAAAAACTTCCTACAAAATATATGGTACATGATAATCAAACTAAATATATATTTAGACAAGTTGCAAATAAAGTTATTCCAACTGAATGGGCTAAAAGAAAAAAATTAGGTTTCCCAGTACCATTTGGTAATTGGATTATGGAAGAAAAGTATTATAAAAAAATAAAAGATATGTTCAATAAAGATTTTGTTAGTACATTCTTTAATAAAGATAAAATAAACGAAATGTTAGATAATCATTATAATAATGTATTACGTAATGGTAAAAAAATATACACTATTTATTCATTCTTAATATGGTATGAAAGATTCTTTATAACAGAAAAATAATCTACGTTTTGTAGATTTTTTTGATTATATATAAATTTAAAATAAATTTTAATATCAATATGGACTTTAATATATGATTTTGGTAAAATATATATAGTTTGTGAGGGATGAATATGGTAATAGCAATAGATGGACCAGCAGGAAGTGGAAAAGGTACAATTACAAAATTAGTTGCAGAAAAATGTAATTTGGTTTATATAGATACAGGAGCAACATACAGATGTTTAGCCTTGTCTTGTATAGAAAATAAAATAGATTATAAAGAAGAAGACAAAGTAGTAGAATTACTAAATAAAATAAATATTGACTTTGATACAAATGGACATACATTTCTAAATGGAAAAGACGTTAGTGAAAGAATTAGAGATAAAGATGTAACAAGTATCGTCTCTCCAATATCAAGTATAATTAAAGTAAGAGAAATCTTAGTTGACTTACAAAGAAAAATGGCATTGGGAAAAAATGTTATTATGGAAGGAAGAGATATTACTACAGTAGTATTTCCAAATGCAGACTATAAATTTTATTTAGATGCTAGTGTAGAAGAAAGAGCAAAAAGAAGATATAAACAAAATCAAGAAAAAGGTATAGATATGTCATATGAAGAAATAATAGACAATATAAAAAAAAGAGATTTGAATGATATGAATAAACCAGTTGGAGCATTAAAAAGATGTGATGATCAAATATATATTGATTCTTCTAATATGACAATAGATGAAGTTGTAAATTTTATAAGAGAGAACATGGGAAGTGAAAAATAATGAATTTAAAAGATTTATATATAGATTTTTTTGTAAAGAAAGGACATAAACAAATACCTAGTGCTCCAGTAGTACCAGAAAATGATCCTAGCGTATTATTTAATACTGCAGGTATGCAACCATTAGTACCATACTTAAGAGGACAAAGTCATCCTTACGGAACAAGATTAGTTGATTATCAAAAATGTATTAGAACTAATGACTTAGATGAAGTAGGAGATACTTATCATCATACTTTCTTTGAAATGCTTGGAAATTGGAGCTTAGGAGATTATTTTAAAAAAGAAGCAATAACATGGAGTTATGAATTCCTAACTGATGTTCTAAAAATAGAAAAAGAAAGATTAGCAGTTACGGTTTTTGCAGGTAATGATATTCTTGATGAAGATAAAGAAGCTATAGAAATATGGGAAAGCTTAGGAATTAATCCTAAACACATTGCTAAAACAAGCGATGACAATTTCTGGATAGCTGGAGAAACTGGACCTTGTGGAACTGATTCAGAAATGTTCTACTTTAGAAGCGATGATGAAATACCTGAAGTATTCGATCCAGAAGACGTTCGTTGGGTTGAAATATGGAATGACGTATTTATGGAATTTAATAAAGATGAAAAAGGAAATATAACACCGTTGCCAAAGAAAAATGTAGATACTGGAATGGGTTATGAAAGAGTTGTCGCAGTACTTGAAGGAGTTAACGATAATTATTTATCAAGCGTATGGAAAGATGTCATAGAACTAATTGAACGTATAAGTATGAAACCATATATTGGAAATGAAAAGAGTATGCGTATTATAGCAGATCACATACGTACAAGTGTGTTCATTGCTGGAGATAATGCTATGATAAAACCAAGTAATACTGACCAAGGCTATATTTTAAGAAGATTAATAAGACGTGCAATAAGACATGCTAAAAAATTAGGAATAGACGTTAATAGTGATTGGGATATAGAAATAGCAAAACTAATAATTGATAAATATAAAAAATATTATGATGAACTTGAAAAAAATTATAATGTTATTTTAGAAGTTTTAACAAATGAAAAAATAAAATTTAATAGAACTCTTGAAAAAGGACTAAGAGAATTTGAAAAAATAACAAAGAATATTACGGATGGTAAACTAAATAAAGATTTAGCATTCAAACTATATGATACTTATGGTTTTCCAATTGAATTAACAGTAGAGCTTGCTAGTGAACTTGGAATTACAGTAGATGTAGAAGGTTTTAAAGAAAAATTTAAAGCACACCAAGAATTGTCTCGTACAGCATCAAGTGGTAAATTTAAAGGTGGCCTTGCATCAACTGGTGAAATAGAAATAAAATATCATACTGCAACTCATCTATTAAATGCAGCACTAAAAATTGTTGTTGGTCCTGATGTTCATCAAAAAGGTAGTAATATAACAAGTGAAAGAATGAGATTCGATTTCTCTTGTGACCATAAATTAACTGACGCAGAAAAGAAAAAAACTGAAGAACTAGTTAATAAATGGATAAAAGAAGACATTCCTGTAACAGTAAAAGAAATGAATAAAACTGAAGCAATAAATAGTGGAGCAGAATGTATGTTCATAGAAAAATATCCTGATATTGTAACCGTTTACAGTATAGGAGATGTATCACACGAATTATGCGGTGGACCACATGTAAAATCTACTGGATGTTTAGGAAAATTTATTATAAAAAAAGAAGAAGCAAGTAGTGCAGGAGTTAGAAGAATAAAGGCAGTTTTAGAATAAACTCCTTTTTTTATGATTAAAAAAGGAGAAAACACAGCTTTCTACAAAAAACTTGATTTTCTAAAAAAAATGTGTATAATAGTAGGCAAAACGAGGAGAAGATATAAATGAAAAAAATAATGAAATTTTTATTTAGTATAATAATACTAACAATCTTTGCAACTTCAGTAAACGCAAGTAGTTATCCATATAATTTAACAGTAAATAGATCTGGAAGTAAATATGAATACGTAAATGGCTTAGAAATATATTATAATACAGCCAACGGATATAATGTTTACGTATACAATAATAGTAATAACTATTTTGATACATCCAAAACTTTTATAGATCCATTAGAAGCTAATAAAGATGTTACATACATAATTAATAATAGTAATGTAACAAGTAGTTCTTATAAGAATTACTACATTGCACAAGCCGCAATATTATGGGCTCAAGATGAATTAAATGGTAACAACAATAATATTAGTAAAGATATAAAAGATTACATAAAATCTCATACATCTGATACAGTATGTTATTACATAAATAAATTAGTTAATGATTACAAACTTTATAGTAATGAAGAAACTATTAAATTTAATACAACAGATATTACTTTTAATAGAAAAGGAAATTATTATTATTCCAATGTAATTAGTGT
Organism: uncultured Bacilli bacterium; assembly: GCA_934086355.1. The sequence goes on from CAKOID010000009.1 coordinate 9,986, forward strand.
TTTAACAAATAATTTAAAAAGCAAACCTACAATAAGACTATATAATGCACCAACTAGTACAGATATAGTAAATAATACAGTTATTGCAAATGGAAGTGGTAGTTTCCAAATAAGAATACCAGTATCATCTTTAAACAATATAACTGAAAAAGATTTTGAAGTATATTTAACTTCAACATCTAATAAACCTTTGTACTTATCATATTCAAGTACAGAAGGTGCTATAATTTATGCAAGAAATTATTCTAGCAGTAGTAAAACTGTAGAAGCAAGTCTTCCAGTTAATATAAAAGGTGTAGATAAAACAAGAGTAAGAATTAATGTTTTAGATGACAATGAAAATTATATCAGAAACCTTACTTTCTATATTTATAATGGAGATTGCACTAATAGTACATGTTATAGTGATGACTTAGTACATACATTTACAACATCTAGTAATTATACTGAACTTAATAATATATTAAGTAGTGGAACTTATACTTTAGTAAATAAAAGTTCAAATAATAATTATAATATTCCTACAAAAACAAAAATAAATATAAGTAATACAACTGAATTACAAAATATTACAATAAGTGAAAATGATAATTACAATGATGATGAAACTATAACAAAAAGATTAGTAAAAATATATAATGATACTAATAAAGAAATAAAAATATATAGTAATTCTGGAACTTTAATAAAAACATTTAGTAAAAATAATGACGTTAATAGTATTGAATTAGAAGAAGGTACATACTATGTATCGTATAATACAAATGATAAATTATATTTTAGAGTATTAAATGATGGAACATTACAAGTAAAATATAATAATAGTTATGTAAATTCAAAATATATTACTTTAGACACTGATAACTACAATGATAGTTTAATAAATAATGATTATAATGATGATAAAAAAGATGAAATTATATATGATGAAGAAAATAACACTTACTATATTGATGGTTTAGGTGATATGGAAATAACTGCTACAGCAACTGCAACTGCTACAGCAACAGCAAGTATTGATATGATAAGTAACATAATTAACTGTCCAATAACTAGTTTATCTTCTACTATAAAATATGTAATTGGTGCAATAATAATTGCATTTGGTTCATATATGTTAATTAAAAATGTCAAAAAACAAAAAAATAGTAATTAGTATAATAATAGTAATTATAGGATTAATAATTCTTTGTTCAGAATATTTTAATTCTAAAAAAATTGCAGTATATGATTATATGAATGAACTATATTATACAAAAGAAAATATAGAAGCAGAAGAAATAATAGAAGAGAATAATAAGGAAGAAGATAGTGAAGAAAATAATACTAGTTATAAATTTGATATTAAAGAAGATGAAAGTATCTATATAGGATACTTGTCAATACCTGATATAAATTTAAAAAAAGGATTTACAAAAAAAGAAAGTAAATACAATACAATCAGCAAAAACATACAAATATTATCTGCATCAGATTATCCTGATAAAGAAAATGGTAATGTAATATTTGCGGCACATTCAGGTAATTCTAGTGTATCTTATTTTAATAAATTATATTTATTAAATAAAGATGCATTAGTATATGTTACATATAACAACGTAACATACACTTATAAGATTATGGATATTTATACAGTTAAAAAAAGTGGCGAAATAGAAATAAAAAGTAATAAAAACAAATCTAATATAACTTTAATTACTTGTACTAAAAATGATAATACAACACAAACTGTATACTTAGGAGAACTTATAAGTAAAGAATAAAGAGGTGGTTTTATGGTTGATACAACATTATTAGATAAACTAAATCTAATATATAAATTTGTAAAAGATAACTCATTTACATTTTTAATAGTATTATTAATTTTAATAATATTATTAGATTTTATATATGGAAATAATAGTAAACAAACAAAAATATTATATGTATGTATAATGATTCTAACACTAGTATATGGTCTATTTGAATATTATAAACCATTGCTAAACATATTAGACATTTACATAACTTATATATTTAAGTTAACTTATTTTCCATCAATAATAGATTATTTCAGCATGATTATAATTACTATAATCATAGAAATATATTCTATTAAAAAACTAAATAGTGTACAAAAAAATATAAATATATGGATGTCAATTATAATAGAATTATTATTTATTATAAACATAATAGCACTAAATAACGTTACTATAGATTTAAATAATATTACATCTATATATGAAAACGATTTATTATTAAGTATATTCCAAATAAGTAGTATATTATTTATGATTTGGATAATATATAATTTATTAACTTATTTAATTAAATCATTTCTAAATAAAAGAATTGAGATGCCAAAATTAAATGGTTATTATGAATAGTGAATACTATTCTTTTATATTTAAAGGGGGAAAAATAAAATGAATGAAATAAATGAAGAAAAGATAACACAAGATATAAAAAAAATAAAGGATAACATAAACAATTTAATTAATATAAAAAATGATTTGAATGATCAAAGAGCTTTGTATACTATTTTTTATACATTATTTATAATAATTTTAATTATGTCAATTGATTTTAATAATATTGTTCACTTAATGCTTTTAATTTCTTTTTATTCAATAATAAACAATACAGTGGGATTAATATATAGCAAAATGATACAAAAAAAATTAAAAATGTTAATGGCAAAATCTATTGAGTTAGAGTATGTTGAAAACTGTAGAAATGAAATAAAAGAATACGAATATTCTAAGACTTTTGACAAAGAAAATTTATCTATTAAAGAAGAACAAATAAAAGAACTAAAAGAGAAATATAATAGATTAAAAGAATTATATTATAGTACCGGATATAATATGTTAGACTTAAATAAGTATAAAAATAATGGTACTTTATCAAAAAAACTAAACAAGAATTATACTGAAAACGAAATCAAAATAATTGAAAATATATTAGAAGAAAAAGGTAAAGTTTTAACTAAAAAATTAGATAATAATAATTTCTAAAAATTTGTTTGCCATACAATAAAACATGTGATATACTTAAATAGTAAAATCATAGGAGGATAAAAGTTATGGCATTTGAAGGAATAAAAAAAGCTTTATTTGATGATGGAGATAATAATAAAAATGCAGTAGAAGATAATTTCTATGCTGTTTCTAATAAACAATTAAAAGAGGAAGAAAGTAAAAATGGAAGTAAAATGATACTTGTTGAACCAAGAGCATATAGTGAAAGTCAACAAATAGCAGATTATTTAAAATCAAGAAATACTGTTGTAGTTAATTTAAAAAGAGTTACTTCTGATCAAGCAAAAAGATTAATAGATTTTTTGACTGGTTGCATTTATGCAATAGGAGGTTCTTTACAAAAACTTGGTAATGGTATTTATCTTTGTACACCAAATAATGTAAACGTACAAGGAAAAATGAGTGATAACGAAGAAAAAGAAAAAGCTAAAACAAAATATGATAGTGAAATAGATTTTTAAAAATAATTAGGGTGTGATTATATGGAAAAATTTAGTACTTCTTTTAGTGGCTATAAAAAAGAAGAAGTAAATAAATTTTTAGATGATGTTATTAAAGAAGTAGAAACAATGCTAAATAATATGAAGTCTAAAGATTTAGAAATAGAAAAATTAAAAAGTGAATTAGAACGTTATAAAAACTTAGAAAGTACATTTAATAGAGCATTACTATTAGCTGAAGATTCAGGACAACAAATAAGAAATACTGCTAGAAATGAATCTCAACATATAATAGAAGATGCAAGGCGTAATGCTGATAGAATTATAAATAACGCATTAATAGAAGCTGATAGAACTAAAAGAGATGCAGAAAGATTAAAAAGGAATATAATTACATTTAAAAGAAGATTAAGAGACATCTTAGAAACACAAATGAATTTAGTGGATGATATAGATAGATTAGACATAAATGAATAATTTATGTTTTTTTGACATCATTTGTCGAATCACTTTAAAAAATAATAAAGATAATGTATTATATATCACAAGCGTTTGAGATATTATGTTTTTGGCCCTTATATTTATTTTTTTTCGCTTTCTTTCTAGAAGTTATCTCAAACGTTTAATAAATTAGTTTCAATTTACTAATTTATTTTTTTTTACTAATATGGTAAAATTGTATACGAAAGATGTGATAAAATGTTTGATAAATTTGTACCAGATATATATTCAAAAAGTATATATGAAATAGATTATAAAATGTTAAAAAAAAATAAAGTAAAATGTCTAATATTTGATTTAAATAACACAATAGCACCACTTACTTTAAAAAAACCAAGTAAGAAACTAATTGATTTATTCGAAGAATTAAAAGATATGAAATTTAAAATATATATAATTAGTAATAGTACTAAAAAAAGAGTAGAACCATTTAAAAATATATTATGCGTAGACTCTAGTTACTTATCTATGAAACCATTAACAAAAAAATATAAAAAAGTATTTGAAATAAATAAATACAAAGATAATCAAATTGCTTGTATAGGTGATGAATTAATTAATGATGTTTGGACTGCAAATAGAATGAATTTCGTAAGTATACTAGTTAATCCAATTGGAACAAAAGAATATGTTTCTACTAAAATAGGAAGAGTATTTGAAAACTTTATAATTAATAAATTAACAGATAAAAAATTATTTAGAAAAGGTAAATATTATGAATAAAAAATGTATTGGTTGTGGAATAGAATTACAATATAATGATAAAAATAAAATAGGTTACATCCCAGAGAATAAATATAAAGATAGCAACTACTGTATGAGATGTTTTAGATTAATACATTATAATGATATAAGTTCTAAAGATAAAGAATTAAGTACTAATTATATATTAGATAAAATAAATAAAGATAATATATTTAAAATATATGTAGTAGATTTTTTAAATATAAATAATAATACTATTGATATATATAATAAGATAAAAGGTAATAAATTATTATTAATAAATAAAATAGATATGCTAGATAAATCTATAAATAAAAAGAATATAATAAATAATATTAAAACTATATATAAAATAGATAATATATTAAGTATAAGTACTTTAAAAGATAATGATACAAATATGTTATTAAATTATTTAAATAAAAATAATATTAATAAATGTTATATATTAGGACCTACTAATAGTGGTAAAAGTACTTTAATAAATAAATTATGTAATAATAATAATTTAACTATATCTAATAAACGCAATACAACATTAGAATTTATTAATATAAAGTTAGATAATTTAAATATAATAGATACTCCTGGATTTTTAATAAGTGATTATAATTTAAAAACTAAATATAACCATATAATAAAACCTATTACTTATAATATGAAAGATAATGATATTATATTTATTGATAAATTCTACATTAAATTTAAATACAAAACTAGTATAACTATATATTGTTATGAGACGATTGATACTAAAAAGCACTATAAAGATATTAAATATGATTATAGTTTAGAAACCAATAATAATATGGATTTATGTATTAATGGGTTTGGAATAATTAATATTAAAAATAAAAATAATATAGAAATATATAATTTAGATAAAGAATTAATTAGTATAAGAGAAAGCGTATTTGGTGGTAATAATGAGTAAAATACATGTAATGAGTGAAGTACTTGCAAATAAAATTGCTGCTGGAGAAGTAATTGAAAGAGTAAGCAGTGTTGTTAAAGAATTAGTAGAAAATAGTATAGATGCAAAAAGTAAAAGTATTAAAATTGATTTAGTTAATGCAGGAATAAAAAGTTTAACGGTTACTGATGACGGAATAGGTATGGAAAGTGATGATGCACTTTTAGCATTTAGTAGACACGCAACAAGTAAATTATTAAAAGATGATGATTTATTTTTTATAAATACACTAGGATTTAGAGGAGAAGCTTTGCCAAGTATAGCATCAGTTTCTAAAGTAATACTTAAAACTAGTACAGGAAATGCTGGTACATTAATTGAAATACATGGAGGAAAATTAATTAAACAAGAGAAAAGTGATGCAAGAATTGGTACTACATTTACAGTAAGTGATTTATTTTATAATACACCAGCTAGATTAAAATATTTAAAAAGTGAAACAACCGAATTATCTAGTATAGTAATGTATATAGAAAAATTAGCACTAACTCATCCTGAGATAAAATTCACATTGACTAATAATGATAAAGTTATTGTAAGTACAAGTGGTTCTAATAATTTACTTAAAACTATATATGAAATATATGGATACTTAGTTAGTAGCAATATGATAAGTATTAATGCTAGTAGTGAAGATTATGATATAAATGGATATGTATGTAAACCTAGTATATTAAAATCTAATAGGAATCATATGACTACTATAGTAAATGGTAGAATAGTAAAAAATATAGAATTAAATAAAGCAATAAATGATGCATATTATACTTATAAACCTGATATAAAATATCCTGTAGTAGTAATTAATATAGAAACTGACCCAACTATAATTGATGTTAATATTCATCCTACAAAACAAGATATAAAGTTTTCTAAACAACACGAATTAAATGAATTAGTAACTAAAACTATAAAAGAAGCATTATATAAAGCATTATTAATTCCAAAAATAGAAGTAAAAGAAAAAATAAGTGATAATGAAATAAGTATATTAAATGAATATAATGAACCTATAAATAATAATGATGCAAAAGAATACGTTATAAATAAAGATTTAAAAGTTTTAAATGATGAACAAGTTAAATTTGATTTTAGAAAAGTAGAGAATGATGTAAACACTGATATAATCAAAGAAAAAGTAAATGATGATAATAAGAATGAAACATTAAAAAAATTAGAATTATATCCTTGTGGTCTAGTAATGGGTACTTATATAGTTTGTGAAAATGAAAATAATATGTATTTAATAGACCAACATGCTGCACAAGAAAGAGTTAATTATGAAAGATATCTAAAACATTTAAAAGAACAAGATATCCATATAACAAATTTATTAATTCCATATACTATAGAACTAAATCCTAGTGATTATATAAAGTTTAATGAGAGAAAAAATGTACTTACTGATATGGGATTTGGTATAGAAGAATTCGGTATAAATACTCTTATATTTAAAAGTCATCCAACATGGTTATTAACTGGTTATGAAAATGAAAGTATAGAAAAACTTGTAGATTTAGTAATTAACGATTATAATATAGATAGGATAAAGTTTTATGATAGCGTTTCAAAAACTTTAGCTTGTAAGATGAGCGTAAAAGGTAATACAAGAATTACACCTGAAGCAATGCAAACAATAATAGACGATTTAGTATTATGTGATAATCCATATAATTGTCCTCATGGTAGACCAACAATTATAACATTTACTAAATATGAACTTGAAAGAATGTTTAAAAGAGTAATGAATTAGAAAGGAATATTTTTATGAAAGAAATAATAGAAAATGATAAATCTTTTTATTTCATAGTAGGACTAAGTCTTATTATTCCAATAATATTAGGTTTAGTTTATGTATTTAGTGTAATTTATATATAAAGTATTGAAATTTACTATAAAGAATGTTATATTTTTAATAGGTTAGAGAAAGTAAAATTTTCTAGCTGAAAAAATTATTGTTCATAAAAAATTAAAATTATATCTCTTTCCCAACTCCCCAAAATCGTTGGGGGGGGGGGTATAAAAGATATAATTTTTTGTGTATTAAATTATAAGAGTTAGGTAGAAGAGGTGTGAAAAGATGAATAAAAAGAGAGGTTTTACTTTAATAGAAATTATAATTTGTATCACTTTAATTGCTATAATAAGTACTACTATGACTTTTGTAGTAATAAAAAGTAATAAAAACAAACAAATTAAAATATTAGAAAATAATAATAAAATATTAGAAAATGCATTAGAAGTGTATTTAGAAAATCACGAAGAGATACAAACTAATTTAGAAAATAGTGCAAGAGGAGCCATTGTTACTTTAGAAGTATTAAAAAATGAAGGACTAATAGACGAAAAACAATTTAAAGGTGTTGAACTAAAAAAGAATTATTTCTTTTTATCATATTCAATGTTAGATAACAAAACAAATACTGATTGTGAAAATAATGTTATTCCATTATCAATAGTTGAAAATTGGAAGGTTGATACAAATAAAGTTGTTTATATTTGTCCTAGAACAGATAATGGAAATAATAGTGAAAATAATGGTGGCAATAATTCTAGTGATGAAAACAATTCAAGTATAATAAACCAATTCGGAAATAGCGGATACTATATAGCTAGAGGAAGCAATCCAAATAATTGGGTAAAATTCGAAGTAACTGCAGGAAATAGTAATAATGACTATGCATATTTTCCAAATGATGAAGATAAAGATTTATGGAGAGTAGTTTCTATTGATGAAAATGGCGGTATAAGATTAATTTATAATAAAAGTGTTGATGCAAATAATAACAAAAATTATCAAGATTACAATATAAAAGATGATGAAATATTAGAAAAAGGAGCAATGGAGCTTAATACAATTGAATCTTTACTTGCGGAGTACACATATACGAATAGTGGTAGAGGATACTGTATTAAAAATAACAACGTAGAAACAAAATGCTTTTATCCTAGCGATGTAAATGTAAGATACAAAAGAACATATTATAATTTTGAAGCATACTATAAATTAAATAAGTATTACAACTATAATTTTGTTGAAATGAATTGCATATATGGTACAAAGAACAAACGCAAAACTTGCAACTTTGTTAATGCAGTATCATATTACAACACAAAAAAAGGATTTAGTATATTAGATTTGTATGACAGTTCCATTTATAACAATGAAGACATAGTTGAAAACACCAAATTAAATTTTCTTTATAATAATATAACAAATAAAAATTATATTGATTACGTAGATACAAATATAAAATATAATGGAGTAAATGGTATATATTCTATAGATAGAGGAACATTTATTAAAACAAAGTTTCAAACATTAACAACAGATGATATTACTAATTCAATATTATTTGGTAAAAGTTGGTTATATAATTATAATGTAATTAGCGGAATATTTAATAATACTAAAACAATAGAACTAAATGGAGGAAATACTGCATCAGGTCCAATAATTAATCAAGGTGAAACAGATTGTTATGTTGGTAGAAACGGTGAATATTGTTATTACAATTGGAGTCCAGATGCATATCAAATATTAACTGGTAGTTACGCTCCTGTAATAGTTTTGAAACACAATGTTAAACTCAAAAAAAATAATTCATGTAATGAAAAAAATTTAGGTACAAAAAAATGTCCTTACACTCTTGAATGGGTTGATGATATTGTTGATGAGAGTGAAGAGACAACTGAAACTGAATAAGTATATTCATAATTAATTGTAAAAAATAGTTAAAAAGTATTTTAATTATTTTTTTTCTGTGTTAGAATTACTTATATAATTTGAGGTGGTACTATGATTTTATTTGATACTTTAATAGATATGATTAAAGATTATAACGAAGAAGAAGTTAGCAATGTAATAAAAGCTTATGAATATGCAAAAGATGCACACAAAAATCAAAAGCGAGAAAGTGGAGAACCATATATAATTCACCCAATAAACGTATGTATAAATCTAGCAAAATTCAAAGCTGATGGTGCAACACTTGTTGCAGGAATGTTACATGATGTAGTAGAAGACACTAAATATACATTAAGTGACGTAGAAAAAGAATTTGGTAATGAAGTTGCAAAACTAGTAGATGGTGTTACTAAAATAAGCAATATACATTTCTCATCATTAGATGAAGCAAGAGATGCTAATATAAGAAGAATTATAACAAGCTTAAATGAAGATGTTAGAATAATCATAATAAAATTATGTGATAGATTACATAATATGGAAACATTAAAATATAAAGCACCAAATAAACAACAAAGAAGTGCCATAGAAACATTATCAATTTATGTGCCACTTGCATACTTTATAGGAGCATTTAGATTAAAATGTCTACTAGAAGATATATGCTTATCATATTTAAAACCTGATATTTATAACGAATTAATAAACAAAACTGAAAAAATTAGAAAAGACTATATAAAATGTATTAATGAAACAGAAAATAAAATATCAGAAATACTAATAGAAAATAATATCAAATATGAAATGCGTACTAGAATAATAAACGTATATAATATTTATAAAAAAATAAAAAAAGGATATAAAATAAATGAAATACATGATTTAGTAAATTTAAAAGTGATATTAGAAAATGAAGATGATTGTTATAAAGTATTAGGTTTAGTACATAAATGTTATCCACCAATGAATTATAAATTTAAAGACTACATAGCTGTTCCTAAAACCAATATGTATAGAAGCTTACATACAACAGTATTCGGACCTGACGAACATATTATTCAAATACAAATAAAGACTAAAGAAATGGATAATATTAACACTTATGGTATAGCTAGTTATTGGAATATGTATAAAAAAAGTGGTGCAAATAAAATGCAAAATGAATTATTAAATAATTATCAATTCATATCAAATATATGTTTATTAAATAATACGATTAAAGATGATAAATCTTTTGTAGAAAAAATAAAAAATGAAGTATTTTCTAATAATATATATGTATATACTGCAAATGGAGATATAGTTGAATTACCAGAATCATCAACTCCTATAGATTTTGCATATAAAATACATAGTGATATAGGAAATCATTTATCAAAATGCTTTGTAAATGGAGAAGAAGTAAAATTAAGTTATAAATTAAAAAATAAAGATAGAATAATAGTTATTGTAAACGATAAATGTAAACCAGAAAAAAGGTGGATTAATATAGTAAAAACTACCTTAGCTAAGAAAAAAATAAAAGATTATTTTAAGAAAAAATAAAACATCTTTTTATAATATAATAATACTTGATATTGATTTATTAAGTATTTTTTGATATATTAAACTCGTTTTAAGAAGTGATTTATTATGGAAATTAATGAAAATAAAATATCTTATTTAGAAAGTATAGAAATAGTCGAAAAAAAAGATGAAAACAAAATATTTTATAAAGACTCTTGCTATAAAAATAATTTTATAAAATATAATAATCAAATATATTACCTAAAAAAATGTAACCCTCATAGAAATATGAGTCATATATTAAATGAAATAATTGGAGAATATATTAGTAAATATTTTAATTTAAATACTGTACATAATATATTAATTAGAGATAATGATAAAAAATATGGTGTAATGACTAGAAATTTTGTTGATAATAAAGATGATTATTATTACTTTGATAATTCTTTATTTGTAAATTTAGAAAATACACCATTAGTGGGATTAGATAATTTAAATAATTTAGACTATGTGTTTAATAAAGATTATAATAAAATTCAATTAGATGACAATAGTTTAGATATATTTATTAAAAATATAAAAAAATTAATTGTTAGAGATTTTATTACTAGACAAACTGATAGACATAGTGAAAATATAATTGTTAGGTGTATAGAAAATAAAGTATATTTAATGCCTATATTTGATTACGAACATTCTTTTTGTAATGATGATTATTTTGCATTTTATCACATATTTGATTTTAATTTATTATTAGATAAAGTATGTTATATAATTAGACATGATTATTATTTTCAAGAATTATTAATGCGTGCTATGAAATTAGATATTAAATATATTATAGATAGAATAGAAAAAGATTATTTTATTAAGTTAAATGATAATGAGAAGGAATCTTATAGAGAAGTTATAGAAAGACAAAAGAATAAAATTAAGAAATATAGATTGATAAGGTGATTATATGTGGAATATTGGAAATGTTAAAATAAAAAATAGAGTTGTTTTAGCACCTATGGCTGGTATAAGTAATAGTCCTTATAGACAAATTATAAAAAATATGGGATGTGGATTAATTTATGCTGAAATGGTTAGTGATAAAGCAATAACATATGATAATGATAAAACTATTGAATTATTAAAAATGGAAGAAAGTGAAAGACCTATTGTACAACAAATATTTGGAAGTGATGTAGAATCATTTGTTATTGCAGCAAAGAAAATCGAAGAGTTAATGCATCCAGATATAATCGATATAAATATGGGATGTCCAGTTCCTAAGATTGCAATACGTAGTCAAGCAGGAAGCGCACTTCTAAAAAATCCTAGTAAAATTGGAGAAATAGTTTCTGCAGTTAAAAATGCTATTAGTGTACCAGTTACAGTAAAAATAAGAAGTGGATGGGATGAAGATTCAATTAATTGCGTTGAAGTTGCAAAAATTATAGAAAAAAGTGGTGCTAGTGCTATTACTATACATCCTAGAACTAGAAAGCAAGGATATAGTGGAAAAGCTGATTGGTCATTAATAAAAAAAGTTAAAGAAAATGTTTCGATTCCTGTAATTGGAAACGGTGATGTAACTACTCCAGAATTAGCAAAAAAAATGTTAGATGAAACAGGATGTGACGCTGTTATGATAGGAAGAGGAGTGTTAGGTAACCCTTGGCTCATAAAAAATACAGTAGAATATTTAGAAAAGGGAAGTTATGAAGATAATGTCGCATTAAAAGATAAAATAGAAATGTTAAAATATCATTTTGAATTATTAAATAAATATAAAAATGAAAAAGTAGCACTTTTAGAAATACGTAGTCATGCATTATGGTACCTAAAAGGAATTAGTGGTGGAGCAAAAACAAAAAATATGATATGTTCTGCTAAAAGTTCTAAAGAAGTATTTGATATATTAGAGGAATTATTAAATAATGAAGAAACTAGAAATTAAAGACATTATAATAAAAGAAAATATTGGTTATGGTAATTTTAGTGAAGTAAAAAAATGTATTTATAAAGATAAATTATATCGTATAAAATTTATAACTAGAAATTATTCTAAGAATGTGGTTTCTAATATCATTAAAATGACAGATACTAAATTTGATAAAGAATACTTTACCCCATTATATATTCTAGAAAATGAAACAGGATATTCTTTAATATATATTATGAATTATGATGAAACTTTAAAAGAATCATTCAAAATAAAAGATTATAATGACAAAATAACATTTTTAAAAAATACTAGAAAAATAATTCATAAATTACATGAAGATTATAAAATAATTCATGGGGATTTAGTTTGTGAAAATATGTTGTATGATGAAAATTTTAATTCTTTTTTAATAGATTTTGATTCTTCTATAAAGTTTGGTAGTGAATTTTCTGATAAACAAATGATTAGAATTTTTGTGCGAGATTATTTAAAATACTATCCACTTGATAAAAATCTTGATATATATGCATTTAATATCACTACATTAAAATTGTTAGGAAATTATAATAATATAGGTGAATTATTTGATAATATCGAATCAAATAAATTTAATATGTTTCCAAATAATAAAGATGTTAAAAAATTTATAAAAGAATTAGAATTAAAAGATACTAGAAAAAAATACAGTGGAGAATATATTATTGATTATATTTAAATAATATATTTTTTTATATAATTTATTAAATTTGTGGTAAAATATTAAAGAAAAAAGGAGTGCTTAGATATGGATAAAATTATAATTAAAGGTGCTAGAGAAAATAATTTAAAAAATATTAATATAGAAATACCTAAAAATAAATTAGTTGTTATGACTGGAGTTAGTGGTAGTGGTAAAAGTAGTTTAGCTTTTGATACTATATATGCTGAAGGAGAAAGAAGATATGTAGAAAGCTTATCTAGTTATGCTAGACAATTTTTAGGAGGTAGTGAAAAACCAGATGTAGATTCTATAGAAGGATTAAGTCCTAGTATATCAATAGATCAAAAGACTACTAATAAGAATCCACGTAGTACAGTTGCAACCGTTACTGAAATATATGATTATTTTAGATTATTATTTGCACGTATTGGAGTACCTTATTGTCCAAAACATAAGACTCCTATAAAAAGTCAAAGTGTAGAAGAAATGACAAATAAAATAATGTCATTAGATGTTGGAACTTAATTAGAAATATTATCACCAATTGTATTTGGAGAAATAGGTAATCTTGAAAAAGAATTTGAAGAACTAAGAAAAAAAGGCTTTACTAGAGTAATTGTAAATAATACTAGATATGATTTAAGTGATGAAATAAAGTTAGAGAAAAATAAAAAATCTAATATATCTGTTATAGTAGATAGAATAAAAGTAAGTGATAGTGATAGAAGTAGAATATTTGATTCATTAGAAACTGCTACTAAATTAAGTGATGGTAAAGTAGTTATTAATGTTATTGGAGATAAAGAAATTGTAATGAGCGAACATTATGCTTGCCCAGAATGTGATTTTTCTTTACCAGAGTTAGAACCTAGATTATTTTCATTTAATGCTCCATTTGGTGCTTGTCCAGAATGTAAAGGATTAGGTGTTAAACAAAATATAAGTGTAGATTTGGTAATACCAGATAAAAGTTTAAGTATATTAGATGGTGCTATTAAACCTTTAAATTTAGATCAAAATATATATATGACTAATGTTATTACAGTTGCTAAATATTATAATATTGATTTAACTGTACCTGTTAAAGATATGAAAAAAAGTGATTTAGATATTATATTATATGGAAGTAAAGATATAATTAATTTTGAATATACATCTAAAAATGGTAATAAAAGATATACTAGTGATTATTATGAAGGTATAATAAATAATTTAGAAAGAAGATATATTGAAACTACGAGTACTTGGATAAGAGAATGGTTAGAAGGTTATATGGTTGAAAATACTTGTCCTAAGTGTAAAGGTTCAAGACTTAAAAGTGATGTTTTAAATGTTTATGTTAATAGAAAAAATATTTATGATTTAACTTGTATGAGTATAAAAGAATTAATAAACTTCTTTGATAAATTAAAACTTAATCAAGAACAATTAAAGATTAGTGAATTAATTGTTAAAGAAATTAAATCAAGATTAGAGTTTTTAAATAATGTTGGTTTAGGTTATTTAACATTAAATCGTTCTGCTGGTACTTTAAGTGGTGGAGAGTCACAAAGAATTAGGCTAGCTACACAAATTGGTAGTAGATTAAGTGGAGTTTTATATGTATTAGATGAACCTAGTATTGGATTACATCAAAAAGATAATGAAAAATTAATAAATTCATTAAAAGAAATGAGAGATTTAGGTAATACATTAATAGTTGTTGAACATGATGAAGATACAATGAGAGCTGCTGATTATTTAATTGACATAGGACCAGTTGCTGGAGATAAAGGCGGATATGTTGTCGCGGCAGGAACTCCAGAAGAGGTTATGAAAAATGATAACAGTGTTACTGGAAGATATTTAAGTGGTAAAGAAAAAATAGAAGTTCCTAAAACTAGAAGAAAAGGTAATGGATGTAAATTAAGTATAAAAGGTGCTAAAGAAAATAATTTAAAAAATATTAATGTAGATATTCCACTTAATACTTTAACAGTTGTTACTGGAGTTAGCGGTAGTGGTAAGAGTACGTTAATTAATGAAATATTATATAAAACATTAAGAAAAGAAATATATAAATCAAAAGATATACCAGGTAAATGCAGAAAAGTTGAAGGTATAGAAAACATAGATAAAGTTATTGATATTACACAGGATCCTATTGGAAGAACTCCAAGAAGTAACCCTGCTACATATGTAGGTGTATTTGATGATATAAGAGATGTATTTAGTGAAATGAAAGAATCGAAGATTAGAGGTTATACTAAGAGTAGATTTTCATTTAATGTAAAAGGTGGACGTTGTGAAGCTTGTTGGGGAGATGGCGTTAAGAAAATTGAGATGCATTTCTTACCTGATGTTTATGTACAATGTGACTTATGTAAAGGTACAAGATATAATAGTGAAACCTTAGAAGTTAAATTTAAGGGTAAAAATATTAGTCAAGTACTTGATATGAGAGTAGATGAAGCTTTAGAATTCTTTGATAGTGTTCCTAAAATAAAAAATAAATTACAAATATTACATGAAGTTGGTTTAGGTTATATTAAATTAGGACAAAGCGCTCCAACATTATCAGGTGGAGAAGCTGGTAGAGTTAAACTTGCTAAAGAATTACAAAAGAAACCTACTGGTAAAAGTATATTTATTTTAGATGAACCTACAACAGGATTACATAGTGCAGATATAAAGAAATTATTAGTTATATTACAAAAAATTGTTGATAATGGAGATACTGTTCTTATAATAGAACATAATTTAGATGTTATTAAAGTAGCAGATTATATTATTGATTTAGGACCTGACGGAGGAGATGGTGGAGGAGAGGTTATTGTTACCGGTACTCCAGAAAAGGTTTCAGAATGTAAGAATAGTTATACTGGTGAATTTTTGAAAAAAGTACTTGATAAATAGTGCTTTTTTTGTTATATTCTTATTAAGGTAGTAATACCTAACAAAAATTTACGATTCATAAAAAAGATGAAAACAAGACTGTATAACTTCTCTCCCGACCTCGAAATTTTGTTCGGGGGGGGGGTTATAAAGAAGTAAGAATATATAGTCTTTTTTGTGTATTAAAAAATGACAAATTATTTGATTTAAATATGATTTAATATAAGTACTATAGGCACGTTCAAATGATATTAAATATTTATTATAATAATATTGTCAAAATAAAGAAGGAGAGTGATTACGATGAATCGTAAACAAAAAATAATAGTTAGTATAACTGGAATATTTTTAGTACTAATGATATTAGTAGGATTAACATATGCTTACTTTCTAACTAAAATAAC
>CAKOID010000010.1 GCA_934086355.1 uncultured Bacilli bacterium
GATATATTGCTTATAATTGTATCTACATTGAATCCATTATCAAATATAGTTTTAAATTCAGGTTGCAAAGCAAAATTAATTTCAATAAAATATTTATAATTATTTTTAGCAAAGTTTTCAATAGAGTCTGTCTTTCCTATTTGTCTAGCACCTTTTACTATAAGTGGAAGTCTATCTCTATCACTTTTCCATTCTGTTAGAAAATCATCTATTTTTCTTTTTAATCTTTTCAATTTATTCTCACCTCAACATTATTTTATCATAATTTGAAATTCATTCCAAGAATAATTTACACATTTTTCCAGCCATTTTAAGTAATTTTTACACATTTTTCCGGCGTTTTTGTGATGTTTTTACACATTTTTCCATGTGTCTTAGCGTGTTAATCTTGTTTTTTTATTTTAAAATTTTTAATAATCTCAGTACACTTCATTTCAATGTATTCTTCGTAATCTATACCATTTTCATCAAAAAAATATTCAATCACATAATTATTATCTATTTTATTTTTATTCACTTTTAAATCTTCCTTTTCATTTAATATTATATGATTTTCCTTTACTTTTATATCTTTTTGATTAAACAATACTTATCTCCTCTATAATATTAATCTTATACATAAATAAATATCCTCCTATCTAATCATATAAAATCAAATAATTTATTACATAAAAAAATCTTGTTTCCAAGACATATTATTTATAATTATTTCGATTTTACCATATTATAACATAGTAAAATAACATTTCAAGTACATTTCTTTCTCAATTTATTCTCAATTAATATCTTAATTAATTTTATATAAAATGGTAGCAAAAAACTTGTTTTTTGTAGCAAATTTTGCAAGTGCAAAATAAGAATGATATCACGTAATTCATTAGTATTATTTAATATAATACTAATAGTGATATCATCATCTTATGCTCTTTAAAAATAATATAAAATTAATTAAAAGTGTATCAAAAATACTAATATTGGTAGCAAAAAAATATTTCTTAATTTTTAAAATTTCCAATAGAATTTCTTTTTATTTTATCATTTTACATTTTGGCTCGTTTTTATTTTATATTTAGATTAAAAAAGTATAATAATTTATATTACAAAAAAAGTATAAAATTCCATTCACTATTTAATGAAAATTTTACAATTTAAATATTAAAATTAATTAATTTCTTCATTTTTTACTTCAACCATAAATTTATCAAAATCAGATTTAAAAGTATTGTCTTGAATAATTCTATATTTTTTCATTTTGTACAATAGCAATTTTTAAAAAATTTTGCATTAAAAAAATACTTAGCAATTTAATATCACTAAATATTTTAAGAGTTATAAATCATTTATAAAGTCTTAAAATGCCATTTATTTTCGTAGCATCTCTTAATCTCGTTTTTCCATCAGGTGCTAACATTCTCAATTGACTACAATTTGTAGTCACTTCACTACCTTACCTTTTTTTTTAGTTTAGTTTTAAGCTAACTCCAATATTTTCTAGGCTCTTTACTATCTGCTAAAACACCAACTATGTCAACATCACTTACATAATATATTTAATCATTTTTATCCCATATAGTTTTATATTGTTTCATTAAATCACATCTTTTTTTAAAAAATTCATTATTAAATCAATTAATATATCTTTTTCTTTTGGATTGGATTCTGCTATTAATAAAGTGATTGCGACTAATGTATTATTATCAATAATTTGTTTATTATCAACATATAATATGTTATAAAATTCTAAAAAATATATAAATAATGTTGCTGCAATTCTTTTATTACCATCAATAAAAGTATGATTTTTAGTAATTAAATACAAAAAATTAGATGCTTTTTCTTCTACTGTAGGATATAAGTCTTTTCCATCAAATGATTGGTATATGTTTCCTATTATCGCTTTTAAACCTTGATTTCTTTCTAAAGCAAATAAATCACTATCATTATTAAATCTCAATTTACTTATAACATTCATACAATCTTTGTAAGATATTTTTTTATCGTCTTTAATTCCATTTGGTTTTGTTAATGTTTTATGGTCATAATCATCTAGCAAATCTAATGCATTTCTATAATTATTTATTACATTAATTATTCCTTGTGCTTCTGTTCCTTTTAATTTTGTTTCTATTCTTCCTGCAATATCTATTAATTTAACTGTTTTTTCAAGATATTCTAATCTTTTTTGATTAACTGCATAACCTTTAATCATATAATTAATCTTTAAAAACACTTGTAGCCCATTTTCTAAATATAATACCATTTTTACTTTTAACTCTGTAGCCAACACTAATTATCACGTCTAAGTTATAGTATTCTACTTGATAAGTTTTACCATCTTTAGCAGTTGTCGCAAATTTTGCGACAACTGAATTATCTAGTTCTTCATTCAAAGCATTATTAATATGTTTGCCTATTGTTTTAATATCTCTATCAAATAGCATAGATAATTGTTCACGATTTAACAAAACTGTTTCATCTTTCATATTTACTTCTAATTTTATATCTTGATTTTCAAATAATATAGTTTCATCTTTCTTAATTTTTTCTCATTTTGTTCTCAAAAAAGATATCTTTTTACAAAAATAATTTTTTTATTAATAATATCAATTATATTTTCAACATATTAAGTTTTATTATATACATAACATTTATCATAATTTTTAAAAATTATTTTTTTACGTCAATTACATAAGGATCATTTTTTAATCCGCTACCGCTTTTTATATATAAATCATTCATATCAAGAAGTAATGTCGGTCTTATGTTGTTACAAGCTTCATCATAATTTAATAGAACTCTATTTAAAAAACCATAATTTAAACTATATTCTTTTATATTAGCTACGCCAGATAAATATAAAAAATTACATGTTTTAGAATTGGTATATGAAGACATTAAAATAGGATATATTATTGTTCCATCACCTTCGCTTATAAAATTCATATTTGTATATGCGGATTTATAGCAAGTGTAACTAGGCATATTATTGCAACTATCACTCAAGTAATATTGAACTGTACCAGTCATTAATAACTCATATATTGTAAGTATTCCTACTTTGTGTTTTTCAATTTTATCTTTTTCACAAGAATATCTTTGATAGTTAATATATTCATTTTTTTTATTGCATTCACTTTCACTTCCACAATTACCTGTATATCTAAGACTACTATCTCCTGCCATATATATATTATTTCCACAAAATTCTTGATTTTTAAAATATTTTTCATTGTTTGTATCTAATAGAGATGTAAAAGCTTCGCTATTATTATCATCTAATAATAATCGTGAATATGTTCCCACACTTAATAAAGGACCATTAATTACTGAAAATAATCCACTATTTTCACACTTTATACCATAGTAATTTTTTATTGCTTTTTCTCCAATTATTTTCATACTATTACTTGTCTTGTTAAAATAAACAATTCTAAATGAATAATCACTATCTATATTTTCATTCGAATTTCTATCATACGTATTATTAAATACAATATAATTATTATTTACATTTCCTCTATAATAATAATTATCGTCACTGCTAACTTTTAAAATTCCGTTTTCTTTAGATTGAGCTATACCTGAACCTCCAGATTGATTATAACTGCGTTTGTATATATAATTGTCATCAGATACTTCATTTAACTCATATAATTTATTTTTTGATAATAGAAGTTCAGAAAAATTATTACTATTATTCTCATCACATTTTACTTCATTTGTATTTTTGGGACATAAATATATTGGGGTTGATACTGTATCCCAACTAAATGTAAATTCTATTTGTCCTAGGCACTCTTTCGTATTAGTACTTGATATTGATTTTGTTGCAAGTATTTTTAAATCTTCACTTTTTTTGTTTTCTTTTTTCTCTAATGTATTTACTATTTCTTTATCTATTAAACCTTCATCACTTAAAGTTTTTAAATTAATATATAATCCTTGTCCACCTTTATTTATTCCTTCAATATAAGTATCTCCGTCTTCATCCTTTTTTGTATTTAAATATATATCTACAGCGTTAGATACTTTTTTACTTATATCTTTTAAATCATCACTATTCTTTTTATTAACAATTACAATTGAACTAATTGTAATTGTAGATAATAGTGCTATGCACACTATTATCTCAATTAACGTAAATCCTTTATTTTTCATAATTAACTATTAAGTTTTACTGTGTATGGATTTCCTTTTGTTCCATTTCCAACATCTACCAATATATTAGACTTTAAAATTATGCTAGGACGCAATGATACTCCACCACCCGTTCCAGCCTGATATACAGAACCAAAATGTTGTACACCATAAGCATAATCAAAGCCACCAGTACTACCAGCTGGAAAAAAATAGTCAGGTGACAAAGTATAAAATAACAAATTGTTTGATTTTTGATAATCATTTATTAAATAATAATTTGGATTATCAGTATCCGCCTTACCACCTGCATATACTATTTCGTCTGCAGTTAAGGTTCCTACATACATATCAGTATTATCTAAAAATTTATTCATGTTCGTTCCATTACATTTTAATGTTGGTTCTTTTATTGTTTTTCCATTTAATCGAACATGTGAGTCATAATATAATTGGTCCCCTGTACTATTTTTAATTTGTTTATCTAGTATTTCTTGACTAGTTAGTGCTGTTGTATTATCAGTTCTACTAGCATATACTTTATCATTTAAACACCAATCCCCACTCTTTAAATAAGATAAATAATTTGCTAAAGGTCCAGTTTGAAAATTATTAAATGCTGTTGCCATTGATTTATCATTATCTGTTCCACCATTTAAGTAATTCATCAAATATTTTGTACTTGAATTTTTTGTTCCATCAGAAGCGGTTAATGTATTTGCTGCATACTTAGTATATCCAAAATTTCCAGTTTTTGTTGTTCCACCAGTTGTAGTTGGTATATCCCAATTTCCATTCATTGTTTCTGAACATGTCTCATCTTGGTCTTCTAATATTAATTTTATACTTCCATCCCCAGCAATACGAACTACTCTCCAACACATTCCAGCAAAATTTACATAATTATCTTCTACTCCACCTCTATAGTAATAACTAGTACCATAATCATCATTTGCTACACTTAAGATTTTTTCTTCATCATACGCAATACGTGATAACGCTTTTGCTTTCATTGTTGCTTTGAAATTATTATCAACTGCTGAAGCTTCTGTTATTATATATATTTTATCATTACGGGTTATATATCCTGTTTTAGTATCATCACTTGATGAAATTGCACTTGCATCTTTTGATGTTACATATTTTTCTACTAATGTTGTATTGCATGTTCCATCATTATATTTACAAGTACTCACCCCTGTTAAAGTAAATTCACCTGTATTTTCATTTATTGTATATCCTGTCCCATATGTAAAATAATGATTATATCTATGATAATCTATACTAATTGAATCTTCACTTGTTGCTTCAACAACTTTATTTGTATAATATTTAAATCCTGAAGTTTCTTCTGCTGGTATAGTTTTTGGACTTGATAATAATTCAGTTTCATTTGTTTTATTCATTGCATTATTAATTATATTATATGCTAAACTATTTGTATTAGCCGAATATGGATTTGTCATACTTGCAATATTTGTTATATTTAATCTTGCTTGTATTGTTTTACCCATATCATTACTTTGGTCTATTCCAGTATCTATGTACCACATTTTAAATGTATATGTATGTACGTCTCCTTCTTTTATACTATTTCCAACTAATATTCCACCATTTATTGGAAAAATACTTTGTGTACTTACACCATCACAATTTGTTCCATCGCTCTTTGTACATGTTAATGTATATCTAAAATCATTACTTTCAAATGTTGTTGTACTTCCATCACTTGCTTTTGTTATACTAACATTTTCTATAATTACTACATAACTTGTATCATTACCATTATTTGTTACTGTAAATGTCTTTGTGCCAATTTCAGTATCGCTTGGGATTAGTGTTAAATCCTTTCCTAGTATCTCTGCACTATTATCTCCATAAGTTAACTCAAGATTTGCTGTAGTGACACTAATACTTTTGTTGTTGGTATTACCTTGTATTCTAGTTAAAAAGTATGCATATGTTAACCCCATTAAAATTAATGTAACTAATACAATGCCGGAGATACTTATAATTATTTTTCCTTTTTTAGACATTTTATATTACCTCTTTCCTATTATTTTTTATAAGAATATTATACTCCGGTTGACATTACTTTGCAATACCTAAATAACAAATTATTTCATGTAACAATAATTGTGGGTGAAATATATATGAATTTTAGATTTAAAGATATCCGTGAAGGGTTAGATTTAAAGCAAAAAGAAGTAGCAAATATTATTGGTATTAGCAGAGGTGCTTATGCTAATATAGAATGTGAAATAGCAAATATAAAATTAAAAGACTTATTTAAGTATTCTTGTAATTTTAATTATTCTCTTGATTATATTTGCAATTTAACTAATACAAATAATTATAATTTAAAAAAAATTAATAATATTGATAAAAATCTAATTAGTGAAAGACTATCAATAATAGAAAACGAATTAGGTTTAGAAGCAAAAGACATTGCAAATTTGCTAGGAATAGATAAATCAACTTATTCATATTATAAAAATATTAATAAAACAAGATTAATACAAACATTAATGTTAAAAAAAATATGTAATGAATATGGATATTCTATGGATTGGGTAATTGGTAGAAGCGATATTAAAAATATTAAAAAGTAGATTTTTAATCTACTATTTAGCACTAATAAACACAACAAATTATATTATGTCGTATTTTCTACATATACCCAGTAATGCTTTATACTTGTTGTGGTAATGGTACTCCATGGAGTATGCCTATAGAGAAAGATAGTACTAACGTATGTTCTAATACACAAGTAAGTGCTTGTTGTACAGACTGTTCTAATGTTTTCAGAGTTGAGAAATTAGACGGTAACTGTTGCACTTTTAGAGTACTAGCTCCAAATCCACAAGAAAGTTGCTGTAATTCAATTCCATACATTGCAACAAATAGTTTCTTTACAATGGACTTATCATGCTGCTGTGCAGTTAAGTGTTTAAGTGATACTTACGTAGACTGTGTATAATAAAAGAGTAGAATTTAAACCTACTCTTTTTTTTGAACTAATATTAAAAAAACATTTTTAACATTACTAACACACTTATAAAATTATTTAAGAAATGTAATCCTACAGTAAAAAATATGTTATCTTTTTTATAATAAATATAAGAAAAGAACATTCCCATAGTAACATAACTAATAGATTGTATTATACCAACTGGCAAAGTTACTCCATCGCTTAATGGAAATACATGTAATAATCCAAATAAACTACCACTTATAATAATATATAACCATTTATTATCAATAACTTTTTTAAATGCTAATCTAAATATACCTTCTTCATAAAATGGTCCTAGAAAAGCTACTGAGATAAACATTAATAGTGGTGCTGCTTTAATATAATCTTCTAAAACACTTTGATTAACACTTACTATATTATCTGTTCCTAATCCACAAAGTACCATTATTACAGAACTTAAAATACTAACTAAATATTTTACTATAACAAATATTATAAATGTTTTAATAACATAAGTTATATTGTTTTTTAAATCTTTTTTAAAATCTTTAAAATCTTTTTTTATAGTATCTTTATAAAGTATTAATAATAATATAAATAATATTAAAGAAACTATAAATTGGTACAAAGTATTACCAAATAATCCTATTTTATTTTTATCTATATTAAATATATTTAGAAATAAACTTGTAATATTACTTATTGAAAAAAAGAATACTAAACATAATAATAATTTTAACGTATTATAAATTTTATCTTTTACCATAATTACCATCCTATATATTTTATTATTACACCACTAGAAATTAAATATAAACCATAAAGTATTATACTAAACCATATACTATTATTCTTTTTATATAATATTGCAAGTAAACTAAACAATAAAAATGTACTTAATGAATTTATTATTATATAAGTAACTGTTCCTCTTAACGTTAAAGCATAACATATACTTGCTAACAATCCACTTAATAAAGTAAACGTATCATCTCTTCTAGTAAGTTTATCTATACTTAAGAATATTATAGAACAATATAAAAATGGTGTTATAACATAATCTTTAATAATTCTAATTACTAAATATATATCAAGTCTTTTATCAAATATATTATAGAAACTATTATGTATTATCTTTACTTTAAATATATCTCCTAAATAATTTATAACATAACTAAATAAATACATAACAAATACTAATCCTACTAGAGATATAATCATTATTAATATACTTTTAAATATATTACTATCTCTCCTACTATGTTTAAAATCTTTTTTATATAATATAAATATAATAAAACACATTACTAATTTAATTACTATATCTATTATCATTCTAACTACATTACTATAATTATTAATATTAAAATGTAATACGTTAAGTAATTTATAAGCATATGTTTCAAAATACACTAATAATATTACACTTAATATAATACCTATTATTCCTGATAATTTTTTATTCATATATTACCACCTTGATACCTTATACATTAATAATATAATACATGGTAATATTTTTCAAGGTTATTTTTTTATAATATATATTTTATTATTTTTATAGAATGAATAAAATACATCATTTAATAATATTTTTTTATTATGTAAATTATTTATTAACCAAGATTCACTTTTATTGATATATTTTAATGTTTCATATTGTATTTCTGTATCTATAACAAGTGGCATAGGAAAATCACTTTTTGTTTTTAATATATTATATTTAAATATACTTAGTTTACCATTAGGTTCTAATATTGCATATTCAACATCATTTATTGATTTAATACTTTTTTGTCTTAATTCTAATAATATGTCATCTAAACTATATCTATTTTTTATTAGTTCTTTATAATTTATTTTTCCATTACTTATAATAATACTAGGTTTACCTCCCATTAAATTATTAAATTTTCTTGATTTTAATGAAAATTTTGCTAATATTATTTCTAATATAACAAGTGCAGTAATTGGTATAATTGCTAGTACTATAGAATCATTTATATTTTCTATACTTATTGCAATTAATTCCGCCATTAGAATAGATACTATTAAATCTATAACTTCTAGTTGACTTATTTCTCTTTTACCCATTATCCTATATGCAAATACTACAAAAAAATAAAAAAATATTGTTCTAAATAAAGCATTTAATATATCCATGATATCACCAATTATATTATGGTATATTATTTTATTTTCTAAACAAAAAAAGTACTTATCGTACTTAATTTTATTTTTTTGAACCTTTTAAACCATTAAAATTCTTTAAAATATTTGTATCAAAACAATAATTCTTTTTTTGTTTATTTTTATATTCTTTAATAGCAAGCGTAATTAAATTATCTAGTAATTCTTTATATTTTTTTCCTAATGGTTCCCATAAATAAAATGCAAGTGATCCTGGTATTGTATTAGGTTCATTAACATAATATTCATTTGTTTCTTTATTAATTAGATAATCTATTCTACATACTCCACTTAAGTTTAAAACTTTAAATACTTTTAAGGAAGTATCTTCTATTTCTTTATATAATTTTTTATCTATATTAGCAGGAATTATCCTATTAGTACTAGCCATTCCTTTAGATTTTCCACCGCCATTAACATATTTATCACTATACGTTAATATTGAATTATCAGTAATCACTTCTTCTATCATACTGACTTGTTGATTTTCATAATTTCCAAGTACACTACAATTAACTTCAATTAAGTTATCAACTGCTTTTTCAATTATAATTTTAGTATCATACGTTATCGCTTCATTTATTGCATCTTCTATTAATTTTTCACTTTTTACAAAGTTTATACCTACACTACTACCTAGGTTAGCTGGTTTAACTACAACTGGATAGCCTAATTTTTTTATTTCTTTTAAATATTTTTCTTTATCATTTATATAATCAGTATCATAGAACCATACATAATCTACAACTGGAATATTTTCACTTCTTAATATTTGTTTTATAACAACTTTATCTTGTCCTACACTTGCTGATAAAACATTTGGTCCAACAGTTGGAATACCTATTGTATTTAAATATCCACTTAATGTACCATCTTCTACATTTTGTCCATGAACAATAGGAAATGCAACATCTATTTTTTCTACAATTTTATTTAAAACACCTTTAGTATTTATTAAACAAAATTCATTATCTTTTTTACATAATGTAACACTTGTTGATTTTTTTATTAAAGCATCGATATCTTTATATTCCTCTATATCACCTATTTTACTCCCAGTATACCATATTTTATTTTTACTAATATAAATAGGTACTACATCGTATTTTTCTTTATCTATATTATTAATTGCTTGTATAGCACTTATTATACTAACTTCATGCTCTACACTTTCTCCACCAAAAATTATACCAACTTTTATTTTCATATAAATCCTTCTTTCTACTTTTCATTAAATATATCAGGTAAATCATTTTCAAGTAATATATATGAATGTTTATTTTTAACTTTTATTTTATCAATAATATCAAAAGCTTCTTTTACATCATTTATTATAAATATTTTATCTTTATTATATTTTTTTTCTTTTAAACCATCTAATATTGGTTCAGTTTGTTTTTTTCCAACTAAAATAACATAGTCTGCTACTTCACTTATATATTCACCAAATTTTTTATTCAAATTATATTGTTCGTCACCAAGTTCTATCATACCAGGTGTAACAACTACTTTTAATCCATCCATAAGTTTCAATACATCTAAAGCCATTTTAGAACCTACTGGATTTGAATTATAAGCATCATCTATTATTGTTCTATCACCCATATTTTTTATTTCTAATCTATGAGTTATAGGTTTAATTCTTTTAACTCCTAATTTAATTTCTTCAAAGCTCATATTCATTACATATCTTGAAAAAGCAACTGCTTCTAATATATTATAAACATTACTATTACCCAATAATATTGTATTAAAAGTATGCTTTATATCTTCTTTTTTAAAATATATATCAAAAGACATACCATCTTTACTAGCTTTTATATTACTAGCATATAAATCAGCATTTTCATTTTCTATACCAACCCATACAACTTTAACATTATTTTTTATTTTATAACTAACTTGATATTCATCATCCATATTTAATATTGCTAATCCATCAGATGGTAAAGATTCTATAAGCTCAAATTTACCTTTTTGAATATTTTCTCTACTTCCAAATGTATCTAAATGTGCAGTACCTATACTTGTAATTATACCATATTTAGGTCTAACTAAATTACATAATAATTTTATCCTACCTCTTTTAAATGCACCCATTTCAGCAATAAATACATCATTAAACTTATCTAAATAATTATTTATAGTCAAAATCAAACCATATTGAGTATTATAATTCTTTGGAGTACACATAGAATTATATTTAACATTCAAAATATCATTTAATATATTTTTACTACTAGTTTTACCATAACTACCAGTTATACCAACTACATTTAAATTTTTATATGATTTAATTTTATTTATTGCCTTATTCTTATAATATATAAAAACACATTTCTCTATAGGTTTATTAATAATATTAGAAAGTAATATTATATAAAAATTTAAACTAATAATTAATGAATAAACAAAATTAAATATATAAATATTCTTATTAAATAAATATATTATAAATGGTATCAAATATAATATTATATTTGTAACTATCATTCTTTTAACTCTACTAGTTACTTTAAGTGGTATTTTTACTTGTTCTTTATTTATATTGTTTTTTTCAATAAAGTATAAAAATATATAACAAATATCTATGACTAGTATATACTTGCTTTTAATAAATATATTTATTACATTAATTAGTAATATAATAATATCTAATTTAAAAACATTATTTAAATTTTTATTACCCCATTTTATATATCTATTATTTTCATTATAAAAATTTTGTTGTAATATATGCAAGTTTTTTTTACTTCTAATTATTATATATAATAAAGAAAACAACATATTAAAAATTATTATATACATTTTTTTACCTCCTACTTTATGAAATTATTTATTTCATTACATACTTCATCTAATTTTTCTAAGTAAGCATAATGAGTACAATTTTCATATACCATTAGTTTACTATTTTTTATTAATTTATTTAGTTCATATGCCCTATTTAACGGTACTGCTGTATCCAAACTTCCCCATATTAATAAAGTGGGACATTTTATTTTTTTTATATCTTCTATCATATCTATATTTATTGATTTTACTAAAACGCCTCTCATTATTTCACTTGCGTTTTTGTAGTCAGTTGAACCTATATATTTTTTCATTATATTTGCAATAGGTTTTAAAACAGATATTTTTTTCATAAATTTATAAATTCTTGTTTTTAATGGTAATTTATTTAGTTCTCTACAATATGGACTACCTAAACATATTAATTTGTCTATATCATACATCGATGCATATATAAGTCCTATTCTTCCACCAAATGAATGTCCTATAATAGTAATATGTTTTAAATCTAAATCGGATACAAAATTATTAATGCATTTTGCATAATCATATACTGACCATGGATAATCTGGTTCATCAGATTTACCAAATCCAGGTAGATCAATATTTAATATATTATAATTATCATTAATTTTATTCGCAATAGGTTGCATCATTTCCACATTTTGACCCCATCCATGAAGTAATATAACAGTATTCTTACTACCTACATCTTTAAAAGTATAATTAATTTTTGTATTCATTATATTTTTGAGCATACAACACACCTTCTCATAATATTATATTTTAAAATCCAAATAATTAAAATATAAAACATAAAAAAAGTGTAAAATTTATACACTTTATTAGAAAAATTTATCTATATTTTTAGGAACTTTATCTTTTTTTATAGTATCTATTATTTTTTGTTCTTTTTCTAGACTAACACTCTTCCCTGTAATTTTAGATAAATCACGTATAATACTT
This sequence comes from uncultured Bacilli bacterium, assembly GCA_934086355.1. The sequence continues at coordinate 13,064 of CAKOID010000010.1, forward strand.
CTAAGAACTGTCTCATCTTTCATATTATCTTCATTTAATCTTTTAGCTAAATCCACTAACGTATCTTTATCTACATTAGTTTTATTTTTTACTTTCCCAAAAAATTCATCATTTAAGTTCATATATACCCCCACTTAAGTATATGTTTTGTTTTTGGAAATGTTATTACTTTTCTTCTAAAATAAATGGATTTTCTTCAGTACCAGTTCCACTTTTAATCTTAACTGAACTAGGTAGAGAAATTATAATACCATATTCCATATATTTATTAACACTTTCATCATAAATCCAAGATATATCGCCAGGTTTTGACTCAGAATAAATTGCTGTATTATAAAAATCTTTTTGCTTTACACATCTAGAATTATTAGACCATTTTTCTCTAAAATTATTATAGAAAGTCTTATTAGTTATTTCATAACTAGAACCACTATAATTATTATTTAGTATTGTATCACATTTAACACTATCTAATCCAATTCTATTAAGAACCCCATGTAATACTATTGAATCATCTCTATCAATATATAAAATTCTAATTGGGTTAAAAAATATATGCTCTTCTTTCCCAGAAGAAAAATTAAAGGTTATTTTTGTTATAAGTAATTCGCTATTAGCAAACTTAGACTTACTAATATCAACATAATTATTTGGATAAGGTCCTTTAAAATAATAAGGTTCATTAGTTACATTAGTTTTATTATTATATTTTGTTGGATCGATAGTTGCTAAATTACTTCCTGTTACTTCTCCCTTACTATTTAAATTAGTACATATGTAAATTACGTTATCATCATCCCAACTTGCCTTTGAATCTATATTAGTACACTTCGTACTTTTGTCACTTTCTGTAGATAATGCAGTTATAACATATTCATTCTTGATTTTACTATTATCTAAATTTGTTCCTTTTAAACTTAACAAACCTTCATTAACCAAAACTTTAATAGGAATTTTGACTGCATTTTGCTCAGTATATAGTTGATTTTGAGCTTCTTTATTAGTTTCAATATATACTTGTGCGCTTGTATTGCTTTATTAGTTATTTGATTCAGCTCTTTTACTGTCAAATTTTTATTTACTAAATTTATTCCTACAATACTTCCTACTGCTATTACTGCAAGCATTCCAACGCATATTATTATTTCTATTAAGGTAAATCCCTTTTTATTTTTCATTAAATCACTCCCACGCAAGACCACAATAATTATCTTCTTTAATATTAATTTTGTACGGACAGTCCACCGAACCTGCAGTTGTAGAATTAGCGCAATCTTCTTTTACTAATTCAACTTTATCACTTAAAATAACTCTGAATATTGGATATACATAACTATTATTACCATTGTAATTATACACAATATCATTTTTGTTTCCACTTTCTAAAGCAAAAGAACCAAGATATAATGAATTTGGAAGCCATGTAACTCCTTCTTCAAATGTATTAATATATTCATTATATAAAAGCATTCTTGAAGATGCCTTGTCTCTATTACCAACAGATACATAAGATGCAATACCAAAAATAACATTAGATCTTTTAACATCTTCATATTTCTTAAAACATTTTTCATTTCCGACATAAAAAAGTGAAGACTGAATTGATGAGTTAATTTGCTTTCCACTAGCACAATTTTCACCACATACTGTAGGAAAAGCATTAGTACTATTATAATATCCTCCAGTACTTTTACTATACTTTATTGTTGGAGTTATATCGGTTGTATTCATAAAAATCATTTCAATCAAATTATTTTTTATCTTTAAAATTCTAAAATAACTTTTTTCTTGACCTCTATAATCCGTTTCTCTACCATAATAACCACACTTATGTTGACTATCAGCACCTTTAGCAATTTTACAATATAAATCATCAAATTTTACCCAATTATTCGGATTTGCGCCTTTTGCAAAATATTCATTTGAATTTATTGTTATCAAATTATTTATTATTGTTGTGTTACCATTAGAACCATCTTTTCCATCTTTTCCATCAGATCCATCTTTACCATCCTTACCATCATTTGCTTTATTGTAAGTACATATATAAATTTCTTTTGACTCGTCCCAACTAGTTTTAGTATTTATATCTACACAATCTTCTTCATTTCCTGTAGGAGTTGATAATGCTGTAATCGTGTATTTATTTTTTATATCTTTGTCAGATAAATTAGTACCCTTCAAGCTTAATAGTCCTTCATTAACTAAAACTTTAATTGGCAAATATAAGGCATTTTGTTTTTCATATAATTGATTTTGTGCAACATTATTAGTTTCAATATAAACCTGTGTTGCCTTTATAGCTTTATCAGTAATTTGTTCTAATCCTTTTTTGACTAAATTCTTATTTACTAAATTTATTCCTACAATACTTCCTACTGATATTATTGCTAACATTGCTATACAAATAATAATCTCTATCAAAGTAAACCCTTTTTTCTTCCTCATATATATAACCTCTATTCTAATAAGATTATAACATTTAAAAACATCTATAACAATATTAATCTTTATAAAATATGTAAATATAATAGATTAATATATTATAGATGAAAGAAAATATATTTAAATATAGATAATATTTAAAAGTGAAATTATATCTATTTATAAAATAAAGTATAGATATAAATATAAAATAATATATAATACTAAATATAAATTTATTAGTACTATTATTTATTATTTTTTTAAATATAATTTTATTAAAGAAATATAATATTAAAATTATTAATGATATATATGGTATTCTATTTAATAAAGTATCTATTATTAATATAGTAAAGTATTTATATTTAGTTAAATAAAATATATTTAATATTATAAGACAAGATAATATATTTAAATAATTATTTGTTAAGTTATCTAATATTATCACTTGATATCACCTACTATCAATACATAATTTAAATTATTAAAATCAACTACAGTATTAATTATTACTTTTTTTGATATATCACTATTGTCTACTTTAATAACTTTACCTATTAATAATTTTTCTTTTATAGTACCATATCCACTTGTATATACTAAATCATTAACATATACTTTATCATAATTACTTATATCAGATATAGTAAATGTATTAGATTCATAATCGTAATTAAGTTTACCATAACTATCATTAACTACTACACTTAAATCTTTTAAATCTTTTATAGTTGTTAATTCACTAGTTTTGTTATCTACTTTTGTAATTTTACCTATAAGTCCAAATTCATTAGTAACACCCATACCAATGTCAACATGGTTATCTTTACCATACTGTATTTTATATTTACCAATATTATAAGATTCTTTATATACTATTTTAGATACTTTATAGTTATATTCTATTCTATCTAAATTCTTACTAAATTCAGTAATACTATTTATTTCATTTTCTAAATACTCTATTTTCTCATCTTTTAAAGTTATAATACTATCATAATAATTATTATCTAATTTAAATACTCCCAATACATTACCATAAAAGAAACATATATTATCTCTAAATAATATTACTAATATAAAAATAATTATATATATTCCTAATTTTTTCATACATTATTCTCCTTAAAAAAACTATAATAATCTTTTGTATTTGTTATTAAATGATCTAAAAGAGGTATTCCAACTATATTACATGAATCAATTAATATATTAGTCATTTCTATATCTGCTTTACTAGGAGTTATATCATTTGAAGGATGATTATGCATGATTATAACTCCACTAGCATTACATTTTATAGCATTATATATAACATCTCTAGGATGTAATATTGTTTGATCTTTAGTACCTATTGTAATTATTTTATAATTTATTAATCTTTTTTTATTATCTAAATATATTGCTAGTAATCTTTCTTGTTTTAAACCTATAAACATACTTTTAAAAGTATCATGTACTATATCACTATTATTTAATTTCATCATATTATTTATTTCTGTATTACTAACTCTTTTGCCAAATTCAATACTAGCTTTTATTGTTATTGCTTTAACTAACCCCACTCCTTTAATATTAGATAATTCTTCTAAAGTAATATTATTTAAATCATTTATAGAATTTACTTTACTTAAAATATTATTTGATACTTCTTTAACTGATATGTCTTTAGTACCAGTTCTTATTATGATAGATAATAATTCTTCATTAGTTAAATTAGATTCTCCTACCTTAATAAGTCTTTCTCTTGGTAGTTCATTAATTGGTAATTCTTTCAATTTCATATACTTTCCTCATATCTTTCCATAATCATTTTATTTATTTCTAAAAAAACAACTTCAGAATCATTACTCATAATATTTTCGTATTCATCTATAGATTTTTTTAAATTTTTATCACTTATATTTATATTTCTTATATAATAATCAATATTATTTTTATTTAAATAATTAGACATACTTTCAATATTATTATCTTTTCTTAATATTGCAACATAAACTCTATATAATTCATTATCTTTTATAACAATAGCATTTTTATATTTTGATTTATAAGTATTTGCAAGTTCTTCTGTAGTATATACTCCTACTTGAAATGCTTTATATGATGTATCAAATATTTTTTTAGGATTATTAATACATATATAATAACCACTTAATATTCCTAATAAAAATATAATTATAATTTTAATAAATTTTTTCATTAAATCACCTATATTTATAATAAAATATAATGTATGTTTTATTTGTCGAATTATATTGCATTTATTAAATTTGTATAATATAATACATTTCATATAAGGAGAGAAGAATTATGTTAAAACCAGGAGAAATTGTTACACAAAAAAAGACTATGGTAAATAAAGTTAATTTTAAAGATAATAAAGAAAACAGATTATCTTTAGTATTATTTTCGTACATTGATAAATATAATGATTTATATTACTGTACAGTACCTATTACTAATGCTACTAGAGGTATATTTCCTAAATCAGTATCACCAAATTATATTTATATGCCATACGTATTATTAAATACTACAAAGTTATGTTGTGCTAAAATTAATTCAATATATTTGTATAAAGATGAAATCGTTAACTCCACAGGGCTTTCCTTAGAAAAAGATTTGCTATATAGAGTATATGAAGGAATTTTACGTTTAAAAGTTGATGAAATACAACAAGAATTATATGATTTTATAAAAATTATGATAAGTGATCAAATTGATAAAGAAAAAAAAGAATTAAAGAGAGCATATAAAGAAAAGCAAAAATTAAAGAAATTAAAGAGAAAAGAATTAAAAAGAAATTATAAAAAGTAATATCTTAGTAACAGATATTATTTTTTTTGAATAAAATATTATTTAATACATATTATTCATTGAAAGGTTAGTGAACTTATGGAAAAGAAAGAGATTATAGAGAATATTTCAATTAGAGGACAAGGATGTATTTATTTGGGAGTTGTTGGTGCTGTTAGAACTGGAAAAAGTACATTCATAAAAAAAGTAATTGAAAATTTAGTTATTCCAAATATAAAAGATGAAAATGATAAAAAGATGTGTCTTGATGAAATACCACAAAGTAGTACTGGTAAAACAATTATGACTACTGAGCCAAAATTTGTACCTTCAAATGGTGCAAATATAAAAATTGATGATTTCGAAACTAACATTAAATTAATTGACTGTGTTGGTTATGTTAGTGAAGGTGCAAGTGGTTTCCAAGATGAACTTGGAAACCCAAGATTAGTTAAAACGCCATGGTATGAAGAGGAAATACCTTTTGTAGAAGCAGCTGAGATTGGTACTGAAAAAGTAATTAAAGACCATGCGACAATTGGTATAGTTGTAACTACTGATGGTTCTATCGGAACATTGGGTAGAAATGACTATATAGAAGCTGAAGAAAAAGTAATTACAGAATTAAAAACTATTAATAAACCATTTATAGTAATACTTAATAGTACTCATCCAAATAGTGATGCGACTATAAATATTAAAAATGAAATATCAAATAATTATGATGTACCTGTAATAAATATGGACATAGAAAATATGAATGATATTGATATGACAAATATTTTAAGAAGTGCATTATATGAATTCCCTATCAATGATGTTTCTATAAAAATACCTGAATGGATACATGTATTAGATAAAAATAATGAAGTTAAAAAACATTATTTATCTAAAATTAAAGAATGTGTTACTAATATAGAAAAAGTAAAAGATGTAGATAATATGATAGAATATTTTAAAGATAGTCCTTACATTAAAGAAGCATATATTAGCAATTTAGATAGTGGTAATGGTATAGTTACATTAAATTTAAATAGTAGTGATGAATTATATAATGAAACTTTAAAAAGCATTATGGGTGATGTAGAATTATCAAAAGCTGGACTTTTAAAAATATTCTCTGATTATTCTAATAACAGAGAAGAAACTGAAAGTATTAAAAATGCTATTAAAATGGCTAAGAGTACAGGATATGGAATTGTGTATCCAACCTTAAAAGACATGAAGTTAGAAACTCCAGAAATTATTAAACAAGGAAGTAGATATGGAGTTAAGTTAAAAGCAGTTGCTAGTAGTATACATTTATTAAAAGTCGATGTTGAGAGTTCTTTTGAACCTATTATTGGTACTGAACTACAAAGTAAAGAACTAATAGATTATATTATGAAAGATTATGAAACTGAACCATCAAATATTTGGAAAAGTGAAATATTTGGTAGAAGTTTAGATGAAATAGTCAAAGAAGGTATTCAAGCAAAACTTTCAATGATGCCTGAGGCGACACGTTATAAATTATCAACTACTGCTACTAAAATAGTAAATAAAGGTTCTAATAATTTAATTGCTATTGTTATATAAAATTTTAAAAACAAATAGATCTAAAATTTATTTGTTTTTTTTCATAAAAAAAGAAAGTTTGTTGCTTTCTTAAAATTTATTTTACATATACTGTATATTTATCGAACGAATCCTTAAATCTATAATTTTTAGTGATATGATCGTATATCTTTTTAGGAGCTTGACCTCCTTCATAATTTTTATAAAGAATAAATTTGGTACCTACACTTAATTTATCAAAATATTTTATTGTTTCTTCTTCACCATTATATCCTAAATTACCACTTAACATAACATCATATTTATTAATATTTAAATTTAATAATAATTTATTATAATATGCTTCATACATTATAAAGTATGTATTGTTAAAATTATTGATATGTTCTTTTAATATTTTAGAGTCTTCTAAGTATTTACTTTCTACTCTTTTATATTTTAATGCATTAGTTCCATATTCCATATTTATAAAAACATTTTGTAATATAGTAGCCATAATAGGACATATCAATACTATTGCTAAATACTTTTTATATTTTATATATAATTTATTATCTATATTAAGTAAAATATAAAATATTAGTGGTATAGCACTATATAATAAATGTATTCCATTAAATATAGGATAACTCATTATTTGAAATAATAATATATATATAAGTTTAATATCTTTTTTCTTTTTATATAAATATATAATTAATATTATAGAAGCTACAAATATAAGTATTCCTACACCACTTCTAACATTTTTTGTAGCAAAATCAAATAAACTACCAAAAGCATAATTAATATAATCTAACAATGTATTATTTATATAAAAATATATTATGTATATTATATTTGGTATCATAAACCCTATAAATCTTTTTATAATTTTATTTATATCTTTTATATAATATAGTGATGCTAAAGTTAATATACCCATAGGACTTTTTGTTAAGAAAATTAAACCTAATACAATACCAATTAAATAGTCACTTTTGTTTTTATCTTCTAATATAAATAATAAAAATAAAAACATCATACATAGTAAATTATAATTTGGTATTGATATAAAAGTAATTAATATAATTGTTTCTATAAATACTTTTTTATAATATTTATAAACTATATAATATATTGTTAATGGTACTAATGTATTAAATAAAAAAAATATAATTGTATTATTACCAAATAATTTCATTAATAAACCAAATATAGTTGGATATAAAGGAGTAATTACCATATTAAAGTCTTTATACATTTTTAAACCTTTTGCAACATTATAACAAAAACCATAATTCCATATTAAGTCGTTATTGCTAACAGCATAAAAGTTTACAAAGAAAGTAAATATAAATAACAATGTAAATATTATTGAAGTTTTATATTTTTTCATTAGTATTGTTCTACCTCTAATGGAATATTGTTTGATGAATATAATAATACATTTTTACAAGAATCATCTTTATTTTTCCATATATATATTTTTAATAATGTATAATTTTTCAATAAATAGTTAAATTGATCTCTATCTATTGGATCATAAGTAATTTTTATATTATTTATATCTTTATCTGTATTTGATAATGTTTTTAAATAAAATTTAGTATTATTATCGATTTTATATTCATCAAATTCAACTTCATTATTTGATAAATAGTAACTATTATAGAAATAGCTTGAAGCATATAATATATCATTATCTAATTTATATACGTACAAGTCTTCATCATAAGTATCTACATTCATACTTGTTATAACTCCAACGTCTTTCATATCAGCATCTACTTTTTGTTTATTTAGAAAAAAGAATACGCTTACACCTATTAAAACTAGAATTATTAATAAGAATATAAATTTGCTTAAAAATGATTTATTTTCCATAAGCATTACTCCTACTCTACCTAATTATATCATCAAAAAAAAACTAAGTAAATTAGTTTCTTCTATTTTTACTAATTAATTCAATATTATTAGTAAGTTGTTTTATTCTTTCTATTATTCTTCTTGCTTTTACTTTATCTGTATTGTTTTTTGCTAAACTTAAATGTATTTCTAACTCTTCTAATGTTAAATTGGATGTAAAGAAGGTACTTAGATTTTGTTCCATTCTATATTGCAATATAGTTCCTAATATTTCATCTCTACTCCAAGTTGTTACTGTTTCAGCACCTATATCATCTATGAGTAATATATCTACTTTTTTTATAGATTCTAGTGTATCATTAAATGATTCTTTTGTATCAAATGTAGATTTTAATTTATTTAGTATTTCAGGATAATACATTATCATTGTTTTATAATTTTTTCTCGCAAGTTCATTTAATAATGCTGCTATTATATATGTTTTACCAGAGCCAAATGAACCATGTAAATATAATCCTTTTTTTGTTTTTGGATATTCATGATAAAAGTTAGTAATGTATTTTATTAATTCTACTCTATTTTTATCATCTAAGTATATATCACTCATACTAGCATTTTTAATGTAATCACTTTCTCCAAATAATATACTTTTGTTACGATTTTCTTCTTCAAGTTGCTTATTTTTATACTTACAAGTTACATAGTTAAATTCTAATTTATCTTCATCTTTTTTAGGATAATATACGCAACCTACTACTTCATTTTTACACTCTACTAAGCCTTTACAACCTTCACATTTTTTTAAATCGCATATTGTATGCTCTAATTTAGATGTATATTTCATTCCAACTTCTTCAGTTATTTTTAATTTATTTACTAACTTTTTAAATTTTTCATCTTTTAAAGATTTAATATATTCTTTTTTTAATAAATTATCTAAATTAGTATTTTTATAATTATTTGTATTTTTAAATTCTATCATCTTTATCACCTAAAATCTTTTAATAAATTTTCTAGTTCTTGTTTTTCTTTTTCGTCTATTTCTTTTATATCATTTTTTTCATTAAACCAAACAGGTACTTCATTAGTGTTTTTTGTAAATACTTTTGTCTTATTTTTCTTATGTTGTTTTTCTGCTCTTTTCATTGCATCATTAGCAGTTTCAATATTACTTCTAACCCATTCTCCTGCAATTGTCTCAACGTAATTTCTATTTAATTTATTATCATTTATTCTAAGTACATAATCAATTAAAACATTTATAACTGCTGGCTTCATTTTTAATTCAACTGCTAAATATTCTAATAATTTTAAATCTCTACTCGTTGGTTTTACTCCTTTATATTTTCCCATTAAAAAATCATATGGTGTTGTATTCTCAAAAACATATAACATTTTACCTCTGTTTGAATTATCATTAAAGCCTTGTTTTAAATGCTCTGGTTGAGTTCTATATATTAATGTTGGAAGTGCGCCATTATTATTAAAATCATAATATTTTCTAATATTACCTAATAATTTTTCTTTATTAATCATTCCATTATCATCTATAGAAAGTCTAATAATATCTATCATTCTTAAATTATCAATATCGTATACAAATGCTAAATTATTTATTAATTCACGAGTTTTTTTATTAAAAGCTTTGTCACTTAAAATATTATTTGGAATACTTGATATTATTAAATCAAAATCTATTAATTTTTCTACATTACTTCCCAATATATTTTTATCTATAGCATCATAATTAGAATTATTACTTATACTTCTATATGTATCATTTAGTTTATGTGATATATCTATATAATCTTTTGTATCTATATTAGCTTTCTTATAAAATAATACTAATTCATTAAAATCTTTTTCTCCAATATTACTTTTTAATATAGTACTTAATACTGGATGAGTAAAAAAACTATTTGGTGTTAAAGGACTATATATTTCATAAATATAATTATTTTGATTATCATTTTCTTTAAATAATGTCTTAATTAATCCCACTGCTTCTAAACAATCTCTTGATTTTTTTATTACATCTAATCCATTTTTTAAACTTATCATTAAATGATGATGAGAATGTTCTAAACTTATTCTTTCAAATTTATCTAAATCACTTATTAATGTAAAATATAAACTAACCGCAACAGGACCTATTATAGGTTGATATAAATCAACAATAATTTTTTTATCAGATTCATTTAAGATTGTTTTATTAACTACTTTATATGTATCTGCTGGTAAAAGAGTTATCTGTTTCATCATATCACTTCCTTAAATATATTTTATATTACTTATAAATTTTATTCAAGTAAATAGTATAATTATTTTTAAATTTATTTATGCAATTTTATTACTATTATTATCCCTGGTATTAATAGTAAACATTCTATTTTTGTGAAACAAAATAATAAGTATTCAAATACATTATAACCCACATTAAATAAATTCAAATATAATATAAAAAATATACTTGATATAGATAAAAAAATAATACTTAATATAAAATAAAATAATCTTTTCATATTAAATATTATTAATATATTATTTAAAAGATACATCTTATTATTAACTATTATAAAATTGGTGATTAATATAAAGCAATATCAAATAAAATGTATCTATATAGAAATATACCACACATATATTAATTATGCAACTATATAATTTATATTTACTTTTAAAATAATATAATTTTTTATAAATTATATTCTGATATTTAAATACAAAATATTATTATTTGTATTTTTTTATATACCAATATTTTATATTTGTATATTTTTTAAAATTTTTTTAAGAAATTGCTATTAAAAAAAAGGAAAAGCAAAAAAATACATAATAATATATAGTGAAGACTATAAAAAATATTGTCTTCTAGAAGGGAGGATAATTCTTGAAAAATATTCTTTATGATACTTTTTTTAAAAGAATATTTGTAAGTGATATTG
>CAKOID010000011.1 GCA_934086355.1 uncultured Bacilli bacterium
CTATATATTATTATGTATTTTTTTGTTTTTCCTTTTTTTTAATAACGATTTCTTAAAAAAATTTTAAAAAATATACAAATATAAAATATTGGTATATAAAAAAATACAAATAATAATAATTTGTATCTATGTAATTAACTAATTAGATATTTAAACAGTTTCAAAAAATATATCGTACTTAGGCAAATTAGTTATTTACTTTTCTTCTAAACATTTTAAAAATTCAGTAAAATATTCTGGCAAAGGACATTCAAAATACATTTTTTCTTTTGTTATAGGATGTATGAATTCCATAGAATAAGAATGTAAAAATTGTCCAAAATCACTACATTTATCGTTTGTATATACTGGATCATTGTATACTGGATGTCCTATATAATTCATATGTACTCTAATTTGGTGTGTTCTTCCAGTATCTAATTTACATTTTATTAATGTATAACCTTTATATCTTTTTAAAACGGTAAAATGTGTGATAGCATTTTTAGAATTTTTACTAGTTACTGCCATTTTTTTTCTATCTTTATCACTTCTACCTATTGGAGCATCAATAGTTCCACTATTAGTACTTATTTCACCTTTTACTAAAGCTATATAGGTTCTAGTAATAGTTTTATTTTTAAAATAATCACTTAATATTTCATGTGTTTTATTATTTTTGGCTATTATAATTAACCCGCTTGTATCTTTATCTATTCTATGAACTATACCAGGTCTAACTTCTCCATTAATATCACTTAAAGAATTTGTATAATACATTAAACCATTTACTAAAGTACCACTATAATTACCATTTCCTGGATGAACTACCATTCCGCTTGGTTTATTTACTATTATAATATCATTATCTTCATAAACAATATTTAATTTCATTTCTTCTGGTTCAATATTAGTTTCTTCTTTAAAACTTTCATCAATTTTAATTATGTCATTTTCTTTTACTTTATAATTATTTTTAGTTGGCTTATCATTAACCAATATATATCCGTTATCTATCATTTTTGATATTAAAGTTCTTGATAAATCTGTATTGTTAGATAAATACTTATCAATTCTTATATTATTTTCTACTACTTTTACTACCACTTTTATCTTCTCCTTTTAATATAGATATTATTAATAATACTACTCCAATTACAATACTTATATCAGCAATATTGAATACTGGAAAATCGTATCTAAATATAATAAAATCTAAAAAATCTTTTACATAACCAAATATTAATCTATCAGATAAATTACCTAGTATACCGCCTAGTAATAAACCAAACCCGTAAGTATTTAATTTAGTTTTTTTAAAAGAATATGAATATCTAATAATCATTATTATTGCTATTATACTTAAACCAATTAATAAAATTCTATTGTTTTCTAATATTCCCCATGAAGCACCTTTATTATTAATATATCTTATGTAAAAGAAATCTTTTATTATTTCTATACTTTCATTTAATTTTAGGTACGTACTTATTAGTGATTTAGTTATTTGATCTAATATAAATATTATTAAAGATATAATATATATTTTTTTTGACATTTCATTCACCTTTATAATTATATATTATTTAATTTATTTCTACAAGTATAACATCTTCACCTATTTTTTTTATGTCTTCCATTTTAAAAATTGTTTCTTTATTGGAAATAAATAATCTAAATATATGTCTTCTTGGTAAACATGTAAAGTTGATAACTCTTCCTTCGTTGTTAATTTCTAAGTCAACTATATTTCCAAGATTTTTGCCATCATTTACATTAACTACTGTTTTATCTTGTAATTCACTTATTTTCAAAATATACCACCATTTAATTATATGTTATTTTATTAATCTTTTAACGTTATTTATGGCACTTTTTTCTAATCTTGACACTTGTGCTTGACTTACTCCTAATTCATTTGCTATTTCTGTTTGAGTTTTACCGACTATATATCTATCTGTCAATATATTTCTTTCTCGTTCTTTTATTTTTGTTAATGCACGCCTTAATCCTAAAAGTTCATCTCTCCCTTCATTATTGTTTTTTACGTCTGCTATTTGGTCTTCTAAGTATATTGTATCTCCTCCATCATTATAAATAGGTTCATATATAGACATCGAAGGCTTTAAAGAATTTAGTGCATTTCCTAAACTATATCCTGTTAATTCTAAAGATTCACATATTTCATCATTAGTTGCTTCTCTACCATTTTTAATTAAAAATTCATCTTTGTATTTTAAAACTTTATATGCAGTATCTTTGATACTTCTTGCAATTCTCACATCAGTTAATCCTCTTATATATCTTCTTATTTCTCCTAATATTAGAGGTACGGCATAAGTAGAAAATTGTACATTGAAAGATAAATCAAAATTATCTACTGCTTTTATTAGTCCTACACATCCTATTTGAAATAAATCATTCATATCACATTTACCATTATTATATTTTTGAACTAAACTTAAAACTAATTTTAGATTTCCATTTACAATTATTTCTTTCGCTTCTTTTTCTCCATTTCTTAGTTTATTAAATAATATAATCATTTCATCATTTTTTAATACTGGTAAATTATTTGTATTTATACCTGTTATATCAACTTTATATTTGCTCATAAAAAATATCCTTTCTACCTTATATTGGTAAAAAAGATATTAGTTTATTCATTTCTTTTTTGTACACGTTAATAAAATACTATTTATTAAAACTAGTGATATAGATATTATTATTAAAGTATTTTTTATTATAGATTTTAATACTAATTTTACAATATCATTTAGAGATATAACATTTAGTATTGTTGGTAATAGTATTGATATGATAATTATAAATATAGATAAAATTATAGTGGTTATACTTATTATTTTAATAGATTTTTTAGTATTTTTATTATTTATAAATATTAAAACTATTGTAAGTAATAAACTTATTAATAATATAATTAAGTTTTTTGTACTTATAAGTTTAAGTAATGTTTCCATTTAATCACCATATAAACTTTCTATAATAGAATTACTAGTATTTTTTATATTATTTAGTATATTTTCTTTTTCTTCATTTGTAATATTATAACCTGTTTCATCTATAACTTTGTCAATATTATTATTTGCATAATTGTATAATTCTTCGTTAGTCATTTTTTCACTTTTACCCATTTTATAATCTATAACATCATTTGTTATTTCACTTAAAACATTTTGAGCTGTTTTGCTATTTAATGTAGATTTTATTACTTTTTTATCTATATTTGTTTCTCTATTTATTTTATCTGTAATATCATTAATTATTTTTTCATCTTTATTAATATCTTTTGTAGTACTTTTTATTATCTTATTTATGTTATCTTTTTTTATAGTTATTTTAAGTGTTATTAAAGATATACTTAGTAATTCAATAATAATTAGTAGTGTAACTAATAATATATTAAATAATTTTTTCATATATGTTCTCCTAGTATTTATTTACCTACGAAATATTTTTTCTTACCTTTTCTTATAATTAGATATTTTTTATGTAGTAGTAAATCTTCGTTAACTATTGTATTTTCATCATTTATAATATTTCCATTTATAGTAATACTATTATTGTTTAAAAATTCTCTTGCTTCTCTTCTACTAACTGCAATTTTATTGTTTACTAGAGTATCTAATATTGTTTCATTTAGATTTATTTTGAAACTAGGCACTCCTTTAAATGCATCTTCTATTTCATCTTCTTTTAATTCATTTATTTTTCCTTGGAATAAACATTCACTTATTTTTAAGGCTTTATTAAATTCTTCTTCTCCATGTAAATCTGTAATAAATTCTTTTGCTAACGTTTTTTGAGCAATTCTTAAATGAGGTGCTTCATTATGTTCAGTCATAATTTTTTCTATTTCTTCTTTTGTTAAGAATGTAAATACTTTTAAATATTCTTCTACTTTAGAATCATCAGAATTAATTAAGTATTGATACAATTCATAGCTAGAAGTTTTATTAATATCTAACCATAATGCGTTTCCTTCACTTTTTCCAAATTTATTTCCGTTAGCATCTAATATTAAAGGCATTGTAAAGCCATATGCTTCTTTACCTTCTATTTTTTTTATTAATTCAATACCTGTTGTTATATTTCCCCATTGGTCACTACCTGCGGCCTGTAATGTACATCCTTTGTCTTTAAATAAATGTAAGAAGTCATAACCTTGAATAAGAGTATATGAAAACTCTGCATATGTTATACCTGTTTCTAATCTTCTACTTATTATATCTTTTGCTAACATATAGTTAACATTTATGTATTTTCCTATATCTCTTAAAAATTCTAAGTAATTGTAATTCTTCATCCAATCATAGTTATTAACTATTTCTGCTTTTCCTTCTAGAATTCTAGATACTTGTTCTTTTAATCCAACAAAGTTTTTATCTACAGTTTCTTTTGAAATTATTTCTCTTTCTGCAGTTGGTCTAGGGTCTCCTATTAAACCTGTTGCACCACCTACTAATAATATAGGATGATGACCTGCTCTCATTAATCTTTTTGCAGTTATTAGTGAAGAATAATGTCCTATATGTAAACTATCTGCTGTTGGATCTGTTCCCCAATAAAATGTAATATTTTCATTGTTTAACTTGTTTTCTAATTCTGGACTACTTATATCTTTTATTAATCCTCTCCATTTTAATTCATCATATAATTTCATAATATTTTCCTTCTTTCTATAATAGTTTTAATAATTCATCTAAATTATTTATTTCATTTTCGTTATTATTTTTTTGATTTTTATTAAAGTATATTGTTTTCATTTTAAGTTTTTTTGGAATATTTATATCTCTTTCTAAACTATCACCTATTATTAAACATTCTTCATATTGATAATTATCACAAGCATTTTTGTAAGTTTCTTTATTTGGTTTTATTCCATCTTCAACACCATATATTTTTTTAAAATATTTATCTATTCCTACCTTTTTTAATCTTTCATTTTGACAATCTTTATACCAATTAGTTAGAGCAACTATTTCATATTTTTTAGATAAATATTCTAGTATATTTTTTGTATTTTCATTTATTAATGTTGAATAATTAGAATACATTTTTAATAATTCTTCTAAGTTTTCTAAGCTATAAATATTATCTAATTTTTGATTTAAATAATTTACTAAATCTATTTTTTCAAAATTTCCTACAAATTCATATTCATATAATATTTTGAATAAGTCATTAGATTCAATTTTGTAATTTTTTATTTTTAAATAGTTTTTATAACACTCTATACAATCTTTTTTTGTATCTAATAAAGTATTATCAATATCAAATATTATTCTTTTAATCATGTTTACCTCCAAAAAAAACATCCATATACTTAAGGGCGAAATTCCGCGGTACCACCTTAATTTTATGAATGTATCATACTTTATTTATCTTAACGCGATATTACGTTTTAACTCCAGGGTCGTAAATCCTTTCTTCGTTAACAAAATTATTATATCATATTTTTATAGTTTGTAAATATTAACTTTCTTTAATATTGTTAATGTACCAATTTATTTTATCAGTCCATGTTGTACTGCTAGGAGCATATTTACTTTGCATTAATTCAGGTGTTGTTAAACCCTTATTATAATAATTATTAAAAAGTATATTTAGATATCCGTCTATACCTTCTTCTAAACTATCATATTTTATAAATTTTCCACCACTTTTTAGTCCACCTATATTATAGTTATTTCTAACTAAACTACTACAAGTCCATTTACATCCTGTTTCATGTAATACTATTGCAACTGCTAAATATGGGTCTAATCCTGTTAGTTTTGTGTATTTTGCAAAATATATTCCTGTGTCTGTTAAAGTAGATGATAAATTTTTATTTAATTTTTCTGCTAGAGAAGTTAAAGTTAATCCATCATATACAATAGTTCCGTCATCTATAATACTTTCTGGTATAGCAACACTACTATTATTATCAGACACATCTCTTTTTTCAGTTGTTGTTGTTGTAGTTATGATTTGAGTAGTCGTAGTAGTGGTTGTCGTTGTTGTAGTTTCTTCTGGTATTATTAATTCTTCGTTGGTTTCTTCAATAACATTAGGAGAATATGACTTTTCTTTAACATCGTTATATGCAAAAGTATATTCTTCATTTTTATTAAAATAATTTTTATAAAAATATTTTTTTACTCCTAAATATCCTGCTACCGAAAGCATTATACCTATTATAACTAAAAATATTTGTATCCATATATTCTTCATACTTATCACATATAATATTATAACAAATAAAAATTAATATTACAAATTTTGTTTTGTAAAAAAAAATATTATAAGTTTTATTCATTTTTCTTATAATATTTTTCTGCTATATTAAGACCTTGTCTAATTTGATTTAAATCATCAACATTTATTTCAGTATCAATTTTTTTATTGATATTACTAAATCTCATAAATTTGTTATTAAATGATAATAATCTAAATAATTTAATAAAATCGTATATGATTACACATAGTGCCGGTATTAAAATTACAAGTAACCAACCAAATTTATTTGCTATTAAAAATTGTACTCTACCTAATTGAGGTATTTTAAACAATACTTTACCTAATATATCATTATAATTTACGGTTGCTTGGTCTGCTTTTAAGTTATTATCTCCTTTTGTGATATATGATTTTGAGCCATCAACATTAGTTATTACATCAACTACTCTATGTGTTACTGTTAAACCTTTTGAGACATTACTGTTAGATACAAATGTTATTATATCACCTTTTTTTATGCTATTTTCGTTAAATACATTTAAGTCAACAACTACGTCGTATACTTTAACGTTAGGCTCCATACTTGGACTAATAATTGTATACAGACCAAATTTTGGTATATTTGCAGTTGGATTTTTTTCATACATTTTTAATGAAAAGAAATAGTATGCAAAAAATATTCCTAAAAATATTAAAACAACGATTATTGCATAAGATAATAACTTCATTGCTTTATTGCAATAATATTTAATTAATTTTCTACGTTCCCTCTTATTCATCTTTTTCATTTTATCACCGGTCTAGTTTCTATATTAATTATATATTATGAATATAAATATTTCAATAATAAATTTTTATTTTAGAGATATGCTATTTAATATATTATCTTTATAATTTTCACATTCATTAATTAGTGATTCGTCTTCTATTTTAAAATCATAAGTAAATATTCTTTGATTTATCTCTGTTAAATAATTGTAGTTTGTTCCAAAAAAATCATACTTTATTCCATACCAATTTATATTGTTTATTAGTTGATTTTGTACTTCGTTTTCTCTACCATAAAAATCATTCATACTATAAGCAAGTTTTTTTACGTCGTCATAATTTGTAATTTCTTTAATTGAAAAAGTACATTCATTTGTCATTATTTCTCCATCTATTTCTTTTTCAACTTCATAAAAATACTCATTATCTTTTTGTGTAAATTCACTTGGTATCTGAAAATCAAACACTTCGGTTGAGATGTCCCATGGAGTATATATAATTAAGCCATCAAAATAATTATTTTGATTTGTTGTATCTTCATATACTTTAGTAATATTAGAATCTAAATTTATACTTGTTAATTTTTTTGCATTATATATTGCTAAAGTAGCCCCCGCTATAATTAAACATATTATATTTCCTATGATTGAAATTATGACTATGACCAAAACTATTATTTGTTTTTTATTCATTTTTTACTCCTCTTTTCTATTTGAAAAAGCTCCATTATGGAGCTACTGTAGTTGTTGTTGTTGTAGTTGTATTATTTCTAACATATTCTTGTTCGTTTGTAACTGGTTCTGGATCTACTAAATCTATTACAATTTTACCTTTTATTGTTTTTCCTTGGTCTTCATTTTGTTCTCCACCAATTTCATTAATCCAAATTTCAAATTCCCAACTATCAGTTGCATGATGTGCACCTAATGTTGAAGAACCAATTAGTATTTTTCCTGTTTTACCAGCTTCGATAAATGCTAATTTAGTAGGTTTAGTTTGTATGTTTCCACTAGCATCTTTTTCAAATTGATGCATTACATAATTACTGTTAGTAAAATATTGTCCGTTTCCACATATTTCAGTTGCATCATTACAATTCTTTACCATTTCGCTATCTAATGAATTTCCATTAGCATCTGTTCTATCACCTTCACTAGTACCTGGTGTACCGTTTAAAACATATACAACATTATTTGTTTCAAAATCATTTTCATCTATTTCAAAATAAACATTATATTTATTTCTTACAGAAGTATCAGTTTGACTATTAACAGTAAATTTTAAACTATTTTTAGTAGTGTTAATTGCTTGAGATTCCCAACCTGGTCTACCTGGCATAAGTCCTGTATATTCAATATCATTTTCTCTATTAAATTCAATTACTCCCAATACTGCAGACTTAGTAACTACTTCACTTGGTTTATCATTATATCTAATATTTACTGTGAAAAATGCAAATGTTGCTCCTATTACTGCAACTAATAAAGTTGCTATACCAATAACCGTTAAAATTATTATTGAACCTTTATTATTGTTATTATTATTCATAAACATCTTCCTTTACTATAAAAATAGTATCATAAAAAAAATAAAATATCAATAAAAAAAGTACAACTTTAAAAATTATACTTTTTAGAAAAAAGGAACAAAAAATAGTGTGAGTTTAAGTTTATATAATCTAACGAACAAACGACAAAGTTCAAATAGTAAAAATATTAAAAATTTCCTTTTTTCTATGCTAATGGTATTACATCTATGTGAATTTTTTATGAAATTTTTGTTATTTCAAAATAAAATGTTGTTCCTTTACCTATTTCACTTGTAACACCGTATTTATATTTATGTTTATCTAATATATTTTTTACAATAGACAAGCCGACACCTGTACCAACTTTATTTCTTTTATGATTTTTTTCATTTTTATAATATTTATCCCAAATTATATTTAATTCTTCTTCTTTTATACCTTTTCCGGTATCTTTAATATTTACTAAATATGTTTTTTTCTTTTCTATAACTTCTATAGTTACTGTCAAATCATCACCAGTATAATTAATTGCATTATTTACTAAATTATATATAACTTGACCTATTTTGTTTATGTCTCCTTTTACAATTGCTTTTTTTGGCATATTTAAAATAAAATTATAATTTTCTGTTTCTTTAATAATATTATATTTTTTTACAATATTATTTATTAGTTCCACTAAATCAAATTCAGAAATATCTAACGTTTCTTTATTTGCTTCTAATTTACTAAGATTTAATATATCATTTACTAATATTGTTAATCTATCTGTTTCATCAATAATAATATTTAGATTTTCATTACGTTTTTCTTCATCATCTTTGTTGATATCTCTTATCATTTCAGCATAAGCTTTAATCATTGTTAAAGGAGTTTTTAAATCATGACTAACATTTGCTAGTAAATCTCTTCTTAATTCATCTGTTTTGTTTATTTCATGATTAACATACATTAATGAATCTCGTAAATCATCTATTTCTTTTATATTACTTTTAGGAATATTTAATTCTCTATTCCCACTTGCAAGTTTTTTTGCTTCTTTTGTAATTTTTATTATTGGTTTATTTATTGTTTTTGAAATGATTATTGAAACCACAATTGCTAGCAAAATTACTATTAAAGTTATATATATTAATTGACTTCTTAAAACACTTGTTGTGCTATCGACATCCTCTAAGTTTGTATTTAAGATTATGTATTCGTTATCTTGTAATTTTAGATTATATAATATACTTTTTGTATTATTTGATGGATTATTAAGTTTTATCATTTCTCTTTTGTCTGTTTTGTTAATAAAATTATTTATTATGCTATTTATGCTTCTATTGTTTGTACTTAATATACAATTATTACTTAATTCGTTAAATATGTAAATATTATCATTGTTAATGTATTCGATACAAAGATTATTTTTATATGCAATTGATTCTATTTCTTCAATAGTATGTTCATTTTTTGATAGTTTATATGCAACCCTATATAAATTATTAATTTGATATTTTTCGTAAAAAACTTTTAAAAACAATAATTGACTTCCCCACATTAACATTAAAATTATAATTGAAAAGTGTACTAGCCATTTTAAAGTTTTATTTTGAATGTTATCCTTCTTCATATACAAATTTGTAACCTACACCACGTACAGTTTTTATAGAATCTTTATATTTGCCTAATTTTACTCTTAATAATTTTATATGTGCGTCTATAGTTCTATCTTCTGCTTCATATGTATAACCCCATATCTTATCTATTATCATTTCTCTAGTAAATACAATATTTATGTTTTTTAAAAATAAATTTAATAAATCGAATTGAGTATGCGTAAGTTCAACTTCTTCATTATCAATTGTAACAGTTCTAGAAATTTCATCTAGTTTTATTCCTCCAACTACAATTGCGTTATCAATTTGTTTGTTACGTTTTGTAACTGCTTTAATTCTTGCTATTAATTCTTTAGGACTAAATGGTTTTGTTACATAGTCATCTATTCCTAAATCAAATCCTGATAATTTATCAAATTCTTCAGTTCTTGCACTTAAAACAATTATTTTTGCATCTGATATTTTTTTTATTTCTTTAATTGCACTATATCCATCAAGCTTTGGCATCATTATATCCATTAATATACAATCATATTTATTTGTTTTAACAAGATCAATTGCTTCGTTACCATTGCTTGCTTCATCGTATTGATAATTTTCTATTTTTAAATATTCTTTTATTACATTTCTTATTAAAATTTCATCATCAACAATTAATATTCGCATTATATCACTCCCAATAACATTATTATACTATAAAACAATTATGAAATTAATATGAAAAAAGAACTAATCTAGTTCTACGTTATGATATATTTCTGTAACATCTTCTATATCATCTAATAAATTATATAGTCTTAGGAATAATTCTTTGTCTTCTCCTTCAAGCTTTATTTTTTCTTTAGGATACATACCTACTTCATCTATTTCATAATCTATATTTGGTATAAAAGATTCTAATGTGTCTTTAATTTTATGAATGTCTGTTGGATTACATGTTACAACTAATAGACCATCTTCATTTTCTAAGTCAATAATTTCTATTCCTTCATCTAATAGTTTTTCGAATACTTCATCATAATTATCATATTTAAATCCGATTACTCCTAGATAATCATAGTTGTAACTTACACTATTTGTTACTCCTAAACTTTTATTAACTTTATTAAATGCAGCTCTAACAAATCCTACAGTTCTATTAACATTATCAGTTAATGTTTTTATAATTAAAGTGCTTGCACCCGGACCGAATCCTTCATAAACTACAGTTTCATAATTATCTTGACCTGCTCCTTTTGCTTTATCGATTGCTCTATTAATTATATCGCTTGGAACTTGACTTTTTTTTGCTTTTTCAACTAATCTTTTTAAATGTATATTACTTTCTAATTCAGGGTTTCCTTTTGCAGCTAAATATATTTCTTTTGCAAATGTACTATATAATTTTGCTTTTGCTGCACCTGTTTTTTGAATGCTTGCTTTTCTTACTTC
Organism: uncultured Bacilli bacterium; assembly: GCA_934086355.1. The sequence continues at coordinate 11,551 of CAKOID010000011.1, forward strand.
ATATGCTCTTCCCATAATAATTCCTCTTTTCAACGTATTTATTATATAAGTTTTATATGTTTTTTTCAATATTTTTATCAAAAAAAGTGATGTATTTCAATCACTTAAATGTAAATATGAGTTTTAAATTTCTTTTTATTTGCTATTTCTATTTCGTTTATTATTTGGTCTATTAAGAATTCTATTCTTATAATAAATCCCTTCTTTCAAATATATTTTATATATTTAAAATTATAAATTCAATAGATTCGACAAAATCTTACTTAAGTTGCCAATATTCGAGTATTGTATCTGCTATATTATTTCCTATTTTTTCTTTATTTTCCATAATCCATTTTGCATCATTTAAATAATCATGATGTGCAACTTCAATTAGTATTCCACATGGCGTATATGTAGGATTTACTTCTGCTAAAGAACCATTTGCATATTTTACTCCTCTATTAGCTACCGGATCATCATTTTTATAGTAAATGCTAAATAGATTATTTTGTAAATTTTGTGCTAAAGAATAATTTTTTGATGTATCATTGTGAACCCATGTTTCTACACCATAAGAAGTATGTTCTTCACTTGCATTAGAATGTATTGCTAAATGTAAATCAACTCCTAAATATGTACTATCTTGAGTCCATCTATTAATATCTCCAAATTCATTTCTATAAGTTTTTACACCGTAACTTTTTAATCTTTTTTCAATATAATTTGTTAAATCATTCATTTCCTTTTTTTCATTTGTATAACCTACTTCAGTTACTCCTATATTGTTGTTTTGATTTGAAGCAGATAAATAAACTTTATAATTATTTTTAGTACCTACTTTAAAATCAAATTCACTTACAATAGAATTATTTTTCTTTTCTTCTATAGCAATTGCTTTTATAGTTACATCATTATTTATTTCTATTTCTTCAGTATACTTTTTACTATCTTTAGTTGGTTCTGTGCCATCAGTTGTATAATATATTTCTGCATTAGAATCAGGATTTAACAGTTTTATTTTAGAACCTTGTTTTATATAATCAGTTTTATGATTTGTATAAACTGGTTTTAATGTTTCTTTTGCATTTATTGTAAAATTAATTTCGTTTGTTTTAGAATAATCAATGTAATCATAATATGATGCTGTTATTTTAACTTTATAATTTGATGCTTTTTCAAATAAGTTACTTGATAAAATTATATTTTTATCATGTATTTCTTTACGTCTAATTAATTTATTTCCTTGATATAATTCTAATTCATAATTACTAGCATTATCTCCACCAGTAAATGAAATTGGAACATCATCATAATTCATCATGTCTCCATCATTTGGATTATTGAATACTATATCAGATATTGGGCTTTCTAAATTATATATTTTTAGTGTAGATATTATTTTTGAATTTTCAACTATATCTAAAGTATATGTACATTTTTCATCTTTGAATAAATTATTCTTTATTGTATATGCTTCATCATTAATATTAACAGTGTCTTCTAATACATTATTTTTAGAAATATTTAATTTATAATTTTTTTTCTTATAATCCCCTATAAATTCAACTACATAATCATCATTATTATCCATTACTACTGGATTAGTTTCGCTAAATGTAAGTTCATTCCATACAAATTTATATGGCTCTTTAATACTTTTTTTGTTACCTTCTTTATCATATGCAATTACAACTATTTTGTAAGATTCATTATAATTTAAACTATCAAATTTAATTGTAACACTATTATTTTTCGTACTTTCTTTGTATATTATTTTATTATCATTGTCGTAAACTATAACATCATATTTAGTAGCAACTTTAACTTTATCATAGTATACATAAAAATTAAGTCCAACATTGGTTACATTTTTAAATTTAAAGTTTGTTAAGAAACTACCATTATTTGTAATAAAAAATGCTATTATAAATGTTGATGCTATAAACAATAATATTATAGATATTAAAGTTATTATGATTTTTTTCACACTACCAACTCCATTTTATTTAATTAAATTATTAAATCTATTTCTTATATCCTTTTTTATTCTTTTTGTTTCTTCTTCATTTACTATATATTTATCATTTACTAAATCTAATATATCTTGTTCTTTTATATTATTTGGTAAAAGAGATTTGTTTATTTCAAATATTTTTTTTGTGTTTCTATCTTCTAATTTTACTATATCATTTATTATACTTTCCACTGTATACATAATTTAACCTCTTTCTATTTAACCGTCTAAATCTGTTTTTAAAGTTTCAAATTTTAAATTATTTCCATCTGAAGTAACTTTTATTGTTCCATCAATATCTGTTCTGTATATCTTTATATTTTTTTTATTTAATTTATCAAGTGTTATTTCTTTAGGATGATTATATGTATTATTTTTTCCAACTTCAATTATTGCATATTGAGGATTAACTTTATCTAAAAAATTATTCGTTGTACTATATTCTGAACCATGATGTCCTATTTTTAGTACATCACTTTTAATATCTTCATTTAAAAGTTTTTTTTCTACTTTACTTGTTGCATCTCCCATAAACAAAAATTTATTATTTTGGTATGTAAGTTTTAATACTATTGATGTATTATTTAAATCTTTTTCATCTGTTCCAGAATATAATACTTTTAGATTAATATTATTATAGTTAAATTCTTCATTAATTTTTGGAACTGTTATTTTATAATCTTTTTTTTCTATAGAATCTAATACACTTTCAAAAGTTTTTGAAGTTGATGTTGCATTTGGCATTAAAATAGTGTCTATGTCAAAAGAATTTATGATGTTATCTAAACCTCCTATGTGATCTTCATGAGGATGAGTTCCAACTACCATATTAAATTTTTCTATATTTAAATCATTTTTTAAATAATCTACTAACTTTTCACCATCTTCATTATTTCCAGCATCTATTAAAATATTATTATCATTTTCTCTTATTAAAATAGAATCTGCTTGACCAACATCAAAATAATATACTTCTAAATTGCTATTAGTTTTTAATGTACTTACAGTTTTCTCATTAGTATTTTCATTATTATCTACTAGTTCCTTTTTTGTGTATGCTATGGATATTAAGACTATTAACAAGATAATAATAGTATTTAAAATTTTATTTATTTTTTTCTTACTCATTTTATCTACCCTATAAAAGTATAACATATTATTAAATTTAAAAAAACTTTATTTTTGTCATAAAGTCTTCTTTTTCAATTTTAATTCTTTTATTTTTTTATCTATTAAAACATCTTCTATTTTATGTAGTGTTGGTTCAAGTGTTTTAATTAAGTCTTTATTTGAAGTTTCAAATGTTTTACCATCTTTAAATGATAATGTTAATTCACCATTACCAATTTTGTATTTGTCGATTGAATCTGTGTTTTTTGTTAAAAAATCCTTTGCAACTTTTACTACAATATCATCCGAACTTAAGGCATCCAAGTTTTTTGTAAAACAATATAAAGAGTTTTTATTTGTTATTTTTTCTTTAAATAATGTACATCCGGTTCTTAAGTTTGAATTATAAAAATATAAGTTATCTATGACATTATTATTGTATGTTTTTGATAAATTAAATTTTATGATATTTAATAAACTATTTTTTAGACTTTCATAATTGATACTTTTTTTGAAATCACTTAACATTTCCATTACTTCTTCATCATCATATGAAATAGGCAAATATATTTCTATTGATTTATTATTTTGAAGGTGAATTTTTAGTATAGAAACATCTATTCCTTCAGTCTTTACAATTGCTTCGCTAGTTTCTGATACACTATATTTTGATAATAATTTCGTAATTATATGCGAATTAACTTGTTCTGGATTTGAATTAAATTTTTTAGATAAATAATTTATATAAAGGTTACTATATTTTTTATATTTTTCATTATCAATGTTATTTATTATAACAATATTAAAATAACAATTACCTTCATTATCAAAATCAGGTTCTATTACTATATTTTTAATGTTACTTAGTACAATTTCTTCAATACTCATATCATATTCCCCCTCAAGTGTCTATACAATTATATTTTACTAAATATTTTGGATATGTTCTACTATAAATTGTAATTTTTAAATAAAATTTTAATAAAAATTCATACTATACATAGATAATAAATTATTGTATAATTAAAAAATAGGAATGGTTTTATGAAAAAGATATTAAAAAAGTTTAAAAAATTAGATAAGAAATATAGGATAATGTTTTATATAATAAGTGTTTTATATTTAGTTTCTATTGTATTTATTAGTCAAGGTTTGTTACTTTTAAAAAATATTGAAACTGTTTTAAGAATAATATTCCTTGTATTTATTTATTTAAGTTATTTTGGATATTTATTTATAAGTATATTGTTATTATTTAGTAAAAAAAAGAAGAGTTATATTATAAATAGTATATTTGTAAGTTTAATAAGTATTATCTTTATTATATTTAGTATATATCTTAATAAAACTTATAATATTGTAGATAGAATGAATAAAGATGTTGTTACTTATAGTAGTAGTTTGGTTGTGCTAAAGGATACTGAATTTAAAAATAATAGTAATTTTGTTGTTGGTATGATAAGTGATGAAAATGATATTGAAGGTCATGTTCTTGCTAATAAGTTAGTAGATAAAAAGAAATTAGATAAAATTGATATTAAATATTATGATAATTATTTAGAGATGATTGGTGACTTATATAATAAAAGTATTAATGGGATTTTAGTTAGTACCGGATATGTTGTTAGTTTTTCTGGATATGATAATTATAATAATATTGGTAATGAAACTAAAATTGTGTATACGTATAAAGAAAAGAGAAAAAATATTAGTTTGAATAGTGGTAGTGGTAAGAAATTAACGGAACCTTTTACTATTTTACTACTTGGTGTAGATTCTGAAGTTGATGGTTTGAAAGCTAATCAAGCGTTTAATGGTGATACTATGATGATGATTACTTTTAACCCTACTACTCTTAATACTACTGTATTTAGTATTCCACGAGACACTTATGCTCCTATTGCATGTAATGGTAAGAAAAGTAATAAAATAAATTCTAGTGCTGCAGGTGGTACTACTTGTGTTATAAATACTTTAAAAGATTTAACTGGTATCGATATAGATTATTATGTTAAAATTAATTTTAAAGGTGTTGTTGATTTAGTTGAAGCTTTAGATGGAATTGAAGTTGATGTTCCTGTTGATTTCTGTGAACAAGATTCTAATAGAGAATTTGGAGACCACGAAATATGTCTTAAAAAAGGTGTTCAAACTTTAAATGGAGAAGCGGCATTGGCATTATCTCGACATAGGCATTCTTTACCGCTTGGTGATTTCCAAAGAGTTCAACATCAACAATTAGTTGTTGAAGCTATGGCTAAAAAAGTAAAGAATATAAGAAGTGTTAATAAATTTTATGAAGTACTTGATGCAATAAGCAAAAATATTGAAACTAATGTTAGTACTGATGAAATGCTAAATTTATATAATGTTGGTAAAAAGATGCTTTTAGAAAATGATGCAAATATTAATATTGAAAAAACTTACTTAACTGGTTATGATTTAACAATGTTAATTCCTGGATTGGGAAATGTTTATACTTTCCAATATTATCCTGAAAGTTTAAATGAAATTGTTAAAGCTATGAAAGGCAATTTAGGTTTAGAAGAACCTACTATGATTAAAACATTTAATTTTAGTGCTAATTATACTTATGAAGTTCCTGTTATTGGTAAACAATATTATAGTGTTAAAAGAAATGAAGCTTTACCTAACTTTATTGGAAGTTCTATAACTTATTTAAATACTTGGGCTGATGCTAGAGGAATAACTGTTAATATTAATTATATTACTGATGGTATGGATGGATATGATTCAAACAAAGATGGAATTATAATTAATCAAAATGTTAGTAAAGGAACTTTAGTAAGCGATGTTAATAGTATAACAGTTAATGTTGTTAAAGTTTCTAAATCTGAAGCAGTTAATGAAGATACTAAAAATACCATAAGTACAATTGATGATGGTAATGATTCTAATAAATCTAACGAAGATAATAGCGAAGATGAAAATGTAGATAATCGTGATACTGAAAATAATGATGATAATAATATTAGTAATTCTACTGATAATTTGGTTGATAATGAAGATAATCAATCTACAGAAAATACAAATTAAAAAAGACTTTGAATTTTGATGTTTCCTAAATGGATTCACATCATTTTTTACAAAGTCTTTTTTTATATAGTTTTTGGAGTTGTTTCTTCTTTATCTTTTTTTTCTGCTTTTTCTTCTTTACTAATTTTTTCTAATTTTTTTACTTCATCTTTTTTATCATGTTTCTTTTCTTCTTTTATTAATGTTGGTTTAGTATTTGTTTTTTTTAAAGAATCTTTTATTTCTGAAACATCTTTGAATAATTTTAAAACTAATAATAAAAGTTCGAATGCTAAACGAGCTAAAATATTTCCAAATACTAAAGTTCCTATAAATTCAAAGAAGTTAGTTGTAATATATGAAAATGAAGCTAATGTTATTGCAATTGCAACTATTAGATATAAAACTCTAAATATTGGTTCTATAATAGTTGTTTTAAAATTTATAAAATCATATATTTTCTTTTTATATCCTGTATAAGTTCCCTCTTTGTCTTTTCCAAAATAATTAGTAAATAAGAATACTCCTCCTATTACAGCAAGTAATATACTTATTATTACCCATACTTCTGATATTGAGAATGATTTTGCTGTATTAGTTATTGTATCTGTTATTGCCTTTTCTGTATCATATTGTGGCATTTTAATCACATCCTTCTTTTAGAATATAGCACTGTGTTGTGAAATTTTCAAGAAATTTTGTTAAATAAGATGTGTGGAGTTTACATTTTTTTGATTTTTTGTGTTATAAAAAAAATATTTATATTTATTAAAAAATACCATTTAAGGTATTTTAGATATTAATTTGTTTTATTAATTTAATAATAATTGTTGTCCTATTGTTAGTGAATTATTTATTAAATTATTTAACTCTTTTATTTTGTCTACATTTGTGTTGTTGTCTTTTGCTATACTCCATAATGTATCACCTTTTTTTACTATATAAACATTGGATGTCGTTGCTGGTATCTTTATTAATTGTCCAATAGATAAAGTATCTGAAGTTAAATTATTCAATGATTTTATTTTATCTGGTGTAGTATCATATTTATTTGCAATACTAAACAATGTATCTCCTTCTTTTACTGTATAAAAATCATAGTCTTCAGTAATAAAATCTGATTCGCTTTTTCTGATTTTTAAAGTTTGTCCTATTGATAATGAATTTGAAGTTAGATTGTTTAATTTTTTTAATTCATCTGTTGTTAAATTATATTTAGAAGCAATTCCATATAGTGTATCACCTTTTTTTACTGTATAAGTATTCACAGTATTTTCTTCAGTTGTACCCGGCAAAAGAAGTACTTGTCCAACACTAAGTGTATTAGAAGTCAGATTATTTAATTTTTTTATATCATCTACTGAAACACCATATTTTGATGCAATACCATATAAAGTTTCTCCTTTTGATACTGTATGAGTATTTGGTAATTCTGTACTAGTTCCTGGTATTTTTAAAACTTGACCAATTGATAAATTGTTAGAAGTCAAATTGTTTGTAGTTTTTAATTTATCTACAGTAGTATCATATTTCTTTGCGATACTATAAAGCGAATCACCTTTTTTTACAGTATATGTATTTGATGGAGATGGTGTTGGAGATGGAGTTTCATTACTATTATCATTTGTTGGTAATTTAAGTTTTTGTCCTATTGATAATGAATTTGAAGTTAAATTGTTTAATTTTTTTAATTCATTAACATTAGTATTATATTTATTTGCAATACTCCATAAAGAGTCACCTTTTTTAACTATATAATATCCAGTTTGTTCATATGGAATGTTTTTATAATCTAAAACGGCTTCTATGACTGCTTCAGCATAATCTTTATAATTGTTTTTTAATTTTTCTGCGTCTTTTGCATTATCTAAAAATCCATATTCAACTATTACAGTTTCTGCATTTGGAGTATTTCTTAACATATAGTAATAGTCTTTTGATGTATCACTTGGTAATCTACGTTGGTAATATTTTCTTACTAATTGTCCTTTTTCAGATAGTGCATTTAATATTTTACTAGCAAGTTTGTCATTATTTCTAAGAGCGTAAATTACTTCAGCACCTTCGGCACCTGGTGATGGTCATTGTGTAGTTAATTTTCTAAACTAGGAACCCTATCATCTAATCTTTTAGCATTAACTTGTGCTAAAATTCTCCCAATAGGAGTTATTTCTATACTTGGCATATTAAACATTGTATCATTCCACCAAGTAGAATTTTTTTTCAAATTAACATATTTGTCTAACTTTTCTTCATATTTTTTTTGAATTTCAGCTATATTTTGTGGTTTTTTATCATAATTTTCATATATATCTTCCAATACTTTTATTTGATCATCTGTCAATTTTATAACTGTAATTTGTCCAGTTGCTGTAACTTGGTTAATTTTTAAATCTTTTATTTTTCCCTTTTCAACTACAGGAATTTTATAATAATTATCTATATATTCATTTTTTATTAGTACATTTTCTGATAATCCAACATTTTTCAAATCGTTTATTATTTTATTATATTTGTCTGAATTCACCTCTATCCCATCCTTAAAATAACCATCTAATTTTTTATTAAAGTGATCATTAAATTTTGAAATACTTGAATATGGTATAGTTTTCACAACTTGAACAATTTCCAAATTATCTATCCAAGTTCTTCCAGATGGTAGTTTATTTCCAGCAATTAGTCTTCCAAATAAACTATCTAATACGGCTAATCCATCAGACACAATTCCGCTTTCTGGTTGTAAGCTTATTATTGCAAATAATAATGTTAACCCTAATAAAGCTTCCTCTGAAATATCTTCAATTATTTCCACTGATTTATTGATTGCAGCTTTTACTACATAATCTTTAGCTTTCTTTACCCTATGTGCTAATAATTCACTTAACATTTCATAATCAAACTCTCTATCCGTACAAATAGCTGTTCTTTCTGTTTTTCTAAATAACATTTGAATTGCTGGATCTGAAAATGCTTGTAGCATTTCATATTTCACTAATTTATTTATCAATGTTTCGTTATATTCATTTAATCTTTTTAGAGCAACTTCTGTTGCTACTAATTCCGCTTCTTTCAAAGCTTTTTGCGTTTCAATAGAAATTATATTTCTCACAGTTTCTTCAGTTAATCCAAGATTTATTGTATCCGCTTGAACTTGAACAACATTATCTCTAGCTTTCTGATTTTTACTTTCCATTATTTATTTCACCAATTTGAATTTGATTAGCATTATCTTTAGCTCTCTGTTTAAATTTATTTTTTTTATTAATTCCTACTGAATATCCACTGCAAAAACCTACAATTAATGCTACAATTCCTTCTATTATAGCTGCTATAATTACTTCTATTTCCATATTTACCTCCTATAATAATTCTAAATATTTTTTCAACATTTCAATTTCTAACTTAGTAACTAATTTAACAAAATCAGTATAATTACCAGTTGTATGTGCTTTATCTAATGCTTCATAATATTTTAATCTTGATTCTTTCTTTATAATTACAGGATTATATCCGTTGTTCATTAAAACTAAATTCATAAGTAATCTGGACGTTCTTCCATTACCATCTACAAACGGGTGGATTTTTACTAACTCTCCATGTAATAATGCCGCTTGAATTATTGGATGATATTCACTCCAAGTATTATAAGTTAATATTAATTTTTCCATTAATTCAGGAAGTTTTAGATAATCAGGTGGAATATGTGTTGCACCTTTAATGGTTACATTTTCTTTTCTATATCTTCCAGCATTTTCATTATCAATATCTTTTAATACTAATTGGTGAATATTTTTAATATTCCATTCACTAATTGGTTCATTATCCTTAACCAAATCATCTAAAAATAAAATTGCTTTTTCATGGTTAATTGCTTCTAAATGTTCTTTAATAGATTTTCCACCAACAGTTATCCCTTCTAAAACAACTTGCGTTTCTCTTAATGTTAAGGTATTACCTTCAATTCCATTACTATTATAAGTCCATTCTAAGTTAATAGATTCTCTTAATGATTTTAAAGTTTCTTTTGGTATTGATCTTTTACTATCTAATTCTTTTTTTAAGCTATCTACTTCATCAAAATAATTATTATCTAAATCAATAATAAAATTATTATCATTTGGTTTAATTATTCTTTTATCAACAGGTTTATCAGCATCAATTGGAATATTCCAACTATTTCCTACTTTAACAGCGCCTTCAATTCTTCCGTCTTGTAATAATTGTCTTATTCTTCTCTCACTAATATTCCATTTTTCAACAGCTTCTTTTGTGGTCATAAATGCCATACTTTTCACCTCTATTACAATTATACCGCACTCGGTATGCTTTGTCAATGCATTTATTCCGTTATCGGTATATTATTTTATAAATTACCGACAGCTTGTCGGGATTTTTAACTTCTCGCCAAGTTGACACGAAGTAATATCAATAAATACTACAACTTCTGACCAAGATGAACAGAAGTTTTAACTTGTACCTAAGTTGAACACAAATTAACTACAACTTGTGGACAATATGGCCACAAGTACATTTAACCTTTTACAGCTTTGGGAAAAAGTATATTTTTTATTTAACCTTGTTGCAATTTGCAACAAAGTTATAACTTCCGGACACTCTGTCCAAAATTTACAATATTTTATTATTTTCAACTTCGTCTCAAGTTAGGACAAAGTTGCTTAGATTTATACTTCGGACCATTTTGAACCGAAGTTATTTAGTTTTCAACTTTTCGACAGCCTGTCGCGAAGTTAAATTTGTGATACATACGAGTTTTAGTATTATGTACTATTCTGTGCAAATGCACAGAATTTTTAAATCATGAATCTATAGAAAATTTCAATATTTTTATCCTTATCAATTTCAATTTTATCAATTAATGTTTGTAAAAGTTCTCTAGTAGGCTTCTCTATATCTACTAATTCTCTTATTCTTTCTTCATATTCTTCTAATTCTTTAGTTTTAATGCTTTCTTTTTTAGTACCTTTGTATTTTTCTAAATCTAATTGTGCCTTATTTAATAGACTTTCTGTTTCCTGAGATAATCTTTTATAAGTAACATCTGATATGTTACCTCTAAATTTATCTTCATATAACATATCAATTTTTGAGATATATTCTTTTATCTTATTTTCTAAATATCTTATCTTTTCTTTATTATCTTCCTTTTTACTATTTTTATCTGCTATCTCCTTTGATAACAATTTAGAATCGATTTGTTTAATATAATTTTTACAAGTTGTTCTTACTACTTCGAGCAAAGCTTCTTCTAATTTATCATAAGGCATAAAATGTGGTTCACATAATCTTCTTCTTGGATATCTTGCATATTTATTACAATTAATAGTCCAATAATTATGATTTTTTCGGTAAGTAATTGTTAATGCATTTCCACATTCTTTACAAAATAGTAAATTTTCAAATAATCTTTTTTCTCTATTACTAACACTTACATTAATTCTTTTAACATTACCTTGTATTCTTTCAAAAGTTAGTTTATCAACTAAAGGTTCATGTGTTCCTGGAACTATGTCCCAATTACTTTTTGGAAGAGTTTTTTTCTTTTTAGATTTATAATTTACTTTAGTCTGTGTACTTTGAACCATATCACCTGTATACATTCTATTTTTTAAAATCTTCTTAACTGATGATATAGTCCATTGTTCATTATATCTCATTTTAGAATTAGGATTTTTTCGTTTTAAACTACTAGGTGTTTTAATTTTATTATC
>CAKOID010000012.1 GCA_934086355.1 uncultured Bacilli bacterium
ATAAGTAAAATTGTAAAAAATTATGAAAATTGCATATTTCATACAGATGCAACACAAGCAGTAGGAAAAATAAATGTAGATTTTAAAAATGTAGATTTTGTTACCTTTGCTCCTCATAAATTTTATGGCCTAAACGGATTTGGAGTACTGTTAAACATGAACAATAATAAATTAATTCCGCTAATTCATGGTGGTAAATCCACTACAATATATAGAAGTGGAACTCCAGTAACAGCAAATGTAGTAGCATTAAAAAAATCTATAGAATTGGCTTTAGATAATTTAAATGAAAGATATGACTATATAAGCGGATTAAATAAATTTTTAAGAGATGAACTAAGCATATTTACTAATGTACATATAAATAGTCCTAAAAACAGTATCCCAAACACATTAAATTTTAGTTTAGTAAATATGGATGCAAAAAGAGTTGTAAAAAAATTAACTGAAAATGGAATTTGCTTATCAACAACATCCGCATGTAGTTTAGGAAGTACGCCTTCTAAATCTGTATATGCCATTACTAACGATTTAGAATTAGCAAAAAACAGCATAAGAATTAGTTTAAGTCATCTAACAACTTTAGAAGAACTAAATAAATTTATGAAAATATTTAAGAAAATATATGATGAGGAGTTAAGTAGTAATGAAAATAATTAAAATAAATGCAATGTGGTGTCCAGGATGCCTAATTTCAAAAAGTATCTGGTCTGATATAGAAAATATGTATCCAAATCATGAGTATATTAGTTTAGATTATGATTTGGATGAAGAGAAAGTAGAAAAGTATAATGTCGGAGAAATACTTCCAGTAGTTATTGTAGAAAATAACAATGAAGAGATTAAACGAATAATTGGAGAAAAAACAAAAAAAGAAATTTTAGAAGAATTGAGTGAAATATTATGAAAAAAATATGGGTATTAATAATTTCTATACTTTTTTTAATTCCATTTAATGTATTTGCATTAAGTAAAGATTATGAAGATGTTACTGCAAACATTGTAGGGGAAAAAGTAGAAGAAAATAAGGTTAATATATATTTATTTTATAGTTATACTTGTCCACATTGCCATGATGAAATAGAATATTTTAAAGAATTGGAAAATAAATATAAAGATAAAATAAATATTTATAAGTATGAAGTAATGAAAAATAAAGATAATTTAACAATGATGAATGCATCAAAAAATTTATTTGAAGTTACAAGTACTGGAGTTCCATTTACTGTAATTGGAAAAGAATATATATTAGGTTTTAGTGAATCGACAAAAGACGAATTTACTTACATTATAGACAACTATTTAAATGATAATATTAATGATAAAAAAGAAACTGTAGAAAAAACAATTCCAATATTAGGTAAAGTTGATGCAAAAAAAACTAGTTTAACTTTAGTTGGTATAATATTAGGATTTATAGATGGATTTAACCCTTGTGCTATGTGGATATTGTTGTTGTTAATCAATATGACTTTAGGAATGAAAGATAAAAAGAAAATGATTACTATTGGACTAACATTTATTTTAACAAGTGGAGTAATATATTTCTTAAGTATGTTAGGTATGAGTGTTATTTTAGATTTAACAATGGTAACCGTTGTTAGAGACTTAATTGCAATTGTTGCAATTATATTAGGTATATATAACTTATACATTTACATAAAAACAAGAAAAGATACTGGATGTCATGTTGTTGATAAAAAGAAAAGAAAAGGTATAATAAAGAAAATAAATGAAATAATGTCTAAAAAGTCTACTTTACTTGCTATAATAGGTACAATTTTATTAGCAAGTAGTGTTAATCTAGTAGAATTAGCATGTTCTTTAGGTTTTCCAACAATTTATCTAGAATTATTAAGTTTAAATAACATACATGGACTAACAAAAATTATTTATTTAATTGTGTATATATTCTTTTACTTAATAGATGATTTAGTAGTATTTTTAATAGCAGTATTTACATTAAAATCAAAAGGTATAAGTACTAGATACAATAAATTTGTAAATTTAATTGGTGGAATACTAATGATTTTAATGGGAATACTACTAATCTTTAAACCAGATTGGGTTATGCTTAATTTTTAAAAATAGATACTTGAAAATAGTATCTTTTTTTGATAATATTTTATTAGGGTAGTAATACCGTTGTGATATTAAATAAAAAAATTAAATTTACGATTCATAAAAAATTAAAATTATATCTCTTTCCCAACTCCCCAAATTGTTGGGGGGGGGGGATAAAGAAATATAATTTTTTGTGTAATAAGAAGGAGAGTGGGAGTATGAATCGTAAGCAAAAAATAACTATTAGTATAACGGGAATAGTTTTGATTTTATTAATATTGATAGGACTAACTTATGCATATTACTTAACAACAATAAAGGGCAATACTAATGAAAAATCAGTAACAGTAAGTTTAGCAAAGTTAGAATTAAAATATGATGATGGCAATGGCTTAATAAGTAAAGAAAATATGATGCCAGGAGATAAAATTGTAAAAACTTTTAGTGTAGAAAATACTGGAAATAAAGAAGTAGAAAACTATACAGTTTATTTAGAAAATATAATAAACGAATTTGAAGACAAAAATGATTTATATTTAACACTAAAATGTAGTTCAACAGAAGGTGACTGTAATGGAAATAATCTAGTATATCCAAGTATTGATGGAATAATAGCCGTAAACAATATAAAAGTAGGAGAAATCCAAAATTTTGAATTAACAGTAGAATTTTTAGAGACAAATGATTTACAAAATGATAATATGTATAAGAAATTTGAAGGAAATGTAAAGATACTAGATATAAGAAGTGCAAAAGGTGAAGTAGTAAAAAATGAAGAGTCAGAAAGTATATTAGTAGATAACGCAAAGGCAATAAAGAATTTTAAAATATATGGAAATAGTTTGCAAGAGACAAGAAGTGGGAAAAATTATGTAAAAAATATTACAGCAGGTACAAATGTTACTTATGCTAATAGTATAATAACCACAGGTGAAGAAGATAAAGATACATACTTTAAACTTATTAATGATGAATTTGCAAATTTAAATGGAAAAACAGTAACTTTATCTTTTGATGCCGAAGTAAGTAGTGATACTGCTTGGAAATTTATGGTAAATCAATCATCTCCTTTATCTTCATTTAATATAAAAAATGGACACAACACTGTAACATTTACAGTTAGTAATGCAACTAATAATTTAACAATAGATGATGCAGTAAGAGATGCAAGTATAAAATGTATTATGAAAAATTTTCAAGTAGAATTAGGTAGTACAGCAACAGAATATGAAGAATATGGAGAAACACCATCACCTGAGTATCCAAGCGAAATTAATAGTGTTGGAGATTTAGTAACTGATACAAATGATGTAAATAATGGAAAATATAAAATAGAACTTAAAACTACTGGAAAAAATTTAATGAACGTTGATGAAATGTTATCATATTCAAATGATGTTATAAAAAACGATAATGAATATACTTTTACTTCAAATGCAAATATGTATACTAAAGGAATAAAAATGAATTTAAAAAAAGGAACAACAATAATATCAAGCGGTAAAGTAACAAATATAACAGGGAAAAATTTCAGAGTTGATGCAGTTTTAAAAAATGGAAAATATCAGATGATAACAAACTATAGCAAAACGGACCTTAATACAAAAGTAGAAATAGGAAAGATGACTACATTAGATGATGATGTAGAATATATAAGATTTAATTGGACTACTGATGGTAAATATATTATAAAAGATTTCCAAATAGAAATAGGAGAAACAGCAAGTGAATACGAACCTTATCATGAAGAAATAACAAATATATATTTAGATGAGCCACTAAGAAAAATAGGAGAATATAGTGATTATATAGATTTAATAAATAAAAAAGTTGTTAGAAATGTTGTACAAAAAAAGTTTACAAAAGATAGTAACTGGAAAATAGAGTCAACAAATAATTTCTATGTAGATGATGCAATAGTAGATGCATCAAAAAATTTAATATTATGTAATTATCAAAAGTCTATTTCTGCATCATTATCTAATGAAAATATATTCATATCAAGTACTAAAAAATTGAATTTTCAAACGTATAAAATAAATCATACTTTAGATGATTTAAAAAGTTGGTTATTGGATAAAGAGTTAATAATAAATTATATATTAAAAACACCAATAGAAGAAAATATTTCTTATGACGATTTAAACATAATAAATAATACAAGTAATATAACAATAAATACAAATACAAAATCGAGTAAAATAGATTTGGAATATATTAAATAATAATAACAAAAAATCAAATACAAGAAAATATATGATATATATTTATAATAACGAATTTATTCGTTGTTTTTTAATGTTCTTTAATGTATAATACTAACTAGAAGGGTGATTTATATGAAAATATTAAGTGTAAATGCAGGTAGTAGTTCATTAAAGTTTACTTTATTTCTAATGCCTGAAGGAAAAGAATTAATAGGAGGATATTTTGAAAAAATAGGATTAGAAGATAGCTTCTATTCTATAAAAATGAACGGAGAAAAAACTAAAAAAATAAAAAGTGTAAAGAATCATGATGATGCTGTAAAAATATTAATTGAAGAATTAATAGAAAATAAAGTTATTGACTCTTTAGACGAACTTGATGGTATAGGACATAGATTAGTTCATGGTGGTGAAAAATATACTGATTCTGTAATAATAAATGATGAAGTAATTGAAACAGTAACTGATTTAATACCATTAGCACCATTACATAATCCAGCAAATTTAACTGGAGTTAAAGCATTTATGGAAGCATTACCAAATACTCCAAATGTAGGTGTTTTTGATACAGCTTTTCATCAAACAATGAAAAAAGAACAATATTTATATAGTGTACCATATAGTTGGTATGAAAATTATAAAGTACGTAAATATGGTTTCCATGGAACAAGTCATAAATTCATAACAAAAACTATGAAAGAAAAACTTGGACGTGATAACATAAACATAATAATTTGTCATGTAGGTTCAGGTGGATCATTATGTGCTGTTAAAGATGGAAAAAGTTATGATACAACAATGGGATTCACACCAAATGCTGGTATAATGATGGGAACTCGTTCAGGAGATATTGATTATTCAGTTATTCCATACGTTATGAAAGAAGCAAATATGAGTTTAACAGAAGTAGA
This sequence comes from uncultured Bacilli bacterium, assembly GCA_934086355.1. The sequence continues at coordinate 5,183 of CAKOID010000012.1, forward strand.
TAATGCACTAAACAAACAAAGTGGTTTATTAGGAATAAGTGGTATTGGTAGTGACCATAGAGACGTTGAAGCTGCAATGGAAGAAGGAAATGAATTAGCAATATTATCTAATGAAATGTATGTAAATAGAATTGTAAATTATATTGCTGAGTACTATGTTGAACTAAATGGTAACGTAGACGCACTTGTATTTACTGCTGGATTAGGTGAAAATGCAATTGGTTTCAGAAAAGATGTAATAACTAAACTAGAATCATTAGGTATAAAACTAAATGAAGAAGTTAATAATTCTATAGCAGGATTTAAAGATATTCATGAAGGAATTATAAGTACTGATGATTCAAAAGTTCCAGTTTATGTTGTACCAACAAATGAAGAATTAATGATTGCAACTGATACATATGAATTAATAAAATAAGGTGTAACATGAATAATATCATGAAGCAAATAATAAAAAAAATAAAAGAATATAATAATATAGTAATAGCAAGACATATAGGACCAGACCCAGATGCACTTGCTAGTGAAATTGCATTAAGAGATTCTTTAAAATTAACTTATCCAAAAAAGAATATATTTGCTGTAGGAAATAGTGTATCTAAATTCAAATATTTTGGAGAATTAGATAGAATTGATGATAATAGATTAGAAAAACCATTGCTAATTGTATTAGATGTACCAAATAAATCTAGGATAGATGGAATAAATTATGATAATTATGACTATGTAATTAGAATTGACCATCATCCTAATGTAGAGGACATAGCACATTTAGAATTAGTAAATGAACATGCAAGCAGTACATGTGAATTAATAGCAGAATTAATTTACAATACTAAATTAAAAATAAATAACAAAATTGCTTCTAATTTATTTCTAGGTATAGTAGCAGATAGTGATAGATTTTTATTAAGTTATACAAGTCCAAAAACCTTTAAAGTTGTAACAAAATTAATAGAAGATTTTCAATTAGATATAAGTAGTTTGTATAATAACCTTTATACAAGACCAATAAACGAAGTAAAATTTCAATCATATATTGCTCTTAATATGACAATTACAGAAAATAATTTTGGATATATAAAACTAGATAGAAAAATAATGGATGAATTCAACGTAGATTCTTCAGCAGCAAGCAATATGGTAAATAACTTTAATTTTATTAAAGAATTATATTGTTGGGCATTTTCTAGCTATGATGAAAAAAATGATATTCATAAAATAAACATAAGAAGTAGAGGACCAATAATAAATGATGTTGCTCAAAACTATAATGGCGGAGGGCATATTTATGCGAGTGGTGCTAGAATTAAAACTGAAGAAGACGTAGATAAATTATTTAATGATTTAGATAAAAGAACAAAAGAATATAAAGAACAAATACAATCATAGAAAGAAATTATTTTATATAGTTTCTTTTATTTTTATGAAAAACTATAAAAAACACTTAGACAATTATATACTTATATGATAAAATTAAATATGTATAAGAAGAAGTTAAAAAAGGCAGTGATAAAATGACAAAAATAATATCTTTAGTTAATCAAAAAGGAGGAGTTGGAAAAACTACATCAAGCATAAACTTATCAGCATCTTTAGGTAAATTAGGCAAAAAAACTCTTTTGATAGATTTAGACCCACAAGGAAATGCAACTACAGGTTTAGGTATAAATAAAGGAGAAATTCCTTATAGTGTTTACGATGTATTAAGTGAAAAATGTGATATAAAAAAAGCAATAATAAAAACTAAATTTACAAATCTTTCAATATTACCAGCAACAATAAATTTAGCTGGAATTGATATAGAATTAGTTGAAAAAGCATATCAAGATACTAATTTCAAAAAAAATAATCAATTAAAAAATGCATTAAGTACAATTGAAGATAAATATGATTATATAATAATAGATTGTCCACCATCTTTAGGATTATTAACAACTAACGCATTAGTAAGTTCAAATTCAGTAATTATTCCAGTTCAATGTGAATTCTTTGCGTTAGAAGGTATAACACAACTATTAAATACAATCATAATGACTCAAACAAGATTAAACCCAGGACTTAAAATTGAAGGCGTGTTATTAACGCTTTTAGATTCAAGAACTGTATTAGGACTAGAAGTAGTAGAAGAAGTAAGAAAATTCTTTAAAGAAAAAGTATTCAATACTATCATTCCAAGATTAATCAGATTAGTTGAAGCACCAAGTCACGGAGAACCAATTATTGAATACGACCCTTTAAGTAGAGCAGCTGAAGCATATTTAAATTTGGCTAAGGAGGTCATATTAAGAGATGGAGAGTAAAAGAAAAGCATTAGGAAAAGGATTAGAACAATTATTTAATAGTGAACCATTAAATATTGATACACTAAATAATTACGAAAAAGAAATAGTTAGCGGTGCAAAAGATAGTGACATATTAGAAATACCTGTTGATGAAATAAGAAGCAACCCTCATCAACCAAGAGAATATTTTGATGAAGAATCATTAAGAGAATTATCTGAATCAATTAAAGAACATGGACTAATAGAACCTATTATCGTAAAAAAAAGTATTAAAGGATATGATTTAGTTGCCGGTGAAAGAAGAACTAAAGCAGCAAGACTTGCAGGATTAACAAAAATTCCAGCAATAATAAGAGATTTTACAGATCAACAAATGATGGAAATTGCATTAATAGAAAATATACAAAGAGAAGACTTGTCTCCAATAGAAGAAGCAACAGCATATAAAAATTATATTGATGCAACTGGATTAACACAAGAAGAAGTAGCAAATAAATTTGGAAAATCAAGAAGTTATATAACAAATTTATTAGGACTTTTATCACTTCCTAAATACGTTCAAAAAGAAGTAATGAATGGTACTATAAGTATGTCACATGCAAGAGTACTAAGTAAAATAGATGATGTAGACATGATACTTAACTTAGCACAAAAAGTAATAGATGACGGAATAAGTGTAAGAGAACTTGAAACATTAAGTAAAGAAGAAAATGTTATAAAGAAAAATAAAATAGTTAGAGTATCAACTCTTAATCCAAGATTTAAAATATATGAATCAGTATTACGTGATGTAACAGGTACTAAAGTACAAATATCAAAAAATAAAATATCAATACCATTTGATACTGATAAAGATTTAGAAAGAATATTAGAAATATTAAACATAGATATAGAAGGTGAATAATATGCTAGATTTTTTACTTAACCCAAAAGTTTATGGAACAGTAATAATTTTATTATCATCATACATTATATACAAAATACTATATGATATAGTAGACAAAATAGTTATAAAAGGTAAAGATGAATTAGAAATAAAAAAACGTACAACAATATTACATTTATTTAGAAATATAGCAAGATATTTAATATTAATTATAATGATTTTACTTTTACTAAACTTATATGGAATAAATACAACAAGTCTTATTACAGGTTTAGGTATAGCTGGAGTAGTAGTTGGTTTAGGATTACAAGACGTATTAAAAGATGTCTTTAATGGAATAAGCATAATATTTGATAACTACTATGTAATAGGAGACATAGTTGAATATGAAGGATTCACAGGAACAGTAATAGAATTTGGTTTAAAAAATACAAAAATAAAAAAATATACTGGTGAAGTATTAATAATATCTAATAGAAACATAGATAAAATAATTAATATTACTCAAGAAAAAGCATCAACATGTATAAGTATTCCAACTGCTTATGAAGAAGATTATGATAAAGTAGAAAAAGTAATAAAAGATACACTAGATACTTTTAAAGAAAATAATAAAGAAGTATCAAAAGTAGAATATCTTGGAATAAATGAACTTGCTGATTCTAGTATAATATATCAAGTATTAATAACATGTAATAGAGGAAAACAATGGGCTGTAAAAAGATTATTCCTTAAAGAAATAAAAATAGCATATGAAAAAAATAATATAAAAATACCTTATAATCAATTGGAGGTACATAATGGAACAAAAATATAATGTGGGTTCAATAGTTACAATGAAAAAACCACATGCATGTAAAGAAAATAAATGGTGCGTTACTAGAGTAGGTGTAGATATAAAATTAAAATGTTTAGGTTGTAATCACATAATAATGTTAGATAGATTAGAATTTGAACGTAAATTAAGGAGCATAGTAAATGAATAAAATAAGAAAAATAAGAGATAAAGTTGTATTGCATCCAATAATGTCATTCTTAATACTTATATTAATAACAATATGTGTAAGTGGAATATTGTCTTTATTTGATATTACTGGAAGTTATAGCACTGTAAATACTAAAAGTAATTCATTAGAATCAACTATGATTACTATTGAAAACTTATTTAGTTTAAGAGGATTAAAATACATATTCTCAAATACAGTATCAAACTTTGCATCATTTACACCATTATCAATGCTACTAATTACCTTGTTAGGTATAGGTATAATGGACAAAACTGGATTTCTAGATACATTATTCTATGTACTAACTAGAAAATTAAGAAAAAATGTAGTTACATTTATATTAGTATTAATTTGCATATTATCTAGCATAGCTGGCGATATATCTTACATAGTATTAATCCCAATATCAGCATTATTATTTAAATACGGAAAAAGAAATCCACAAGCAGGAATAATAACTGCATTTGCCGCAATAAGCTGTGGTATTGGAATAAATATATTTATAAATTCAGTAGATTCTTCTTTATTAACATATACACAAGATGCTGCGAATTTATTAAAAGAAGGGTATACAATAAAAACAACAAGTTTTATGATAATAATGATTTTAGCAACTATAGCACTATCATTCATAATAACTAATATAACAGAAAAAAATATTATTCCTAGATTAGGAAAATATGAATTTGAAGAAGAGGAAGAAAAATACGTTTCAAAAAAAGAATTAAAAAGTTTATATATTTCAATAATTATAGGTACAATATATTTATTAATTTTCATATATAATATAATTCCAGGATTACCACTAAGTGGAAATTTACTAGATTATTCACAAAAATTATATATTGATAAGTTATTCGGATATAATTCATTCTTTAATTCAGGATTTGTATTTGTAATAACAATATTATTCTTCATAAATGGATTAACATACGGAATATTAACAAAAAGTATAAAAAATAACAGAGATGTATGTGATGATTTATCACATTCACTAGATGCAATGGGTAAAGTATTAGTATTAATATTCTTTGCATCAACATTTATATCTATATTAAAATATTCAAATATAGGTATGCTTATAACAAGTTGGTTTGCTAATATAATTTCAACAACTAAATTTACTGGATTACCACTTGTATTACTAGTATTTATACTAAGTGCAATATCAACATTAGTATTGCCATCATCAATTTATAAATGGTCAATATTATCATCTGTATCAGTTCCAGTTCTAATGAATTCAGGAATGACACCAGAATTTGCACAATTAATATTTAGAGCAGGTGAATCAGTTACATATGGATTAACACCAGTAATGGCATATTTTGTAATATTCTTAGCATATATGGAATTATATAATCAAGATAAAAAAGGTGTCGGATTATTTAAATCACTAAAATATTTAGTACCATATTCATTAGGAACGTTATGTATGTGGTTAGTAATTATAATAGTATGGTACTTAGTAAATATACCATTAGGTATAGGTGTATCACCATTATTGTAAAGAAATGTAAAGAAGTAAAAAAATACTTCTTTTTTACTTTATATAATCTAACAAAAGTGTTATATTAATTCATACAAAAAAGGAGAGATTAATATGATGAAATATATTGATACATTATTTTTATCATCTACTAACAAATATACAGTATTAATATTTTACACAATATTAACACTAATTATAGGTAAAGCATTAATATATATTTTAAAAAAACAATTAATCAAAATAAATAATAATAGATTACAATACAAAACATTAAATTTTATTAAATTAATTATTTCAATAATAGAAATATTAATAATTTATTTAATATGGGAAAGTAATATAAAAAATGCAATGACATTAATAAGTTTTGTATCTGCAGCAATAACATTATCTTTAAAAGATTATATATTTAATCTATTTGCCGGCCTTTATATAAAACTTTATAAACCTTTTAAATTAGAAGATAGAATTGAAATAAAAGGACAAAAAGGTGATGTAATAAATCTAGGTGCCTTAGCTTTTGAATTATTAGAAGTAAGTGATAATTATGGACACCAAAGTACAGGCGTAGTATTAATAATTCCTAACTCAACAATATTTACAGAAACAGTAAAAAATATGAATAAAGGATTTAAATATATATGGGATGAAATAAAAGTACAAATATCTCTTGATAGTGATGTTATATTAGCAAAAAAGACTTTATACAGAATAATAAATAATATAGATGTAATAAAAAATATACCAACAAAAATGAAAAATGAATTAAAAAATAATACTTCATATAGAATGTATTATAATAAATATGAACCAATGATATATACAGAAGTAAAAGATAAACATATAGAACTAAACATAAGATTTTTAATAAATCCAAAAAAAGCAAGATTAGTTGAATCATATATATGGAATGAAATATTAAAAGAATATAAAAATGAAAATATCCAACTTATAAAAGAATAATGTAGTTTACAAAACAAAATAAATTTATTAAAATTATAGTAGAAAGGAGCCTAGACATGTTAAATAAATTAAACAAATTCTTATACTCGTCTATTATAATATCTATAATAATGTTTATCATAGGATTAATATTCATTATTTATCCAGAAGTATCATTTACAACAATAACTTATATATTATCAATATTACTTATTGTAAATGGAATATATTTCTTAATAGAAAAAGAATCAAGTATATTCTTCTCTAGTTTCTTAACACTAGGTGTTATAGAATTATTACTTGGTATTATAATGCTAGTTAATCCAGATATTGTAAAAACATTATTCCCTATAGTAGCAGGTATAATAATGATTACTAAATCAACACTAGATTTAAGACTTTCTATATTACTTTATAGAAATAATATTAGTAGTTGGTTATCACTTCTAATATGTTCTATAATATCTATTATATGTGGTTTAATAATTATACTTAATCCTAGTATTGGAACTATAGCATTAACAACTTCTCTAGGAATACTAATTACAGTATATTCTATATCTAATATAATAGATACAATTATATTTAAAAAGAACATAAAAGAAATAACAAAATTATTAGAAAAATAAGACTTCGTTTGAAAGTCTTTTTTTTATTATATTGAGAATATTAAATTTTCTTGATAAAATATAAATATATTAATAATTTATTTGAAAGGAGTAAGGTAGTATGGATAATAAATTAAATAATATGATACAACAATTTATAGAGAACAACAACATAGATAACATTGATGAATTAAATGAAAAAATGCAAGATTTTTTAGAAAAATATAACAATGGAGAAATTGAATATGAAAACACTCTATTAGATGATGCTTATGAAATGTTAGAAGAAGCAGAAGATGCAAGCAAAGATAGAAAAGAAAGAATAGATATTGCTAAAAAAGTTTATAAAAAATATCCTGAATGCTTTGATGCTTTATTACTACAAGTTAAATTAGAAGATAATTTTATAAAAAAACTAAAACTTTTAAACGAAGGATTAATTGAAGAAAAGAAAAGATTAGAAAAAGAAAATTATTTTGATAAAGAAAATATAGGACACTTTTATGGTATTTTTGAAACAAGACCATATATTGGTGGTCATTACATGAAAGCAGATATTTTACTTTTAACTGGTAAAATAAAACAAGGAATAGAAGTATGTAAAGAAATACTAAGATTAAATGAGAATGATAATACTGGTGTTAGATACAAATTAATGGCAGCATATGCATATTTAGAAGAAGAAAAATCAGCATTAGATTTATATAAAAAATATCCTGAAGAAGATTTAGAAATGTTATTTCCATTATTTGCCCTATATTATAAATTAGGTGACGAAGCAAAAGCAAAAAGTTATTTAAATAGAATTAACAAAGCAAATAAACATTTTATAAAATATTTTAAAGATACTATTAAAGAAAATGAAGATGTTATGTCTGGATACTATCAAAAAGGAGATTCTTCTGAAGTTCTAATGTATTTTGAGACTTACTCATATTTAACAGACACTATGCCTTTACTTGATGAATTTGTATTAGAAAACAGTGAAAAGAATAGTACTAAAAAGAAAAAATAAATCATATACAAAATATAAAAATAGTGTTAAAATAAAATTGTATTAGAAATAATACGTTAAATAATTATAATTTTTTATCAAGAATGAGGGAGAGAATTAGCTCTAAGAACTCATACCAACCTGCAAGTAAGTAAGGTGGTAATGCTAATATCGATGAAAGAGATTTTTATAACGATAACTCTTTCAAGAGTTTTTTATTTTTGATAAAAAGAGAAAGAGGGAGATTATATGAAATATTATTTAACAAGTGAATCAGTAACGGAAGGGCATCCAGATAAAATATGTGATAAAATCAGTGATTACATATTAGATGAAGCATTAAAACAAGATAAAACTAGCAAAATGGCAGTTGAAGCAACTATAAAAGATGACTTAATACTTATTTACGGAGAAGCAACAACTAAAGCAACATTAGATTATGGCACTTTAGCAAAGAAAGTTTTAAAAGATATAGGCTATGAAGAAGAATTTAATGTAATAGTTAAAGTAAATAAACAATCTATTGAAATAAATAATGCAGTAGAGCAGGATAAAATTATGGCTGGAGACCAAGGAATAATGTTTGGTTATGCAACAAATGAAACAAAAGAATATATGCCACTACCAATCCTTTTAGCAAATAAATTAGCAAAAAGATTATCAGATGTAAGAAAAAAAGAAAAAAATTCTATATTAAAACCTGATGGCAAAACACAAATAACTATCGAATATGAAAATGATATTCCAAAAAGAATAGATACAATAATTATTGCATCTCAACATAAAGAAGATATAGATAAAAAAGAGTTAGATAATTTAATTATTAATGAAGTAATATATAAAGTTGTTCCTACCAATCTAATCGATAAAAATACAAAAATATTAATAAATACAAGTGGTAAATTCACAATAGGTGGTTCTTTTGGAGATAGTGGAACAACAGGTAGAAAAATAGTTGCAGATACTTATGGAGGAATAGGAAAAGTAGGTGGAGGATGTTTTAGCAGTAAAGACCCATCTAAAGTAGATAGAAGTGGAGCATATTATGCAAGATTTGTTGCTAAAAATATTGTAGCTAATAACCTAGCAGATAAATGTGAAATAGAATTAGCATATGCAATAGGAAAAGAATATCCAATTTCTATTTACATAAATACATTTAATACGAATAAAGTAGATATAGATAAAATATATGAATTTGTAAATAATAATTTTAATTTCAGTGTAGATAATATAATAAAAGAATTAGATTTATTAAATTCAATATATTACGATTTAGCATCTTATGGACATTTCGGTAGAACAGATTTAAACTTGTCTTGGGAAAGAATAAAAATAATAAATAATTTATTATATAAACGATAAGTTTTATTTGAAAATATATAAACAATATGTTATTATGAATACGTCAAGGCGACTTGAATATAATAAAAAAGGGAATACTTAACAAGCTCATGTTGAGTACTTACCATTATTAATGGTGTGCATTTAATATACGTTAGATTGAGTGCTTTTATTATATAGTTTTATTATACTAAAGTAGTAAAAAGTAAGGATATCAATAAAAAGATAATAAATATAAGAGATAAAATTAAAAAATCTTTCTTAGACATAATAACCAAGTCTCCTTCCTTAATAAAAGAATAAAGAGACAAGTAATGGGCTGTTAAATATTCTTAAAACAATAAATATGTGTAAAAAAGCATAAATAAAACATATAACAAAAAACTTGCAAATATATAAACTGTATGTTATTATGAATATGTCAAGGGAACTTGAATAAAATAAAAAAGGGAATACTTAACAAGCTCATGTTGAGTACTTACCTCATTTGGGTTTGCACTTAATCTATGCTAGATTGAGTGCTTTTATTATATAGTTTTACTATACTAAAGTAGTAAAAAGTAAGGCTATTAATAAAAAGATAATAAATATAAGAGATAAGATTAAAAAATCTTTCTTAGTCATAATATTACCAAGCCTCCTTTCTTATTAAAAGAATAAAGAGGCAAGCACCCAACTGTTAAATATTCCTAAAATAATTATACAATATCCCAAAAGATAAAACAATAAATATATGTAAAAAAATATAAACAACAAATATATACTTATATCTAATCTTACAAAACTGTAATATTATTAAGAATAATTTAATGTTATAATATACGTGAGGGATACGTATGGAAAAAATATTAATCGTTGAAGATGATGAAAAATTAAGAAATGAATTAGAAATATTTTTAAATAATAATGGATACTTATCTGAAACTTTAAGTACATTTAATAATACTTTAAATGATATTTTAAAAATAAATCCAGAATTATTATTATTAGATATTAACTTACCTAATGCAGATGGAGAATATATCTGTAAAGAAATTAGAAAAAAATCAAATATGCCAATAATAATTATAACTAGTAGAGATAATGAAATAGATGAATTACTAAGTATAAATAATGGAGCAGATCATTATATAACAAAACCATTCAATATACATATCCTACTTGCAAAAATTAATTCACTACTAAGAAGAACAAAAACACAAGAAAATATAGATAAAATAGACGCAAAAGATTTTATTTTAAACATCAATAAAAGTACAATAGAAAAAGATAACAATATAATTGAACTTACCAAAAATGAATTTAGAATTCTAAAATATTTAGTTCAAAATAGAAACAAAATAGTATCTAGAGAAGATATAATGATGTGCTTGTGGGATAGTGATAACTTTATAGGAGATAGTACACTAACAGTAAACATTACAAGAGTAAGATATAAATTAGAAGAATTAGGCTTAAAAGAACTATTAGAAACAAAAAGAGGACAAGGATATATTTTAAAAGGGAGTGAAGAATAATGACCTTTTTAAAATTTATAAAAGAAAAAATACTAACAATACTTTTAATAATATTTTCATTAATAACAATAGAAATATTTTTTATGACTTATCCACTAAATATTTTTATAAAAATATATACCCCAATAATAATAATTACATCATACTTAATAGGACTAATATATGAATATAACAAAAAGAAAAAATATTATAATTACTTAGAAAAAATGTTAAATCAACTAAAAGAAAAATATTTAATAACAGAAGTAATAAAAAAACCAGAATTTATTGAAGGTAAAATATTATATGAAACATTAGAACAAACAAATAAATCTATGCATGAAAATGTTAATAAATATAAATATAACGTAAAAGATTATAAAGAATATATAGAATTATGGATTCATGAAATAAAAATACCTCTAGCAACAAGTAAAATGATTATAGAAAATAATAAAAATAATGCTACTAGAAGCATTGAAGAAGAATTAGATAAATTAGAAAATTATATAGACCAAGCATTGTATTATGCAAGAAGTAATACAGTAGAAAAAGATTATTATATTAAGAAATCTAATTTAAAAGACTTAGTAAATGAAAGTATTAAAAAAAATAAAACTATACTTATACAAGAAAAAGTAGAAATAAACACACACGATTTAAATAATATAATATATACTGATAGCAAATGGATAATATTTATATTAAATCAACTTATACAAAATAGTGTAAAATATAAAAATAAAGAAAGTACACTTGAAATAGAAATGTATAGTAAAGAAAATAAAGATAACACTATTTTATATATAAAAGATAATGGTATTGGTATCAAGAAAAGTGAAATAAATAGAGTATTTGAAAAAGGTTTTACAGGTACTAACGGAAGATTATCTAATAAAAAATCAACTGGAATAGGATTATATTTATGTAAAAAATTATGTGATAAACTAGGTATATCGATAGAATTAGATTCTAAAGAAAATGAATTTACAGAAATAAAAATAATATTTCCAAATAGTAGTTATATTAATCTAAAATAAAAGTATTGTTGAAAACTAAATGTTTATAAAACAATACTTTTTAACAATATTACAAAAATGTAGTCTAATTGTAATATAAATCGATAGCAATCAAATATTAATTTTATTATAATATACTTGTATTTGAAAGGAGTATATATATGGAAAATATATTAGAAGTACAAAACGTTGAAAAATATTATGGTAATAAATCTAATTTAACAAAAGCCGTAGACAATATTAGTTTTAACGTTAAGAAAAAAGAATTTGTTGGAATAATGGGAGCATCAGGAAGTGGAAAAACAACACTTTTAAATTGTATATCAACAATAGATAAGGTAACAACTGGACATATTCTAATAAATGGAGATGATATTACAAAATTAAAAGGAAACAAACTTAATAAATTTAGAAGAGAAGAATTAGGTTTTATATTTCAAGATTTTAATTTACTAGATACTTTAACTGCATATGAAAATATAGCTTTAGCTCTTACTATCCAAAAAGCAAACGTACACGAAATAGATAAAAAAGTCAAAGCTATCGCTAAAAAGTTAGAAATAGATAATATTTTAAATAAGTATCCATATCAATTATCTGGAGGACAAAAACAGAGAGTTGCATCAGCAAGAGCAATAATAACAAATCCAAAATTAGTTCTCGCAGATGAACCAACCGGAGCATTAGATTCAAAGTCAGCAAAACAATTATTAGAAACATTAACAACTTTAAATGAATCTTTAGATGCAACTATTTTAATGGTTACACATGATGCATTTACAGCAAGTTATGCAGATAGAATTATTTTTATTAAAGATGGTAAAATATTTAACGAACTAATAAAAGGTGATAACAGTAGAAAAGAATTCTTTGAAAGTATCATCGAAGTTCAAACACTTCTTGGAGGCGAATTAAACGATGTTATTTAAATTGTCTCTAAAAAACATGAAAAAAAGTTTCAAAGATTATGCTATATATTTTATAACATTAGTATTAGGTGTTGCAGTATTTTACATGTTTAATTCTCTTGATAGTCAAGAAGCAATGCTACAAGTTTCATCTTCTACTAAAGAAATGATAAAACTTATGATTAGTATGCTTAATATGGTTTCCATATTTATTGCAGTAATATTAGGTTTATTAATTGTATATGCAAATAATTTTCTAATAAATAGAAGAAAAAAAGAATTTGGAATATACATGACATTAGGAATGGGTAAAAGACAAATATCTAAAATACTTTTAATAGAAACAATATTTGTTGGAATCATATCTTTATTAATAGGACTAGTTATAGGTATATTTGCCTCACAATTTATGTCGGTATTAGTAGCAAAACTATTCCAAGCAGATATGACTAAATTTGAATTTGTTTTCTCAAAAAATGCTTGTATTAAAACTTGTCTATATTTCGCAATAATGTATTTAGCAGTATTAATTTTTAATGCTTTTACAATTTCTAGATACAAATTAATTAATTTATTAACAGCATCTAAAAAGAACGAAAAAATAAAAATAAAAAATCCTATACTTTGTGTAGTTGTATTTATAATCTCTAGTATTGGATTAGGATATGCATATTGGATAGTCACGAAAAAAGTATTTACATTATCCAACGTAAATGAAACAACAAAAGCAATAGCAATTGCAGTAATGTTAGGCATAATTACCACAATTTTAATATTTTGGTCAATATCAGGATTTATTTTAAAAATAGTAGAATCAAAAAAGAGTATATATTTAAAAGGTACAAATATGTTTGTATTAAGACAAATACATAATAAAATTAATACAACTGTAATAAGTATAAGTGTTATATGCTTAATGTTATTTATGACAATTACTGCATTATCTTCATCTTTAGCTCTAAAAAATTCAATGCAAAAAGATATTGAAAATATGACACCAGTTGATATTAATTTATATAAAACTGCTAATTTAGATAATAGTAAAGAAAGTATAATATATAGTGAAGAAATCAAAGAAGATTCTAAGAAACCAATTTCTTTCACAATTAAAGAAAACGGTGTTGATATAAATCTCCTAAAAGATATAGTAGAGGTTCCAGTATATGAAATTAGTGATTTGACATGGGAAAAATCATTAGGTGATGCAGTAGGTGATGTGAGAAAACAATTTCCAATGATGAACCTTGAAACGCCAGAAATGATTATGAAATTATCAGATTACAATAAAATAGCAAAACTATATGGTAATAAGGAATACTCTTTAGAAGATGATGAATATTTAATAATATCTGATTATGAAGGTATTGCTGATTTAAGAAATATGGGATTAAAGAAAAATGCAAAAATTACCATAAACGGAAACAAATATAAACCTAAATATAAAAAGTGTCAAGATGGTTTTATAGAAATTTCAACTAGTAAAACTAACGTGGGTATTATAATTGTTCCTGATACTGTAAATCTTAATGAAATTAATCAAAAATTATGGTTTCTAGCAGCAAATTACAATGCTAAAAATGATGCAGAAAAAGATAAAATAGAATATATTTTCTCAAATGAAGATTCTGATTTTAATCAAAAATTACATAAAGCTAAAAACTCTTTAAGTCGTCATACTAAAGTTCATCTCTTTGAATCAAGTATTGGTTTATCAACCATAGTTGTATTTATTGCAATCTATTTAGGAATAATATTTCTAATAGTTAGTTGTGCAATACTAGCTTTAAAACAACTAACGGAAAGTTCTGATAATAAAGAAAGATATATTATTTTAAGAAAAATCGGTTGTGATGAAAAAATGATTAATCGTTCATTGTTTGAACAAATTGCAATATTCTTTATGCTACCTCTAATTCTTGCAATAATTCATTCAATATTCGGTATACAGTTTGCTTTGTCAATATTTAATACACTTGCTTCCAAAGACCAATTATTACCTTCAATAATTCTAACAATTATAATAATGAGTCTAATATATGGATGTTATTTCCTAGCAACATACATTGGTTGCAAAAATATAATAAAAGAATCAGAATAATTAGAAAAGAATATTATTATATTTAAAAATATATTCTTTTTTATTTAACCAAAAAATTGATAATTATTTTAACTACATATTTCAAATACTATATTTATAGTTGGATATGTTATAATAAATATATGAAACAATCATTTTAAACCATTGTTATGATTGATAAGAAAGTAATTTGGATGGAGGATAACAAAATGAAAATAATAACTATATGTGGAAGCCTAAAATTTCAAAAAGAAATGATGATAATAACAGAAAAAATGGCATTAGAAGGACATTGTATTCTTACACCTGTGTATCCTGTATTAAATAATAATGAGAGAACAGAAGAACAAATTTTAAAATTAAAAGAAGAGCATTTAAAAAAAATAGAATTATCAAATTCTATATTAGTAGTAAATGTAAATAATTATATCGGAACTAGTACAAAAATGGAAATTGATTATGCTAAAAAATTAGGTAAAGAGATTATGTATTATAC